>CAZNRY010000228.1:0-4592 GCA_964575675.1 uncultured bacterium
GTTTTGCATACCTTCACGTGAGCCGCTCCGAGGGGGCTGATCCCCGGAGCGGGTTTCCTTGATGATGATGACTGCCAAGCGGTCCATCACGATTGCATTCGTCCGATGCTCGATCTCGACGACAGGCGGAAGATCGGGCCGGCCGTCATCGTCGATGTCGATGGTCGAGTCCTCATCGCCCATGTGAAATGAGCACGTGGCCGCGCCGAGGCGTTCGGTGATGACCCTCGAGAGGATGTGCTGGCCACTGTGCTGCTGCCGGTGGTCGCGGCGGTCGAGCGGATCGATGTCGCCCGAGATCCCCTGGCCGATCGCCCATCCCGGATCCCGCTCGAGATGGTGCCAGATCGTTCCCTCGTGATCGATAATGAGGCGATCGACGGCGATACCGGAGAGATGGCCGCGGTCGGCGCGCTGTCCCCCCTCCTCCGGAAAGAACGCCGTGGCATCGAGGGAGACCCACGGCCCTCCCGAGAGGTCCGGGGCGCGGGAGGAATCCACGCCGGGCCCCACATCCTCAGAGCCTGGGTCCGTGAGCGGTACATCGTGCCGCATCGCCACGACTCGGGCGTCGAACGCGCAGCAGTGGGGGTTCTCATCGAAAAGCCGCCGCGTGGCCACGTTCACCTCCATCCAAGTCGATTCGACAAGCTCCATGCGCGGGTGCGCCCCGGCCCATCTCGCAGAAGCTTCCGGGTTGCACCCGACGCCGGCCCCGCTAGTCTATCCTTCATGCGCCCCGTTCCCACAACAGCGCGCTTGGCCGCATGAACGAAAACCTCCGGACCGTTCTCTCCTCGGTGGTCGAGGTCTTCGGCGTCGTTGCGATCGCCTGGCTCTACGCGCGCCGCCTGCGCCCGGACCTCGCTTCGATGCTGCGTCTTGGGATGCACATCTTCGTCCCCTGCCTCACATTCTCCGCGATCATCGACTCGCGGATCGAGGCGCGGGAGCTCATGGCGGTCACCGTCGCCACCCTTATCCAAATCGGATCCGGACTGCTGATTGGCTGGATTGGCCTGCGGATGGTTGGATGGCGCGACCGCCGGGAGCTGCTCCTTCCGATCGCGTTCGTCAACTCGGCCAATCTCCCCTTCCCCCTTCTCCTCGCCAACTTCGGCACGGAGGGACTCTCGCTCGGTGTGCTGAGCTACACCGTTACGAACCTCGCGATTTTCACCGTCGGCATCCTGATCCTCCACGGAGGGGGCAAGGCGCGGGAAGCGCTGCGGGAGCCGGCGCTCTGGGCGACCATCGCGGCGGTGGCGCTGCGCGTGCTGCACGTACAGCCCCCGGAGATCGTGATGAGGGTCCCGCGCCTCGCCGGAGCGGCCGGCGTTCCCGTGATGCTCTTCCTGTTCGGAGACTCCCTCTCCCGGGCCCGCCTGACCTCGGTTCGGCCTGCCGCAGCCGCGATGCTTCTGCGCTATGCGAGCGGTGCGGCGGGGCTCGCCGTCACCCTGATTCTCCTCCGTCCCGAGGGACTCCTCCGCAAGGTCCTGTTCCTCTATGCGCTGCTCCCCTCCGCGATGGTCAACGTGGTGCTCGCCCAGAAGGCGGGACGGGACGCGGAGAGCGTCTCTTCGGCCGTGCTGCTCACAACCCTGGCCGGCATCGTCATCCTGCCGCTTCTGCTGGCCCTCGTGCACTAGGGCGCCCTTTGGCCGGCGCGGAGGCACCCCGGGTTGTCCATCCGGCCAGGGCGAGGGGTGGTTGGCCAAGGTGGAGGTTCAGCATCGCTTCGAGCTCATCGAGCCCGCCGAAGCCCTCGCGCGACCATAGAACGGCCCCTTGCGCGCTCAGGAGCGCGACGGAAGGAACCGATCGGGCGAGATCCAAACTCCGCGCGAGGACTCCTGCGTCCCCTTCGAAGATCATGCCCCGGATTCCCCCTTTGTGGGAGCGTTCCCAAGACCGCACACGGGCGATCGCGGCCTCGCGCGATGCACTCCCCACCTCCGACCTGGCCGGGTCGGCCGGTGCCACGAGATCGAGACAGACGCCGATCGGAATCAACCCATAGCGATTCCAATCCTTTGCGATCCGATCGAGGGCCGCGGGCGGTTCCTGATCGGTCGTCCAGAGAACGACAAGGACCGCCCCCTGCGGATCGGCCCGACGCATCGCCTCATCGAGCAGGGTCAAGAAGCTCGATCCGCCCCCCAGAGGCTGGGGAATGGACTCCCGATCTGCCCGATTCCGCCCGCACGCGGGGCCCAAGAGAAGAATGAGAAAACCGGCGAGGATGAGCGGCGCGCGCCCGGCGCGCCGCAGGTCCCCCGGAAAGCTCCGTCCGCATCGGCTTCCAACGCGTCTTTCTGCCATTGCGACTTCCCTTTCGTCGCCCGGTGGGTCGACCTCCACGCCGGGATCGTCTCCCGCGTATACTACCCTAAGGGGTGCGATCCGTCCGAGGCGTCCCCACCCGGACGCCGGGGAAGAGGTGGAAAGGCATCCGCACACGCGGGTGCGGGGCGCTGATTGAGACGGTGCTGGATCCCGGCCAGGGATCATTTCAGGGAGCGCGGAGGCACAGATGAGTTTGTATGAATCGCTCGAGCAGAAACTCCACGAAGCGATCAAGGCGCGCGATCTGCGCAGCGCCGATTGTTTTCGGATGCTCAAGGCCAAGTTGATCGAGAAGCGGACCTCGCCCGGTTTTAAGGGCGAGCTGACCGACGCAATCGTTCGCGAGGTCGCCGCAACCTACGTGAAGCAGCTCTCGCGGTCGATCCATGAATTCGAGAAGGCGGGGGACGCGGGGCGCGAGCATATCGAGAAGATCAAGTGGGAGGTCGATTTTTTCTCCGACTACCTGCCGAAGCATCTGGACGAGGACGCGACGCGCAAGATCGTCGAGGAGGCGATTGCCCAGAGCGGCGTCACCGATCCGGGACAGTCGGGCCGCATTATCGGCGTCGTGATGAAGTCCCACAAGGATGAGGTCGACCCCGTCCTCGTTCGCAAGTTGATCGAGGAAATCCTCTCCAAGGGTGCCTGAGAAGATCGTGCACGAAGTCTTGCGGTCCCGGCAGAACCCACGGGTCCAGGAAGCGCGGAGGCTCGCGCGCGATCTACGCCTCGCCCGCAGCGAGGGCGTGTTCATCGCCGACGGGACGAAGATCGTCCGCGAGGCCCTCGACGCCGGCCTTCCGCCGCGCGCGATCTTCCTCGACCCGGACGATCCGCAGGCCGATACGATTCGCGCGGCAGCTTCCCAGTACGACGCCCGGTTGAATTTTGCGGCTCCCGCGGTTCTGCAGGCGATCTCGACGCTCACGACTGCCCAGGGCGCGATCGGCATCTTCGAACGCCCGCGTCATGACCTCGCGAATCTCCTCGCGGCGCCTCGCGAGAACACCCCCTTCGCGCTTGCCGTGTTCCATCAGTTGCAGGATCCGACGAATGTCGGCGCCCTGATCCGGACGGCCCTGGCCGCCGGGTTGACCGGCGCCATCACGACCGAAGGGACTTGCGATCCGTTCCATTCGCGCGCCGTACGCGCATCCATGGGCGCGTGCCTCCGCCTTCCCCTTTGCCCCGATCAACCGGCATCCCCCTTGTGGGAGACCCTGAAGCGCGGGGGCTATCGACTCCTCGCCCTCGACCCGCGGGGCGCGCTGCCCTTGGCGGACCTGCGACTCGACCGGCCCACGGCCCTGATCCTGGGTCGGGAGGGAACGGGGCTCGAGCCCGGTGCCCGCGCGGCATGCGACGCTTCCATACGAATCCCGATGGCGCCGGCCGTCGAGTCGTTCGGGGTCGCGGCGGCCGGGGCGATCGTCTTCCATGCCCTGGGGATGAACCGAACCTCGTAGCATCGCGCGGCGATCGGCGATTCCGCGCACCCAAACAGTGAAGGCCCGCTTCCCGAAGGAAGCGGGCCTTCACCCGTTCAGTTAGTCCCGTGAAGGACTAGCGGTAGATCGACTTGATCTGGCCCCACGTCGAGTTCCGGGTCGGAACGGGCGGCGGGCAGTAGTTCGGAACGCAGCTCGTGTACTCGGGATGCCAGACACTCGGCGGCTGGCAGTTCGCTTGCGTCGTGATCGTGCAGTTGCCGAGCGGATCGCAGCACACGGCGGTCGGAACCGGCGGCGGGCACGGATTCGTCGGAGTGCACGCGATGCCGACGAGCCAGGTCCAACCCGTCGGGCACTGGGCCTGCTGGACGTAGCTGCAGGTACCCGTGAGCGGGTCGCAGCAGGCGCCCATAGGCGGAGGCACCGGACAGGTCGTCGGGCTGCAGATCGTATCCGGGCCGAGCCACGTGAAGGCGCACTCGGTCTGGGTCGTGATCGTGCAGGCGCCCGTCGCGAAGTTGCAGCAGGCACCGGTCGGGGCCGGGATCGGGCAGTAGTTCGGCTGGCAGGTCCACTCGGGATGCCAAACGAACGTGACCGGGCACTCGACCTCGGTGATGTAGTAGCACAGGCCGTTGCTCGGATCGCAGCACGCGCCGAGAGGCGGAGGAACCGGGCAGGTCGTCAGGTTGCACGGCACGCCAGAACCCAACCACGTGAAGCCACAAGCAGCTTCGGTCGTGATCGTGCAGGCGCCGGTCAAGAAGTCGCAGCACGCGCCCTGCGCCG
>CAZNRY010000229.1:0-4592 GCA_964575675.1 uncultured bacterium
ATTGGGACCCACGCGCGGTACGATGCGATCGACGCGCAGACCGTGTGAAAGGGGGAGCCATGGAAATCCTGCCCATCAGGACCAAGGCGGACTACCGCCGGACGCTCAAAGAGATCGAGACGCTGATGGACGCCGCCCCGAAGTCGCAGAAGGGGGAGCGGCTCGACGTCCTCGTCACGCTGGTCGAGGCATACGAACGGAAACATTTCCCGCTCGACCTTCCCGATCCGGTTGAGGCGATCAAATTTCGCATGGAGCAGATGGGTCTTTTCCCCAAGGATCTGGAGCCGATCATCGGCCGGCGCAACCGGGTCTACGAGGTGTTGAACCGGAAGCGTCCGCTGACGATGAAAATGGCCTGGCGTCTTCATCGCGAACTTGGCATCCCGGCCGAGAGCCTGATCCGTCCGCCGGGGGATTCCAGGGCGGCATGAAGCATGTGAAGGAAATACGTGGATAAAAAGCGGCTTACCGAACGCGATATCTGCACGAAATTCATCACGCCTGCCGTGCAACGGGCCGGTTGGGATGTGTTGTCGCAGATTCGTGAGGAAGTTAGCTTCACGAAGGGTCGAATCATCGTGCGCGGGAAGCTTGTCACGCGGGGCAAGGCGAAGCGCGCGGACTACATCCTCCATTACAAGCCCAACATCCCGATCGCGCTGATCGAGGCGAAAGACAATAACCACAGCGTAGGCGATGGTATCCAGCAGGCGCTGGAGTATGCCGAAGCGCTCAACATCCCGTACGTCTTTTCTTCAAATGGCGATGGCTTCGTTTTCTACGACCGGACGGGGAAGAGCGAGCAGAAGGAAGCGACCCTAACCCTCGATGCGTTCCCGTCACCTGCCGACCTCTGGGCTCGATATCGTGCCTGGAAAGGTCTCGTGCCGGAGGAGGAAGCCCTCTTCCTCCAGGACTACTACGACGAAGGAAGCGGGAAGGCGCCCCGCTACTACCAGGTCAACGCTGTAAACGCTGCCATGGAAGCGATCGCCAAGGGGAAGGACCGGATCCTTCTCGTCATGGCGACGGGGACGGGTAAGACCTACACCGCCTTCCAGATCATCTGGCGGTTGTGGAAGGCAGGGCGGAAGAAACGGATCCTTTTCCTTGCCGACCGGAACGTCCTGATCGATCAGACGATGGTGAACGACTTCCGGCCTTTCGGACCGGTGATGGCGAAGCTCAGCACGAGCGCCAAAACGATCGAACGAGCCGATGGGACAGAGGTTGAACTCACCACGGCCCTTGATAAGAAGCGCCGCATCGACACGGCGTACGAGGTTTATCTCGGTCTCTATCAGGCCATCACTGGCCCCGAGGAACGCCAGAAGCTGTTCCGCGAGTTCTCCCCCGGCTTCTTCGACCTCATCGTCATCGACGAGTGCCATCGGGGGAGTGCGGCGGACGATGCCGCGTGGCGTGAAATTCTCGACTACTTCTCCAGCGCGACCCAGATCGGCCTCACCGCCACTCCGAAGGAGACGAAATACGTTTCGAACATCAACTACTTCGGATCTCCCGTTTACTCTTATTCGCTACGGCAGGGGATCCGTGACGGCTTCCTCGCTCCGTACAAGGTGATCAAGGTCCACATTGACCGGGATGTGGAGGGGTACCGTCCGGAAAAGGGGACCGTGGATCGGGACGGGAACGAGGTTGAGGACCGCATCTACAACCAGAAGGATTATGATCGGACTCTCGTGATCGACGACCGGACGAAACTGGTTGCCTGCAAGGTGTCCGAGTTCCTCCGGGAGAGTGGGGATCGCTTTCAGAAGGCCATCATCTTCTGCGTGGACGAGGAGCACGCCGCCCGGATGCGGCAGGCGCTGGTCAACGAGAACAAGGATCTCTGCGACGCGAATTCACGCTACGTCATGCGCATTACGGGAAGCGACGCCGAGGGGCAGGCGCAGCTGGGGAACTTCATCGACCCTGAGTCGAAGTATCCCGTCTTGGTCACGACCTCTCGCCTACTCTCCACTGGCGTTGATGCCCAGACCTGCCGCCTCATCGTGCTCGACCGGTCCGTAGGCTCCATGACCGAGTTCAAGCAGATCGTCGGACGCGGCACCCGCGTTCACGAGGACACGAAGAAGTTCTACTTCACCCTGATTGATTTCCGTGGTGCGACGAACCACTTTGCCGATCCGGAATTCGACGGGGAGCCGGTCCAGATCTACGAACCGCGCGGTGGCGACCCGGTGTCCCCTCCGGACGATGTGCCGCCTGTCGGTGACGATGAAGACCCGATTCCGCCCACCCCTGCCGAGGACGAGATCATCGTTGATGGTCCGCCTCCTGACATTACGTCGCCGGTCGAGCGGGAGAAGCGTCAAAAGATCTATGTCGATGGGGTAGGGGCCCTGATCATTGCCGAGCGGATCGAATACCTCGATGAGTATGGAAAGCTCGTCACCGAGAGCCTGCGCGACTTCACGAAAAAGGCGCTGACCAAACGGTTCTCAAGTCTGGACGATTTCCTGAAGCGGTGGAAGTCGGCCGATCGGAAACAGGCGGTCATCGAGGAACTGGAGGCTGAGGGGCTCGCATTCGGTCCGATGTACGAAGACATCGGTAAGGACCTCGATCCGTTCGACTTGATCTGTCACGTGGCTTTCGACCAGCCGCCGTTGACCCGGCGCGAGCGGGCCGACAACGTCCGGAAGCGCGACATCTTTACGAAGTATGGACCGCAGTCCCGTGCCATCCTGAATGCCTTGTTGGAGAAGTATCAGGATGAGGGCGTTATGAACCTCGACGATCCGCGAATCCTCCAGATCGCGCCATTCGACGCGATGGGGACCCCCCTTCAACTCATCAAGGAGTTCGGCACGCGCGGTGATTTCGAGCAGGCGGTCCACGAAATGCAGAACGCCCTCTACGAAGGAGTTGCATAAACTATGTCCGTTCGCACTATCGTCAAATCCATCCAGGACATCATGCGGCAGGATGTCGGCGTCGATGGCGACGCCCAGCGCATCTCCCAGCTCTGCTGGATGTTCTTCCTGAAGATCATCGACGACCAGGACCAGGAACTCGAGGTCATGACTCCTGGATACCGTTCGCCTATCCCCGAAAAGTTCCGATGGCGTCAATGGGCTGCAAACCCCGAAGGAGTAACGGGAGACGATCTCCTCACCTTCATAAATGGCGAGTTGTTCCCTACACTAAAGGAACTTTCCAGCTCGGGCCCCGGAGGCCCCCGTCGCCGCGTTGTGCGCGAGGTATTCGAGGACGCGTACAACTATATGAAGTCCGGCCAGCTCATGCGGCAGGTTGTGAACAAGATCAGCGGGATCGACTTCAACAATCTTTCCGAACGTCAGCACTTTGGCGACATCTACGAGCAGGTCCTCAACGACTTGCAAAGCGCCGGTAACGCGGGCGAGTACTACACTCCCCGCGCGGTGACGGCGTTCATGACGGATCGCATCGACCCCCATCCCGGCGAACTTCTATTCGACCCGGCTTGCGGGACGGGGGGCTTCCTCACCTGCGCCATCCGCCACATGCGCGACCGGTATGTGAAGAAGGTCGAGGACGAACGGGAAATGCAGGGGGCGTTGCGAGCCGTCGAGAAGAAGCAGCTGCCGCACATGCTCTGCGTTACCAACATGCTCCTGCACGGGATCGAGGTCCCTGGATTCGTTCGGCGGGACAACACGCTTGCGCGGCCCTACGTCAGCTACACCGCCTCCGATCGCGTCGACATCGTCCTCACGAATCCCCCGTTCGGTGGTCGGGAAGAGGATGGCATCGAGTCGAACTTCCCCGCGCACTTTCGCACTCGGGAAACCGCCGATCTCTTTCTGGCGTTGATCATCCGCCTGCTAAAGCACAGTGGCCGGGCTGCGGTTGTTCTGCCCGACGGGTCGCTTTTCGGGGAGGGGGTCAAGACACGGCTGAAGGAGCATCTCCTGGAGGAGTGCAATCTTCACACGATCGTTCGCCTGCCCAATAGCGTCTTCAAGCCGTATGCATCCATCGGAACCAACCTGCTCTTCTTCGAGAAGGGCGAACCGACGAAGGAGATCTGGTTCTACGAGCATCGGGTGCCGGAAGGGCAGAAGGCGTACTCGATGACCAGACCGATCCGCATGGAACATTTCAAGCCGTGCATCGAATGGTGGGGTGGGGCGGACAGGGCCGATCGCGTCGAGAATGAAAATGCCTGGCGGATTACCATTGAGGACGTCAAGACTCGCGGGTACAACCTCGACATCAAAAATCCTCACACGGTTGCCGATGATTACGGCGATCCGGAAGAACTGCTGGCCCGGCTCGACGAGGCCGAGCGGCAGGCGAGTTCATTACGCGATCAACTCAAGGCGATATTGAGAGAGGCATTGATCGGGTCGCCCGACGCCGAGCTCATCGATGCATTCATGCGTACTCGGGAAACGGGAGAGGGCACTGCTCTGGAGGTTGCTGTCGTGGAATGGCATGGTCCTCACGAACAGGATCTTTGCTGGGAAGCGTATCAGTCATGGGTTGGAACACCAAACGATGATGAGGTGAAAGACGCGCAACAGCGGGCGCTGGCGGATCCGGAGTTCTTCAAGCAATGCAGGCGCTGTGGAGAA
>CAZNRY010000230.1:0-4469 GCA_964575675.1 uncultured bacterium
TTTCCGCAGGCAATGGACCCCTTTGTCGCAGGTCGATGAAGGCGATGAATCCCTGGAGTTGTGTTGCCTATTTGCAGCGATTTCGGAGGAAGAGGAAGGGAGGTAAGAGAGGTGGATATCGACGTCCCCTTGGCCGATGACGACCGATTCGACGACGGCCTCGATGATCTGCCGCTTCTCCTCCGGGGAGAGGGAGGACCAGCGGGAATAGAGATCCCGGGCCTCCGAGAGGATCTCGTCCTGGGAGAGGATCTGGATCTTCCGGAAATCGACCTCGGCCTCAAGCCGGGGCAGTTCGTCCTCGATCTGCTTCAGCCGTTCCTCCAAGGGCCGGTGGACCCGACCGAAGCCCTGGACCGTGATCTCGTCGGCGATGTAGGCGCGGTAGACCTTCTCCATCTCGGACGCGACCCGGTCGCGCTCGGTCTCGAGGGTGCGCAATACCTCCTCCTTCGCCTTGATCTCCTCGTCGGCCTGGCCGAGGTGCTTCGCGACGTCCTCCGGCGACAGGACGAAGCCCTGGAGCTGCTCGGCGAAGACGGCCTCCAGGTCGTCGAGCGGGATCTTGTTGCGGCACTTCTGGCAGACGTACTTCGGGCTGTTCGAGAGGGCGTACATCTTCTGGCCGCAACAGCAGACGACGAAGCCTGAGAAGAGCTGGACCGGACGCCTGCCCGTCCGCTTCCCGTTCTCCCGGCCCTCGCTGAGGATGCCGTTCACCTCCGTCCAGACCTCCTCGGAGACGATCGGCTCGACCGAGGTCAGGACCCACTCGTCCTCGGGCTTGAACTTCCAGTGCTTCTTCTGGCCGAGGGATTTGGTGTAGTTGGCCCTTCGAGTTCCCTTGGCAAGAGGGTCGCGGAGGAGCCGGTCCACGGTCGTGTCGGTGAACTTGGAGCCGTTCCGAGTCCGGTATCCGCGTTCGTTGAGGAGACGCGCGACGGCCTTCTTGCGTTTGTGTTCCAGGAAGAGGTCGTACATGAGCTTCCGGATCGGGGCTTCCTTGGGATCCTGGACCAGCTCCCGGTTGTCCCACCGATACCCGAACGGCGCGGCGCCCCCGAGGGGTTTGCCGAGCTTTGCCCGGACGGGAACGGAGGCCGCGACCCGCTCCGCTATCTCCTCCCGCTCCCACTGGGCCATGGCGGCGACGACCGTGAAGAAGAGCCGGCCGGCCGGGGTGGAGGTGTCGATCGCCTCGGACAGGGAAACGAGATCCGCGTCGTGATCACGAAAGATATCCGCGAACTCAAGAAGTTCGCGCGTGTTTCGAGCAAGCCGGGCGAGCTTCGAGAAGACGAGGGCGGTGATGTGGCCAGCTCGGATGTGCTCCAGCATCCGCTCGGTCTCGGGATAGCCCATGACCGACTTCCCGGACATCGCTTCGAGGTGGTACACCTCGCGGACACGCCAGCCCTTCACCTCGGCGTACATCCGGGCGCGCTTCTCGTGGTGCTCGGGGCTTTCCCCCCTGGCCTGATCCTCGGTCGAGACCCGGATCCAGATCCCGACGAGCTTTTCAACGGCCCCGTCCTGATCTGGATGCCGTCGACTTCGCACCACCGTTCATCTCCCTTCCTCGTCACCAGGCAACCGCCAAGGACTTCCTATCCGATTACCACGCCAGCGCTCGCAGATCCTTCATGATTGCCTGCAGGATGTTTGCCTGGACCACCGCAAATCTCTCAGGCTCCAACCCTGCCGGAGAAGGAACGCCGCTGTACCTCCCAAACACGACACCACCCTTCTGTTTCTTCGCTCTGACCTTGCCGGCGTCACCGTGATCCGTGTCGTGCCGCAGTTCCGTCCGTAGCGTGTTGATATCCTTGAGCGAATCCGGCGTTTTCCCTTCCAGGCGATTGCCGACGCCCTCCCAGAATATGAAATACAGGTCATCGACAAAGACCTTGTATCCATCATAGTCCCGGATCGGGAGCCCGATCCGGCCCTGTGCCGCAGCGGTCTTCGCAGTCGCCTTCAAGAGATCGACGCCCTTCTCCGCGGAGTACCGCGCGTTCAAGTCCGCAATCAGGCGCACTATTTCTGCCCCGTCCTCGCGCATTGCACTTGCGAAACCGCTCTCTACGATCGTGTCCGGATCCATCAGTTCTGCGAAGGAAGCATCGAAGCCAAGTAGTTTCCGGACGAGGATACTCTGCCGAATCCTTGCACCGGACTTGATGTTCGCGTTTATCGTTCGCTGGAAACGCAGGTAATCCAGATCCGTGGATCGTTGCCCGAGTTCGACCTGCCGTCGCAGTTCCTTCAAGAACGTCTCGAAAAACTGGGCGACCCGTGATTCCTGCCCCGCCATCTTCTCGGACCGGACCAATCGACAGACGAACGTAAGCAATGCCTGGACAACGGTCTTGTTTCGAAGGAGTCTTGCCTGTTCGTCGGCAAAACCCTCGTTGACGAATCCCAGAGTCCCTTCCAGGCGTCTCGCCACGTTCGACTTCGCCGAGAACGCCGCTTGGCTCTCAAACACGGCTCGGAGATCGTCGTATCGGAGCCCCAGCTCGATTCCATCCAGCTCGATCGCTGCGACCTTCGCGAGAATATCGAAATGCCCGTACCGCTTGTCCGAGGCGCTGATTCGGCCGAAGAACGGATGCTTCGTTTGCTGTTTGACGAAGTCCCGAAGTTTGCTGTGGGAGGAGTTGAGCTTCTCGCTGCTGGTGAGTGGCAGACCTTCCTGAAGACGCTGGAAGAACTCCTTGACCTCCGCTTCAGGGGCGTCCTCAAGTTCATCGAATTCTACTTCGTAGTCATCGAACGCGTCCGTGTGGTTGTCGGGAAGATCCTTATAGTACGTCCCGCCGAACTCCTTTGCGGACTTCTCTGCAAGCGGAAGCTCATTGTCGAAGAATTCGAAGATCGTCGCGAGACGTTGTTGCCCATCCACGACTTCGAATTGTTCCGGATCTGCCGAGAGCCTCTGGAAGTAGAACTTCGGGAGCTTCCAGCCGCGGAGGATCGTGTCGATCAGATTCTGCTTCTTGGAGGTGCTCCAGACCTCCTGTCGTTGCCATTCGGGGATGTCATACCGGTCCCGCCGTTTGTAGATCTTGTCGAGCGCTCGTTTCTTGGATTCCATTCTCATAGGCGTGTCTTCTCCTGCACTTTACAGGCATCGGATGGATCTGTGAATCTCGACCCATGTTTGAGTCATGACGGCCCCATGCGCCCGAGCCCTTTCCCGAGTATTCTTGAAAGCACTTGGCGCTTCGCCGTCTTGTCCGATTCCGGAACCGTTTTGTACTTCACCTTGACCTTGTAGCCGCGGACGGTGGACGCCCCACCCGCTGTTTCCGCCTCGATCGATTCAAGAGCTGCAAAGGCCTCCTCCGGCGTGCAGCAATGCAGGCGCGTGAGCTGGCCTTCGGGAATCGCGACTGCGGCGGACTGCCGGATCTTCGTCAAGACCTTTTTCTCCGGCGAGACGACCACGACCTGCTCGAACCCCGCCGCGAGGCACTTCTGGATGTTCCCGACCTCGTGATCCGGCGTCGTCGTGACCGCGATCTCACAAGCCACGGAGCGATCGCCCTTTCGGAGCGCAACGTCCACGGAACCGAGGCCGTCGAGAATGTTCTCTTCGATCGTCGCCCGCCAGTCCCGCGACTCGGCCCAGCGCTTGAGCAGCTCCTGGAGATACTTGTGCTGCGGACCGCCCCGGCCGAGGGTCGGCGGGACGACCGGACGTTCGACGCTGGCCGACTCGACCCGCTTCGGCCGTTCCGCAACAGTGGGGACCGCCCCGGGCGAAGCAGGTGCGGCAGTGACAGCCTCTCGAGCGACGGGTTGGACGGGTCGCGCCGGAATCCGGTCGGCCGCCGACGCGGTTAGGATCGCCTCGACCTCCTCCCGCCGTCTTCCGTGCTGCTCCCGCGATCGCGCGACGACTGCCTCCCGTCGTTCACGCGCTTCTTTGTGGTCGACATCCGGGAGCATCGCCGTGTCGAGGTTGAAATCGAACTCCGCTCGCTCCACCCGAGCAAGCGCCTGGCCGATGCCGAGATTCTGTAGATCCTTGGCGCTGTATGACGCGAAGCCGCTTTCGAGCGTTCGGGCATCTTGGTCGCCGACACGGAAGCAGATTCGCGTATATGGATTGGTGAGCGCGGAACTCAAAACGTCCGGGCTCTTGGCGCTGATCTGCCGGAGTTCTTGATGGGCCAGGATGAGCCCGAGCCGGTACTTCCGGGCACCCGAGAGGATCTGCTCCATCGTGGGGGTGACGAAGTTCTGGAATTCGTCGATGTAGAAGTAGAACGGACGGCGCTCGGCTTCGGCGATCTCCTGTCGGCTCACGGCGATCTGTTGGAGCTTCGAGACGAGGAGTGACCCGAGCAGGTTCGCGTTCTCTTCGCCGATCCCGCCTTGGGAGAGTCGGGCCAGCAAAATCCTCCCCCCCTCCCACGTCCGGCGCAAGAGCCGTCGGGCTGCCCTCTTGCCGACCCTTTTCC
>CAZNRY010000231.1:0-4460 GCA_964575675.1 uncultured bacterium
CCGTGAATGCGCCTCCGAGCAGGATCAGGTTGTTCAGAAGGAATCCCGCCTCCCTCGATAGGAGCGAGTCGAGCGTGTTCTCGCTCTTCAGCATCGGGCGGCGGTAGAAGAGCAGTCCAAGCGATGAGAGGGTCAGGAAGGCCAGAAACGCCCCGAACCAAGGCCCGATCGCACTCTGCGCAAAGGAATGGACCGAGGAGATGAGCCCGCTGCGCGTGATGAACGTCCCCATGATCGTCAGCAGAAAGGAGATGATGACGAGAAGCATGTTCCAGACTTTCAGCATCCCGCGCCGCTCCTGGATCATGACCGAGTGCAGGAATGCCGTCCCGGCGAGCCACGGCATGAATGCGGCGTTCTCGACCGGGTCCCAGGCCCAGTAGCCGCCCCATCCCAACTCGACATAGGCCCAACGCGCCCCGAGAATGTTGCCCGCCGCGAGGAAGAGCCACGCCAAGATCGCCCAAACGCGGGTCTTCTTGATCCACTCGTCTCCCAGCCGTCCCGTTACGAGAGCGGCGATGCCAAAGGCGAAGGGGATCGCCATCCCCACGAACCCCAGATAGAGGGTCGGCGGATGGATCGTCATGATCGGGTGCTGCAAGAGCGGGTTCAGACCGCGTCCATCGGGGGGAATCAATGTGCCCCGCTCGAACGGGCTTGCGATGAAGGCGACGAGCGTGAGGAAGAAACCCTGGAGCACCATGAGCGTGGTCAGCGCCGGCGCGATCAAGGTGTCCGCATCCTTCCGGTGGCGGACCAGCACGGCGACCGTGTAGAGAGAGAGAAGCCAAACCCAGAACAGAAGGCTCCCCGATTGCCCCCCCCAGAGGGCCCCGATCTTGTAGAAGAGCGGCATATCGCGGTCGCTGTTCGCCCAGACGTAATTCAGTTGGTAGTCGCCCACGACGATCGCGTAGACGAGGCCAACGACCGAGACAGTCGTGAATCCCGCCGCGACGAGAACGGCGTTGCGGGCCGCCTCGCCAACCTCGGCGCGCTTCTTCCAGGTCGCGAACGCGCCTAGAGCCCCGGCCGCTGCGGTGGCGGCAAGCGCGGCGTAGACGCAGTAGAAACCAAGCTGAATCATCTATCGACTCCCAATCCGCGGTCCCTGCGGACAGCTATGGTTCACCCGGGATTCGTTCCGGAGTTGATCGGCCTCGGAGGTCGCGTTCAGGCGGCCTATCCCCGCCCTAGCTCGTCTCCGCCTTGGTGGATGTCGCCGGCATTCCGGCCGGGGTTTCCTCGTCCGGACTCATCTCGTACTTGGAGGGACACTTCGCCATGAGGAAACTCGCATCAAAGATGCCGTCGGCCCGGTAGATTCCTTCCACGACGACCTCGCCCTTGTCTCCGAATGTGTCGGGAATCACGCCGCGATACGACACCGGCACCGCCCGATCTCCGTCGGTCATCTGAAAGCGCAGGGTCAGATCGTCTCGCTCGATCGTTCCGGGAACGACCTTGCCGGCGACGCGCAGACCCTCGCGGTCGCGCCCCTTGCTGTCGGAAAGCAGTTCGCTCACGGTGACGTAGTAGACCATCGATTTCTTCGCCCCGCGCGCGACGAGAAGCCCGATCGCAAGCCCGATGGCGATGAAGCCGACCAATAGGCGCAGCCGAATTCCCCAGAAGTGCCGCCGGGGAGGCTTCGGTTCGTTGACGGTCATCGGTTCTCTTCCTTTCGTGCGGCCAACTGGTCAACAGCGCGCGCGTCGATCCGCACCGCGCCGATCGTCACATCCGAGATGCCGGCCCCGTGGAAATCCGAGCCGCCGGTCGCGGTCAGGCCGAGGCGCTCGGCCAGGCGGCGGAAGCTGGCCCCTTCTTCGGCCGACCGCCTCGGGTACTCCGTCTCCAGGCCCTCGAGGCCGTGATCCACGAGGGTGGTCATCGCTCCGTTCAATCGATATGCGCCCGGGTGCGCGAGGACCGGAACTCCACCCGCCGCGCGCAAAACACCGAAGGCGCGGGCGAGGTCCAGTGGCTCCTTTGCGACATGGGCCGGCGCATCGGATCCCAGATAGCGCGCGAAGGCCTCGCCGAAGCTCCCAACCCACCCTCCGCTCAGAAGGGCGCGGGCGATGTGCGGCCGGCCGAGGGCGCGGGAGCCGCTCGTGTCATTCAATACGGTCTCGAACGCCATGTCGACCCCCAAGCCATGGAGCTTCCGAAGGATCTTCCTGGCCCTCTCGATCCGGGCGGCCTCGATCTCGCGGAGAAGATCGATCAAGCCCGAGTTCCCCGGATCGACCCAGTACGCAAGGAGATGGAGATCCTGATCCCTCCAGGGAACGGAGAGCTCGATTCCCGGGACAAGCCCGATCCCCACCCGATCGGCCGCTTCCTGCGCCTCCTGCACCCCCGAAACGGTGTCGTGATCGGTAATCCCGACCCAGCTCAATCCGGCCCGCACCGCCATCTCCACCATCTCCGCCGGGCCGTGGAGGCCGTCGGAACGGTTCGTGTGCACATGGAGATCCGCCGTACCGGTGCGCAAGAGAATTCGAGCCCCCTCATCTAGCAGTTCGTCTGCATCTAATGCATGGTAGAGAAGCGACCTCGGGTCGTCCAGCCCCATGGCTGCCCGAGGGATGGGGCCGCCGCCGGGCCCGGCCGCCCACTGGCCGGGGGCGGGCGGCGGTCCCTGCGGGGGGCTACCGCTGCGATGCGAGGAGGAAGATCTCCTGGCTCCTCGCGCCCCGGGGCTCGCCGACGGTCAGCCGGATGGCCGTACTGCCCAGGCGCGCCTCCAGCGCCCCGAGGAGAGGGCCTGTGGGAAACACCTTGTGCGTCCTCAGGCGCATCTGCACCCCCTCCAGGCTCTGATGGTCGACGTGCACCCATATGGGCGATGCGCCCGGATGGGAATCGAAGATTCCGCGAAGCGTCGCGATCAGATCGTCATCTGCCGTCGTGGGAAGGGCGAGATGGAGCGTGAGCTGCCCCCCCGCCTGAAGCTCGGCGAGCGGTACCGCCTCCTCAAGCCGCAGCTTCGGCTTCTGGTCTTCCCGCGTGGAGACACGGGCCTTCAGCAAGAGGGGCGTCTCCCCGTTCAGAAAACGGCCGCACTGCTGGTAGGCATCGCTGAAGACGAGGCATTCCGAGGTCCCGGTGAAATCCTCCACCGTGATGAAGGCGATCGTCTGCCCGCGCTTGTCTAAGCTCTTTCGGATCTGGGTCGGCAGGCCGGCCGTCAGGATCGGCTCGTTGTCGGGGATCGTCTCCAGCAGATGGAGGGGAACGACCCCCAAGCCCTCCAGGACGCGGCGGTGCTCCTCGAGAGGATGCCCCGAGACGTAGAAACCGAGCGCATCCTTCTCGCGCCGCAGGAGGTCGGCCGCAGGCCACTCGGGCGCATCGACGAGGGGGGGATGGGCGGGAGGCATATCGGCCTGGGCCCCCCCGCCGAAGAGGGAAACCTGCCCCATCGTCTTCTCCTTGCGAATACGCGCCGACCAATCCATGGCGACCGCGATGGTGTCGAGTTGTTGGGCCCGATGCCCGCCGAGACCATCGAGCGCCCCCGCGAGGACCAGGTTCTCGACACACTTGCGGTTGACCCGTCCGGAATCGATCCGCTCGCAGAAATCGAAGAGAGAGCGGAAGGAGCCGTCGCGGCGCGACTCGAGAATCGCCTCGACCGCGGCGCGGCCCACCCCCTTGACGGCCTCCAGGCCAAAGCGGATGGAGCCATCCTGAACGCTGAAGCACTCCTCCGAGATGTTCACGTCGGGAGGAAGGACGCGGATCCCGAGGCGGCGCCCCTCGCTTTGCAGGATCATCACCCTGTCCTTGTCCGACATCTCAGATGTGAGCGACGCGGCGAGAAACTCAGCCGGATAGTGGCGCTTGAGCCACGCCGTCTGGTAGGCAACGAGGGCATACCCGGCGCTGTGGCTCTTGTTGAAGCCGTAGCCGGCGAAGTGCGCCATCAAGTTGAAGACCTTTTTCGCCGTCTCGGGGGGGATCTTCCGCTCGACGGCCCTCGAGATGAAGACCGCCCCCTGCTCGTCCATGATCTCCTGCTTCTTCTTCCCCATCGCGCGCCGCAGGAGATCCGCTTCGCCGAGCGAGTAGCCGGCCAACGCGCTCGCGATCTGCAGAACCTGCTCCTGGTAGACGATGACGCCGTAGGTGTCCCTCAGGATCGGCTCGAGGAGGGGATGCTCGTAGCGGATCGCCTTCGCTCCCTGCTTGCGCTGGATGAAATCGTCGACCATCCCGCTGCCGAGCGGGCCGGGACGATATAGCGCGTTCATCGCGATCAGATCCTCGAGGGAACCGGGGCGCAGCTTGCGCAGGTAGTCGGTCATCCCGGAAGACTCGAACTGGAAAATGCCGACCGGCTCGCCCCGGGCGAAGAGGGAATAGACGTCGGGATCATCAAGCGCAATCGACTCGAGGCCGACCGCGACCCCGTGGTTCCGACGGCTCGCCTCGAGGCAATCCGGGAA
>CAZNRY010000232.1:0-4450 GCA_964575675.1 uncultured bacterium
CCCTCGACGAGCAGATTCAAGAGCTCCGTCGGGCCACGGCCGTCATCGATGCAGGCGATGAAGTCGGGAATGTAGTTCTTCTCTTCGCCGTTCAGCGTGTATGGAATGGTGAAGCCGAGGTTGTGGTTCTTGACGTAGCGGACGACCTCGGGCATGTCCTCGAGCGCTTCGGCCAGCTTCTGCTCCCACGAGTCGGTATCGGCCACCACATGGGAGATGTGGCACTTGTCCTCGCGCGTCGCGAACACCGACCGGGTGGTGTCGAAGTCCACATACTGAGTGGAGCCGACGGTGTCGTACGGACGCAGGATCGGCTTGAGCGCGGCTGCGCCGTCCGTCGAGGCGACGATAGCCTTGTAAATGCGGTCCACCGCATCGTGGGCGAATTGGATCAAGAGCAGGAGTTGGGGGAAGGTGTTGTCCTTGAGGGTGACACACTCCGCTAGCCAGCGTTTGCAGATGCCGAGAAGCTGAGGGAAGAGCCACGGCTTGTCGTTGCCCTCGTCGTCCCGGAAGTACTTCTCCAGCGTCAGCATGGCCAGGCGGAAGGAAACCTCGTTAGGCCGGCGGCGCTTGAGGTCGTCGAGCGTATGGATGCTGGATTCGCCGACGATGGGCGCATTCTCGGTCTTCGTGGGGAGATCGGCCGTGGAGAGCACCAGCCGGGAGTCCTCGGTGAAGGTGGCGGTGAGCCGCTCGCCGGCGATGTCGTAGCGATAGCCCTGAAGGCGGGGAAAGGTGATCTCGCAGGCGAGGCGGCTGTCGAGAGCACGCACCCGAGTGGGAATTGGGCCGGGCTTGGGGTCTACGGTCGCGCCGCTGCACGGAATGAAGGAGAACGGCACGCCATAGACCTCGGCGTACTCGGGGTCGAAGTGGCCGTGTTCGTTGGCGGCGTAACTCATGCGCCGCAGTGCGCGGCCGACCACCTGCTCGCACAGCAGCTGTGTCCCGAAGGCGCGCACTCCCAGGACGTGGGTGACGGTGTTGGCATCCCAACCCTCGGTGAGCATGGAGACGCTGACCACGCACCGGATGTGCTCCCCGAGCTTGCCGGCCTTGCCGACGGTATTCATCACCTCGCGGAGCAGGTCTTCGTCGGTGAGGTCGTCAGCGTCGCGGCCGGGGAAGCGGGCGCGGTACTCGGCCTTGAACTCCTCGATCTCCCGGGCCGCGATCTTCTTGAAGTCCTCGCTCATCGACTCGCCGGATTCGAGCTGCTGGCTATCCACCAGGATTGTGTTCGGGCGATCCAGCCACCCGCCACTGCCGTCGTCATTGCGGAAGATGGGCAGCTGTCCGGCCTGGACGACGACCTGTTCGCCAATCTGCTTTTCCCAGCCACCGATGAAGTCGAAGACCAGCTTGGAGACATTGGTGTTGTTGCAGACCACAATGAAGACCGGCGGCGTGATGCCCCGGGCGCGGGCCTCGACGTTCTGCTCCCACAGGCGGTAGTACTTCTCGTAGTTGCCGTAGAGGCTGAGCAGCGCCCCTTGCAGCTCGACCGGGAGCTTCGGCTCGCCGCCCACCTCGTCGGTCTTGCGCCCTTTCCGGGGCAGGTGCTCCCGGATGCGCAGCCAGAGGTCGCGGTAGGTGGGTTGGTCCCCGGTCATTGAATCATCCGCCACGGGGACGCGCGGCACCTTGACGATGCCCGACTCGATGGCGTCGATCAGGGAGAAGTCGGAAACCACCCACGGGAAGAGCGTGCCCTCGGGGTATCCAGAGCCGCGCAGGAAGAACGGAGTGGCCGAGAGGTCGTAGATGGCCTTCACGCCGATCTTGGCCTTCACCGCCTCCAGGCCGGAGATCCAGACGCGGGCCTCCTCGTCGCGTTTCTTCGCCTCGACGCGCTCGTCGCCGGTGAGCTTCTCGTCTTCTGCATCGGGCTTTCGGCGGTAGCAGTGATGGCTCTCGTCGTTCAAGACGATGATGTTCTTCTTGGTGCCCAGATCGCGGCAGACGCGACGCACCATCTGATCCGGGGTCTCCGTGAACGGACTCGTCTGCCCATCAGCGAGGATCGACTTCGTGATCTTGCCGGCGGCGACCTTCTCCCGCAGCAGGAATGCGTGGTAGTTCGTGATGAGGATCTTGGCCTTTCCGAGCTGGTCCATTGACTGCGCCGGTACGATGTCCCGCTGGCGGTAGTAGTTACCCGGGTCGTTCGGCAGCAGCACGCGCAGCCGGTCGCGGATGGTGATGCCGGGCGTGACGATCAAGAAGGTGTCGGAGAATCGGGCGTCCTGTGGGTTGGCGTGCTTGTTGAGCGTGTGCCAGGCGATGAGCATGGCCATGACGACCGTCTTGCCGGAACCGGTGGCCATCTTGAAGGCCGTGCGCGGCAGGCCGGGGTTCGAGGTATCGTTCGCGTCGCGGATCGCGTTCTCGATCCAGGCGTCGTTGTACTTCCGGGCCACCTCGGTGATATAGATGGCGGTCTCCAGAGCTTCGTTCTGACAGAAGAAGAGCCTCTTCTCGCGGTTGGGGTCGGTCCAGTAGGCGATCAGCCGCGCGGTAGTGGGCGTCACGCCAACGTAGCCACCACTGCGCCAGAGCGACACACGGCGGCGGATGTCATTGACCAGCCTGTTCTCCTCGATGCGGTCCTTCGTCCACTCCGTGTCGAACACGGCCTGTTCCACCCCGCCCTTCTTCTTCTTGGGCTGGGCGATCGGGACGAAGTAGGAGCTGATGCGCCGCTCGGCAACCACCTCGTTCGTTATGCCTTCGTCGGAGAACCGGAAATGGCGGGTCGGCTCGTCGTAGGGCGAGTTGAGGATCGGATTCTCGATAGTGACTTGGGTCATGCGGTCTGATTCCCTAAGTGTGCCTTCGTTTTCGGCCTCCCTCCCCATCACCAAGGAACGCACTCGTCGCCGAAGCGAGATGCCGGGTAGCATTATGAACTTGGACACATTTGGGGGCAAGGCCGACCTGGTTTGGTGCAGGCCAGCCCGTCCTCCCCGGCCGCTTCCGGCCGAGCGAGCATGCCCTTTACGTAGATCATCATCCCGCGAGGGGGGTGACAGGGATTGTCGTAGGGTCAGGTTGCCGGGCCAGTCTGCGCTGTCGTGCTGCAGTCTGGTCGTCGAGACGGCACCAGGCATCGCGCCCTAGGTAGGACGCGCAGCGATCCCGCGGGAAGTTCCTTCCTGTCTAGGAACAAAATCACCCGACTCTGGATCTACTCGGTATTTCTGCATCTGGTAGTGATGACTTGCAGTTACCGCAGTCGTCGCTGATCGAACAGCATCAACTATGGGGCGCGTCCGTCCCTTCTCAATCGATGGGTGGGCGAATGCGTACTCGATGAGCTTCTGGCCCCAAAGCTTCCCCTTCGACAAATTGCTCAGCTCGGGCAATGCATCGCGCGCCCTCGAGATCAGGTCCTGGGCAGCGGGTGCGCCCTGGATCTTGGATTTTATGTGAGCCCGCGCCGGCGGACTCGCGCCGCCTTCTTTCGCAATTTCCCACAGAATCCTCTCAAAATCACGGATGGTGAAATTACAAAACTCGAAATCCGGCTTCGAAATGAAGATCCTCCCACAGATCTCATCCGCAGCGGCGGCTTGCTTGACCACGCGGATAACTTCAGGACGATCTCCGTCAATCGATACGTAGCTAAACCATCCAGCTTGCATGTCCCTTCGGAAAGCGTCTCGGAGAGCCGCGTACTTTCCCCTCCGTTCGAGTACTATTCCCCGTAGATTCACGACGTCGACGGGTCCTCCCTCGCCAAACACTCTTAGGATCGCCCAGTACTCCGTATCGCCCTCGACATACCAGCGAAGGCGAATTCCGAAGTCCAATCCGAGCTTTCGAGTAAACTCGGCTCTTGCCTTGCGATCGCCGTCGATAAGGCGGTCCGTCCCGAAAAACAGTCGTTTCATCCCATCAGGCGTCCATCCAAAGCCGCTCTCGTCTTCCTCCTTCATCTTAGATCTGAAGACGGTCTCTCCTCCCCTCCGGATGATCTCTGCCATGGTCAGGAGCAGCATCGAGCCTCCGATTCCTCCTCGGAGGCGTTCATACTCTCCTCGGCCGGCGAGACGCAGCATCTGATGAAGTTCCTTGTTGGGATCGAGTGTTTCGGCAGATAGGCACAGCGTTTGATGAATGCTCTGAATCTCGTCTAATCCCAGCTCGCGGAAGCAGACCCGCACCTGCTTCCAGTGTTCTGCCACGCGGCGTCGATGTGCGCGCAATCCGACTGGCGCCGAGTATCGAAACCGTCTAAAGGCGCGCTCGTACACACAGGGCTCAGTGGCTACGGCCAACATGACGATATCGTTCCATCGATCTCGAACAGTCGTGAACTCCCGCAGTGCCGACACCTTCCTGAATGCCTCGCGCGCCCAGTGATGTAGCTCGTCCATGCCGGGTCCACTAGAAAGCAGCCCGGTCGGCGACGAGAGCGTGGCGAAAGTCCGATCAAGCCCTTGGA
>CAZNRY010000233.1:0-2567 GCA_964575675.1 uncultured bacterium
TAGAGCACTCCAGGACCGGCGACCAGCCCGCAGCATGATTAGATTGGCTGGTAAGGGCTCGTATGATCAACGACAATTATAGTTCCCGGGTGACGACACTCAGATTTCCCGTCCGTTTCCGTCCTCCGGACGCCCTTTTGTCCTCTTGGATCCCGGCTTCCCCGGGGCGGATTTCGCATCCGCGAGGGCTTTCGTGGCGTCCTCGGTGGTCTCCTCCGCCCGTTCCTCCTCTTCCGGACGGCCCGTGCGCTTCGACTGCTCGAGCCGGTAGCTCGGCAGGTTGAGTTCCAGGATCACACTGTGGTGGACCAGCCGGTCGATGGCGGCTGCAGTGGTCATGGGATCTTTGAAGATCAGCTCCCACTTGGAGAACGGGAGGTTGCTCGTGACGAGCACGCTGCCGCGCTCATACCGGGCGGCGAGGAGCGAGAAGAGCACCTCCATCTCCTCCCGGTTCTGCTGGACGTACCCGAGATCGTCGATGATCAGCGCGTCGTAGCGCCCCAGGCGCTTTAGCGCCCGGGCCAGCCGCAGGTCCCGCTTGGCGATCAACAGATCCTGGACCAGCAGGCTGCATGGGACGAAGAGGACACGCCGGCCGAGCCGCACCAGCTCTTGGCCGATCGCGCAGAGCAGGTGCGTCTTCCCGCTTCCCGGGTTGCCGAACGCCAACACGTTCTCTCTCCGGTCGAGGAACGCTCCGTCCAGGAGGACCTGCACCTGCTGGGCGACCTTGCGGGGAAGCCTCTGGCGGTCGAAGGCCTCCCAGCTCTTCTCCAGCGGCAGCTGGGACTCGCGCAGCAACCGGACGACCCGGTGGTCGGTCCGGGACTCGCACTCCCGGCGGGTGAGTTCCAGAAGGTAGCTCTCGTAGCTCGCGACTTCCCGACGGGCGCGCTTGGCCTCCTCCTCCCAGCACTCGCGGATCGCGGGAAGATGCAGTTCGCGCAGGTGCTCGGTGAGCTGTTCGGTGATGCTGGCGGTCTTCATACGAGCACCTCCGCTTCCACGAGCAGGGCGTCGTAGCACGCTAGATCCACCGCCTCGACGGCGATATCGGTCACTTCCGACGTGATCACGCCGGCGCCGATGAGTCGTTCCACGGCGTCGGCCGTGATCGGCTCCTCCCGCGCGATCAATATCCGCAGTGCCTCGTCAACCCCGCTCTCCGTCTCCCGTGCGGCCAGTTCCAGGATCGCGAGGTACTCCCGGCTGGCATGGGCCGGCATCCGTTCGCGCAGCGCGTCGTAGGCCATGCGGAACCGGCTGGTCGGGAACAGGTCCTCGCGGTACCGGTAGTGATCGAACGCGCCCGGCTTGCGCACCAGCCAGTCGATCACGTGGCGGTAGTCGATCCGGTGCCGACCCCGGCCCCGCAGACGCGGCAGGCGCTCGACGCACCGCTGGGCATACCACACCTCCACCTCCTCGGTGCGGAGGCGGATCTCTACCTTCTCGCCGATGAGTCGGCTGTGGACCGAGTAAACGTTGCGATCCACCGCGATCGTGCTGCCCTGGCCCACACCGACCTGAAGACGCCGATCCGCATCCAGGCGCGCCGCGGGGAGGGACCGCAGCACCGCGAGCTCCTCCCGGAATCGTTCGGTCCGTCCGGCGTTGCACCGGACGAGCACGTCGTCCAGGAACGTCTCGTAGGCCCGGCGGCCGGGGAACTCTCGGCTGCCGCGGAGCAACAGCGCCTGCTCGACCGCCCGCTTGAACCGGTAGTGGAGTTGCTCCACATCGCCGTTCTCGTTGGGGCTGGCAACCTGGGTTTTCCGGCCCTGTAGTCCGTAGTGACGAAGCAGCGCGTCGTACCGCCGTGTGAACTCCTCCGGGTGGTCCATCTTGTGCACCGCCGTGGAGAGCCGATCGGTCTGATGCGCGAGTGGAACCCCGCCCAGCTTCCAGAGTGCGTCCTGTAACCCCGCGCTCAGGCTCTCGAAGCTCTCCGAGAAGCACACCCGTCCCGTCTCCCAGTTCGAGTACGGCAGGACTAGGTGGTAGAACAGGTGCTCGAAGGGCTCTCCCTGGATCGTCACCGCGAGCGAGGTCATGTGGGTGAAGTCCGACTCGCAGAGCGCACCGGGTTCGTACCTCTGCGCGAAGAACACTTCTTTGGGCGGCCCCTCCAGGGCCCGCCAGGTCTTGAGGCGCCGTTGCAGAGTCCGCAGTTGCCCGTCGGCGAAGTGCCCGGGGTGCTCCCGCTGCAGGGCGTCGAACAGCGTCTTCGCCTCGAGGCCTGGGGCATCCACAACCTGCGTCCGGATCTGCTCCCAAACCTCCTCGAACGCGTCCGGCCGGGTCCGCCAATCATGTCGGCGCCGAGACTCGCTCGGAAGCATCCCCAGATCCCGGTACCTTCGGGCCGTCTTCTCGTCCATGCCCGCCTTCGCGGCCGCGGTGGCCAGCGTCTTCTCCTTCTGGATCAGGTTCATCAGCTTCCTCACCTGTTGATCGCTGGTCATCCAAAGCCCTCCCAGAAGAGAACTTAGACGACCAGCCACTACTGTCCAGAACGAGAGAAATAGTTGTCGTTGATCGGGAACTATAGTTGTCGTTGATCA
>CAZNRY010000233.1:2667-4382 GCA_964575675.1 uncultured bacterium
TCCAGAACGAGAGAAATAGTTGTCGTTGATCGGGAACTATAGTTGTCGTTGATCAAGAAGCTCTTGAATCCATCGGAAAGCCTTTCGAAGACGTACCCACAGTCATGAAACAGCGCGGCGAGAGCCCAAACCCGGAGAACGTCGACGCGCGAGAACACCCGGTCCGTCTTGGCGGGGATCTCCAGGAAAGGACCATAGCGTTCAGTCAGGAGGTCTTGGAGTGTGTTGATGCCATATGCATAGATCATGATGTATCCAAGGACGAATACGTGAAACTGATGCATGAAGTGATCGCGGTACTCCTCGAGACCGAAGAGCATCAAATCCTCGTGTCTCTTCAAGCTCTCCCAGACGCCGCTGAAGATCGGTGCCGGCAAATCAAGCTTGGCAAGGAGGTCCGCGATGAATCTATTGACTCGCATTGGAATCCGCTCGCCATAGTATGTATTGCGCTTCAGGACGTAGAAGAGATGCTCTAGTTGGTAGTGAACGGCTTCGAGTTTGTGGACATCTGATTCGGGGGGTGCACCCTTGCTTAGGGTCTTCAAGTACAAACCGATGCGTTGAAGCTGGTTCAGGATTGGGTCGAGGCACTGGAATTGGTCGGCGTAGCTCAGGTGTTTCTGTTTGCGAAGAACGAACGAGATCTCCGTGACGAGGTGGGTGACGAATGGCGGACGAGCGAGCTGGTGCAGTGCTTGTTCGATCGATTTGATTTCGCTGCCAGGAAGGCTGCCGGGAGTGCCGGCATGGTGCCGCTGATAGAACTCAAAGCGGATGCAACCGAGATCTTCCTGGCTATCACGGAGGAGGGGCCATGCGGCGATCTGGCATTCGAGATTCGTTGGAGCTCCTCCGGATGATGGAGTGCGGGTGTGAGCCGCGTGGGTGTCAATGGTCTCGCGATCAACCGCAAAGAATGGAACAGCGGGATCGGTGGAAATCGGAGGTGGCCAGGCGCGACCTGAGTACTTGATGCACTCCTCGGGACATCTGCAGAAGAACCCAGTGATGCCCTCTTTGGGGATTGACTTGGCATGATACTCGTCCTTGAGTATCCCGTTTGAGAAGATGAGGTACTTCGGAGGTCGATCGGTGTAGTCGAAGTGCCAGTGATCCTGGTAGGCATCGGTAACGGAAAGGTCACAGAAGCGGAGGACGCGGACGTTAGCTTTCAAGGACCCCAGATTCCGAATAACGTCCGGATTGTCCAGGTCAAGGGCGCCGTCGCGATAGGAATCGATCAAGGAACCGACGTCGACAACCTCGGAGCGGAGTACGTCGGAACGGAATCCTGGGTCAAGGACGACGGGAGACTTGCTGAGAAGGTCGAGGAGTTCCGTCTCCTCGAGATCGTCTGGGGCGATGTACTTGTAGAGGACTGCAGCATGAGCACCGAGGGCAAGGAGCACAGAGTGAAGGGCAGCTTCGATTTCGGGGCTGGATTCGATGCGGATTTGATCCATTGATGCCCCTTTCCTGGTCAGATGGTAGGCCAAAAGACAAGAACAGACAAGCACAATATGGCAGTCAAGGGGCGGTGAGCGGAGTGGGAGATGGATGGAGGGCAGCGGGCTTGCCTACCTCTTGCGGTTGGCGGCGTAATGAGGCGCGCGTGGGTTACTGACCCTACGCGCCATTGGGATGTATGCCTTGGTCATCCGCGCACGACGCGGTGGAGGTGGCCAAGCAGATGGCATCGGTCGACCAGCTCT
>CAZNRY010000234.1:0-4377 GCA_964575675.1 uncultured bacterium
CGATGATTGGGTCACCCCGACCAAGCAGTGGACCGGCAAGGATACCTTCGGCCTGAACGGCGACATCCTCGTCTGGAACCCGATTACGAAGCGCCGCCACGAGCTGACCTCGATGGGGGTGCGGGTCACGAAGGAGACGCTTCGCCAGCAGCTCGAGATCTCGGGCCAGCTGGACTTCCTGAAGCTGCCGTACCACCAGGCGATCATGAACGACAAGATCCCGCTCTCGATCGGCGGCGGCATCGGGCAGTCCCGGACCGTCATGCTCCTCTTGCGGAAGGCGCACCTCGGCGAGGTGAGCGTCACCGTGTGGCCGAAGGAGCTGAAGGAGATCTGCGCGAAGAAGAACATCCACGTGCTCGAGTAGTCGCATGCGCCCCGGCGGGCGCACGGGTTGATCAATGAGAGGCCGCCCCGGGGCGATCCGGGGCGGCTTCTGCTCGACGAATCCGTCGGTGAGGCGGATACGCGAGGACGGGCGCTACCGATCTCCCGTGCGTCGATCCCTCTCACCGTTGCCCGTCGGCATATCCCGTGTTTCGGTTATTGGCTCGGAACTTCGCCCACGGGGCCGACGCCTTCAATCCGCGGCTCTCGGTCGTGATGGCGTAGCAGTTCCCCTCGAGATCGCTGATGTAGAGGGTCCCGCTTGCGGCCAGCGCCGGCGATGACCATGTGATTCCGGAGCGAGTCTGCACGATCCACCGGATTGATCCGTCGGCGGGGTTCAGCGCGTAGACCCGTCCAAACTCCTGTCCGAAATAGATGGTCCCGTCCGAACCGATCGCCGGGGACGAGTAGATGTCGAAGTGATCGGGAGGCACATCCGGCGGCAGGTCCGAGGGCTCGAAGATCCAACGGAGCGAGCCGTCCGCGTTGATTGCGAAGAGCGCCGAGACAGGATCGCCATAGTTGATCCCGAAGTAGATGGCGCCGTCCGCATCCACGGCTGGCGAGGAGCGGAGGAAGCCTCGGAATCCGGCCGAGGCGATGTCGAACTCCCATCGGATCGATCCGGCGGGAGAGACCGCATAGAGGATCCCCTGGTTTGTCGCCGCGTAGATCGTCCCGTCCGCCCCGATAGCGGGGGAGGCGAGGCAATGGTCGTTGACGCCGAGCGGGCAGCTCCAGATCACGGAACCATCCTCCGGATCGAGGGCCGTGAGAGGGATGTTGTGGTAGACGAAATAGACGGTGCCGTCGCTGCCCACGACGGGGGAGTTGCGGAGGGCCTCGTAGGTCGGCGTGAAGGTCCTCCACTTGAGATCTCCGCCCGGCCCGAAGGCGCAGAGCTGGTCGCCCGCGACGTACACCGTTCCGTCCGGTCCGATCGCCGGAGCCGACTGCCCGACATCCATCGGAACCCGGCTGGGGTTGATGTTGCGTTTCCAAAGAAACGATCCATCGGCCGCGAGGTGGCAGAGTTCGTCGCCGTCGGCGGGGATCCCAGCCGAGCCATTGCCCTGCATCATGAAGTAGATCGAACTGTCCGGGGCGATTGCGGGGGTGGATCGAACCTCTCCCCCGAGCTCGACCGACCAGCGCAGCGCGCCCGTCGCGGCGTCCAGCGCCACGAATCGATGGCTAGCGACCGCGGGGCTGAAGAACGGGAGCGAGGTCCCGAAGTAGACCGTCCTCTCTCCAGGGTCGAGCGCCGGCGAGCCGTAGTAGATGCCCGGAGTCGTTTGGTAGGTCCACTGGATCCGCTCATCCCCGTCGTCATCGGGATTCGTCCCCTTTTTCTTGGAGCAGGAGGTCACGGCGCATGAAAGCACCACGGCGGCAATAATCACAAGGGGAAGCGGGTGGCTACGCATCGGTTCGATTCCTTCCTGCCCGATGGGCGGGTGCGGCCGATCCTACTCTGTTGGACCGCCACCCGCCTCACATTCGTGCGTCTTGTCCCCCCATGGCCGATTCCCGCCTTGCCCGCCGCCGGACCTGCATGCCAGAATCAACCGCGATCGCGTGTGAATTCGCGGCGGCAGCATCGACGCAGACTTCTCGGCACTTGGACCGGGCCGCGCTGCAGGGAGAGGATGGGATGGGAGAGGGTCCGTCCGAGGGAAATACCGGAAGCCAGATCGGCGGCCAAGGGTCGAAGAAGAAGTCCACCGGCAGGGACCGATTCCCTTTCATCGACCAGTTCCGCGGGGTGATCGGCGTCATGATGGCCCTGGGGCACAGCTCCGGCTTCTTCAACGGTGCGTGGAAGAGCCTCGACATGTTCGATCCGCTCTTCAGTAACTGGGGCCAGTTCGGCCTGCGCTACATGGGATACATCTGCGCTCCAGGCTTCTTGATCATGAACGGCGCCGTCAGCTGGTACTCCTATACGCGCCGCCGTGCCGCGGGCGCCACCGATTGGCAGGCGAAGTGGCATCTGATCCAGCGAGGCCTCTTCCTGATCCTGATGCAGATCACCTGGGTCAACATGGCGTGGATCGCGTTCCGGCCGAGCAAGTACAGTCCAGCCCACCTCGGGATCATCTCCACGATCGGAATCTCGATGTGCCTGCTGGCGCTGCTCCAGAACACTCGCTGGCCTGTACGCCTGGCCGTCGGGCTCGCCGCTCTCGTTGGACATACGTTTCTACTTCGCATCGCCTACGACGAGAGCATCCTCTGGCAGCGCGTGCTCATGCAGACGTTCGTCGACGCGGGGGATTGGAACAAGTACCCGGTGATCCCCTGGTTCGCTCTTGGGGTGCTCGGTTCGGTGATGGCGGCCGGGTGGTTCGGGGGTTGGAAAACGCTCAAGAGACGGATCTTGATGAGCTGTGGGATCGGGCTCGCCGCCATCGCCCTGGCCGGGGTCCTGCGCCTGTCGCACGGATGGGGAAACTCCACGGACTTCTATCGGGCCTTCCACATCTCGTTCTTCCTTGACTCGAAGTATCCGCCGAACCTGTACCACAACGTCTGGTTCTTCGGCGTGGTGAGCTTCATGGTTGGCGTCGTGGACCTCGTCGGCCAAGTCGCGATGCCGGTCGTCCGCTGGCTTGGCGGGATCGGACGCGTCCCGTTCTTCTTCTACTGCATGCACATCTCCCTGCTCGCGATCGTCGCAGACCGGCTCCACGTCTACTACAGGCAAGGCGCGGTCGTCGCTTCGTTCGTTGGGTGGGTTGCGCTGCTTGCCGTGATGTACCCTCTCGCCCTGTGGTTCTGGAGGGTGAAACAGCGGAGCAAGAACAAGATCATTCAGATGATCTAGCCGCTACATCGCGTCGCCGCCGCCCTTCTCCTGCTCCTCCGCTCCCTTCCCGCGCAGCTCGAACGATTTTTCTGCGATCTGCTCTCGGAACAGGAAGACCTGAAGGGAGTAGCGACCCGCCGAGCGTTTGGCCGGCGTGAGGGACATGCTGCTCGTCAGCGTCTGGACCGAGTCGTTCGGCGCGTACTCGACCATCCTCTTGAAGACCCTCTTCCTCTCCAGGTTGAGCCAGACGAAGTGGACCATGAGGGGTCGCTTGCCGCGGGCGTACACATTCTCGAGTCGGATCGTGGCTTGAACCCGCGCCCCTTCCTCGATGTCGAAGACGCGCTCCTCCGCCGGTTTCCCGTCCGGGCGCTTGAGTTTCCAGGGAGCGACGCCTGCAGTGGAATCCTCGGCCATCAGGGCGGCAAGACGGGCGTCGATGGCAGCGACGCTGTCGCGAACCGCCGGGTCGAGGGGGGCCCCGAGCTTTGATCCGCCCGCCGTGACGCTTTTCGCAGGGTCTGCCGAGGAAGTCTCTCCGTCCGAAGCTGTCTTCTTTCCCTTCTTCCCCTTTTTCTGCCCGGCCTTTTTCGCCTCGGCCTTGCGCTCCGTCTCCGCCCGTTCCTTTCGCTCGCGGGCCCATCGTTCTTCCAGCGCGAGCAGTCCCTCCCGCTCCCGGCGGAGCCTGGAGATCTCACGCCCACGCTCCCTGTCGCGTTTCTTCGCCGCGTCGCGCGCCGCGCTGTCCTTCAACTGGAATGTGATCGAGGCGTTGACGTCGGGCGCGAGCTTCGATGGATAGACCAGCGTGGAGTCCGGCCCCCAGACGGGCGAGTCGGATCTGGTCATGCAACCCGAGGATGAGAGAAGGAACCCGGTCGTGAGAACGATGGCAATAGATGCGGCGGGCGGATTCCGGCCCGCGCGATGAAGAGAACGCTTCGCTTCCGACACGCGATCCTCGACCGGCATGCAGCCACCCCCTCGACTCCGCACCCCCGCATCCGGGCGGAGGACCAGAATCCCGGCAGCATCCCCGCAGGACGAGTCGGCCGGGCAATCGCCAGGAGGATACAGCACTTCTCTCTTCCTGCTAGACGAGTTTGACTTCGGCTGAGAAGCGAGCCCGCGCGCCGCGAGGCGAGCTTCTCAAGTCTGCTCAAACTGGTCTAGCC
>CAZNRY010000235.1:0-4352 GCA_964575675.1 uncultured bacterium
TGTAGAAACCAAACCGTGTACGGCGACGGCTCGGAGACTTCATGATTGACCATAATTCCATGACGCAGAAAGGAATTCTTCACCACATAACGCTTCCCAATCCGGATTTCGGCCTCCAATGGGATCGGATCATTGTTCCGCAGAACCTCAAGGAGCAACTTCTCGCCCAGGCCGTGTTGGAGTTTACGCTACGCGGAAAAGTGTCCCGCACGTCGGTCCCGCTTCATGGGGTCATCCTGTTGGTTGGACCGCCCGGCACCGGGAAGACCTCACTCGCGCGAGGGCTCGCCAATCGCGTAGCGGAATCGATCCCGCGCGCCGGATTCCGCTTCGTCGAAGTGGACCCACACGCTCTCGCAAGCTCGGCACTTGGGCGAAGTCAACAGGCGGTCCGAGACCTGCTGCAGCAGACCATCGTGGAATACGCTGCGCAGGGCCCACTGATTGTTCTTCTTGATGAGGTTGAGACGATTGTTGCCGATCGACGACGACTGAGTCTCGAAGCGAACCCCGTCGACGTACACCGCGCGACGGATGCGGCTCTGGCAAGTCTCGACCATCTCGCGGCTAGCCATAACGACCTCCTATTCATCGCCACGAGCAACTTCCAGGAGGCGCTCGACGACGCCTTCGTCTCAAGGGCCGACTTCGTTGTCCTGATCGATAGGCCGGACAAGGAGGCCTGTCGTGCGATCGTCGCAGACACGATCGAGGAACTGGCGAAGCCATGGCCTCGCCTAAAGGCCCTGACGGACCCGGATAAGCTCGATCGGGTGGCCAGCAATTGCGTTGGACTCGATGGACGGCAGATCCGAAAGGCCGTGATCAATGCCTGCGCAGCATCCAAGGACGTCGCTCTCGATCCAAGCCGTCTTCGCCTCGAAGACATCCTGCGGGCAATCGACCATGCGACAGGGAGGGCCAAATGAGCGTCATCGCACGGCGGGTGCGCGCGATCCCCTATCGATCCGCCTCTGAGGCGTGGAGGGTCATTGTCGACCTCGTCGCACCGGAGGGATCAACCGACGCCCGGCAGGAGCTGCTGGGGATCGTGGGGGTGGTGAGTTCCCTGATCATGGACGAGACACTGAAGGACGCCGCCTGCGTCGTCTGGGGCGCGGGACCCCGGCTTCGGGTCTATTGCCTTTATGCCGGCGAAGCGATCAGCGGTGAGAATGCGAACGAGGAGTCGCTCCAGTTCTGCCCGACCGGGAGTGGTTGGCAGATGTCGCTGCCGTGCCATCCTGAGGACATCGCCTGGATTCAAGCCGCGCTGAAGAAGCGAGGAAGTCATGTGAGCGTGCGCAACGTGAATGGCGCTGTTCCGGACGACGCCGGCGAGGAGAAAAGCAAATCTACATTTACCATTGATCAGGAGGCATTTCTTCGCCCATGAGCACGTTCGTAACCGTCAACACGTATACGCACTCCGTCACCTATGTGACGGGGCACCTGCTCAACTCCCTAAAGCTCGTGATCCGGTTGAGCGGACTCAGCCCGGAGAAGCTCACCGACGACTGGGAGACCCTAGAGCGCGGCGTCCGCCGCTGGCTGGAGACCCATGACCTCGAAGGGTTGCATCTGGAGGTCTTCAACCCAGCGACGAACGGGCTCGTGGGAAGATGGGACTTCGTGATCTCGTACGGATACACCGGCGAGGGGGACTTCTGGGTCGATGCCGACGCCATCCGCTACCACATTGAGAAGCAGGGGGTATGGCCCGGCGGCTGCAAGTATCGCGTCATCGCAACCACAAAACACGGACGGCCGGACGTGTGGGGCTGGACGACGGCGACCTTCCGGTCAACGACGGGCTTCGTAAGGCAGAGCATCGGCACGACGATCGATGCGAGTGGACTCAGCGCGGGAAGTGGCTATTGGCGGAGGGCGACGGCATGATCACTGTTCAGGAGGCATTGGCCAAGTTCCGCAGCCGGCTTGAACTCACGGATCGGGAGCAGGCGGACGCGTCTCGTCGACAGAAGGAGATCCGTGAGGTGATGGATGGGGCGTTCGACATCGACGAGGACTTCCTCACCGGATCATACGCTCGCTGGACAAAGACGAAGCCACTCAAGGATGTTGATATTTTCTGTGTGCTTGGGAAGGCAGAAGCGCACTACAGGGCTAGTCCTCCAGCCACCCTCCTCGCGAGCGTGGAGAAGAGGCTTGTGGATGAGTACGGGCGAGCGAAGGTGTCATGCCAGAGGCGCTCTTGTTGCGTCGATTTCGGCGTGAGCGAAGACGAGAACGGTGAGACCGGCGGCCAGGTGATGAGCTTCGACGTGATCGCTGCTTTCAAGAAGGGTGATCACTATGAGATCCCCGATACAGCGGTTGCGGGTGGATGGACCGAGACCAATCCCCGGGTACACGCGGAGAAGGCGCTCCAAGCACAGGAGGCATACGACGGCGAATGGAAGGGCCTGGTCCGCATGATGAAGAAGTGGAATGCGGAGCAGGGAAAGCCGGTCAAGCCATCGTTTCTCATCGAAGTGATGGCATTGGAACTGCTGCATCCTCCTTTTGGTGGCGATTACCGGCGTGAGTTGCAGGGGTTCTTCGCTTCGCTTGCCGACCGGATCCTGGAGGATTGGCCGGATCCTGCCGGTCTTGGTCCTGACGTCAGCGATCGAATGGACGCGGCGGAACGTCGTGCCGCGAGGGAACACCTCCAAGCAGCGGAGCGGCAGGTAGCCGCCGCGCTACAGCTTGAACGGGCGGGGAAGACCGGTGATGCGCTCCGGGTCTGGCGTCAACTCTTCGGGAAGCTGTTTCCACTATCGTAGAACGGACCGTCCATGGCGAATCAGGTTGCAGCACGTTTGAGCGGAGACGACTACCAGCACCTCTATGCGTGGCAGTTCGTTCTTGATCTGAAGATACCCCGACAGGCCGTGAGCACGGTCACGATCGAGGACGCACTTGCTGGTTCGGTGGACGACGTCACCGTGCAGCATCAAGCGGGGGCAGATGTCCCGGACACATTCCACCAGGTGAAGTTCCACGTCGACCACCGTTCTGCATACTCGACCGACGTGCTGCTTGACCGTGGCGAGGGGCTAGCCAGCTTGCTCGAGAAGTTCTGGGCGACGTGGAATCGCCTGCGAGAGAGCGAGCGAAAACCGCCGATCGAACTGCACCTCGTGAGCAATTGGAGCTGGAACACAGAGGATCCATTTGGGGCGTGCGTAGATGGTCATGATGGACGGGTGAAAGAGAGCTTCCTTGCGGCCACGCCGGATTCGAGGCTCGGCAAGATACGTCGCCGATGGCAGCAGGCGCTGGGGTCGGAGGATGAACCCTTCAGGGATTTCGTCAAATGCCTTCGGTTTCGGCTCGGCTATTCGTGCACAGCCGAGTTGGAGCGACACGTTGCCGACCGGATGGAACTGCTGAACCTGCGGTCTGACGTTACCGCGCTCCTTATTGCGGTGGGAATCGTACGAGGCTGGGTCAAGGCGGGTAGGCAGGCCCTTGCCCTGCCGGAGCTGGAAGCCACCTTCGCGAAACACGACCTGCACCGTCCGAAGGACGACGAGCGGGGGGTGGCAGTCTATCTGTCGACCGTCAAAGCGCAGAAGTTCGAGGTCGAGCCAGATTACCTCCTTGATTGGAGGGCGGACTTCGAGGAAGGACCTGGGCAAGGCGGGCACCAGCTCAAGGACCCGTCGCAGTGGAACTCGAAACTTCTTCCGGAGCTACGCGCGGTTGCGGAGCGGGTTGGGACTGAGACGGATTGTCGGCTGGTGCGCGCCCGAGGACTTGCCCGGCTCTCCGCTTGGTTCGCCTTCGGACATGCGTTTTCGTCCGTGGCGCGATACACGATTGAAGTGGATCAGAACGGCCGACTCTGGCGAACCGACGCGAAGCCGGCGCAGGACCTAGGCGTGGTCGTCAGCAGCGCAGGTGAGGACCCTTGCGGTGAGGTTCTTGACGGGCTGGGACGGACGGTGGCGGTTGGCCTGAGCATCACCGACTCCCTGGAAGATGATGTCCGTCGGTACCTTGATAGTCGCCAAGAGGAGGTGGCCGCCGTGCTTCTGCTCCGCCCCACCCGGGAACTCGGGCGGGAGTGCCTACGTGATGCCGGCGATGTCGTTGCGGTGGCCGATGGCTTCAAGCTGGCGGCACGCGCGTTCGTGAAGCGCTGGGGCGCGACGCGTCTGCTTCTCTTCTACTTCGGACCGCTGAGTGGGGCCTGCTTCATCGGGCACGGGCTGAATGCCGTCTGCCGGGAGATCCAGATCATGGAGGATCAGCAGCCAGGCTACGCCCCGTCATTTCTCTTCGGATAGGTGGAGTTGCCCCTCTTTCGTGGATGGTTCAGGGCTTTCGCTTCAGCGAGCAAT
>CAZNRY010000236.1:0-4346 GCA_964575675.1 uncultured bacterium
CGGCGTACAGTCGAAGTTTAACGGGTGTCTACCAGGTCAAATGCGGAATCGCTGGGCCACGGGCTCGGGTGCGATCTCCCGCCGCCTTCGGATCGAGGCTCCTTCTCCTCCGCCCGATCCCCGCTGCGATTCCCGCTTGCCCGGACGACCCGGCAGGGCTACAATGCCTCACCGCAGAGCCGAGGTGTCCGGAGATCGACCGGTTCGTTCTTGCTCGTGCGAGGGGATGCGGAACTCCGCCGTGGCGGCCGTCTCTACCGCCGCGGGCTAACCCCTCCGGCAGAATCGGTCGAGGCCTGCGCCGTCCCATCTAGCCCGCTGGGGGCTCTGCCCGAGGAGGGTGGATGCCGGAGCGCTTCCCCGCTCCCCCGCCGTCTCCTCGGTGCTCGGTGCTTAGGCCGCGCAGACGATGCGCGCCTCGATAGGAGGCTCCTTCAATGAGGTCCTTGCGGTTCCTCCCGCGATGGTCTCAACCCCTGGCCGCTCTGCTGTTGCTGCTCTGTTCCGCGGCCGGACCTTCACTGGGTGTCGAGATCGTCGGTTCGCTCAGCAACTTCGATGCGCTTCAGAACGGGATGCCCATGGCGGACAACTTCGAGCTGGAGTTCTACGGGCCGGTCAGACCGGTCGACTTCAATGGCTACTACCCCGGCTGGGGGATTGCCCCCCGCTTCGACAGGATCACATCGATGATCGGAGACGCCGGGACCGAGGTGATGTGGCTGGATCGCGTCAATCCAGTTCTCGCGGGGCAGTGGACGCACTTCGGTGTCAACGTGAACCCGGCTCTGCCGCCGATGCAGGTCAAGGCCTGGTGGACGAAGGTGATCAAGGTGAGGCAGGTCCCCGTTCCGTTCCAGTGGTGGTTCCTGAACGGAGGTCTGATCTATGACGTGATGACGTTGAGCCCGACCTACCCGCAACGGGTGGAGATCAGGCGGGACTACGCGATCAGTTCCGAGCCGATCCCTCTCGAGCAACTGCAATACGACTCGACCCCCGTTGTCTGGAGCTTTTTCGACGTGTTCTTCATGAATCCGGGCGACGTGAACTACGACCTCTACCTGCCGCTCATGCCGGACGCGTCGTACCTTGTCAGGTACACGGTCTCCGATCCGATGACCCCCGGCGCGCCGGTCACCCGTTTCGTCACGGAGGCGACGCCGAGCACGATCATGCCGGGATTCCAACGAATCCTGGTCAACTTCGACCTCCTACAGGATATTCCGGGGGAGTCATTCGACAACGTCGAGCTCGATTTCTTCGGTAACTGGTGCGATCCGCACCAGGTCTGGGGGTGGTACGACAACGACGTGGGTGGTCCGGGGATCATCCCCGCTTGGGGCGTCGATCCTCTGATCCGCGCCTTCCCCGTCGGTTTCTTCCCCGAGATGCCGACGCGCTCCGGTTTCGAGATGACGTGGGTGGACAAGTTCTTTCCCTACTCGTACGGCAATCAGTACCACTTCGGCGTCACGTTCGACCCGAATGTCATGGGGCCGATCCCGCTGGATTGGACCTGGGTCCAGGCGTACTGGACGAAGATCGAAAAGACCCCCGTCCCGGTCCCCTGGCAGTTCTGGTCGACCGCTCCCGGTCTGAACATCCGCGACATCATCCAGTACGCGGGCGATGAGATTGGCCCGGTGCTTGTGAACCGCCAGTGGGTAGCCCTGCCGATGCAGATCCCGCTCGAGGACCTGACATGGGAGTACGTGGATCCGCTGCCGTGGGAGCCAGTCCCGGGCGACCCGATCCCGATGATGCCGGGGCAGATCGCAGAACTTGACGTACCCCTCAGGCCAGACAGTAGGGCGGCGCTGGTCCGCTATACGGTCGAGGGGCCCGGACCGATAGGGCTGCAGACGCGGGTGATCAACGAGGCGCTGGTCGACGTGACGGCGGGCGTGCCGGATGATCAGGGGAACGCTGGCGAGGAGGGTCTTTATCTGACCCGTGCGCGGCCGAACCCCGCGTCCGGGACCGTCGAGATCCGCTTCGGCATGCCCGAGGCGGGCCAAGCGCAACTCTTCATCGTCGATGTGAGCGGTCGTCGGATCGCGGTTCTTCACGACGGAATGATGAATGGCGGGGACCACGTCGTGGTCTGGGACGGCAAGACGGGCGATGGAACGTCGGCGCCGTCAGGCGTCTACTTCTACACCCTAACGACCGCGTCGAAGAGGATGACCCAGCGGTTGGTCCTCGAGAAGTAAGGCGAGGTCCGTTCGAGGCTGTTCGGGCCCTTGCGCGAAAACTTAAACGGAACCGGTCGCGGGCGGTTGAGTCCCCCGCGGCCGGTTCATTCCTGCTGCGAGCAGATCTCCTCGTCCGCCGCGTGCTCGTCCGATTCCTCAGGGATTTGATCGCTCCCGGCTCACCCGACGACTCCGAACTCCGTCCCCAGGGCGGCCATCGCCTCCTCGGTCTTCACCTCATCGATCAAGCACGTCACGGAGGACATCGAGGTCGAGATCACCTCGATGTTGATCCCGCGTTTCGAGAGCGCCTGGAACATCCGCCCTGCAATTCCGGGCTCCGTGGAGAGGTGTTGGCCGAGGATGCTCACCAGCGCGACGGTCGAGTTCTTGCGCAGGGCGCGCGCTCCGACCTCGACGCGGATCCCTTCGAGAGCGCGCAGGATGGCTTCCTCCTGCATCCGGCTCACGGCCAGGCTTATGTCCGCCCGGCCGCCCGACCCGCCGGTCGAGACGACGAGCTCGATGTTGAACCCGAGACTACCGAGCGTGCCGAAGATTTCGGCTGCGATCCCCGGCCGATCGGGAACTCCCTCGAGGGTGATCTTCGTGATCGAGCGGTTCGCGACGGCGTGCAGGCCTTCCATCGTTCCCTCCTCCCTGGCGAATCTACTTTCGCTCGGAGGTTGGCCCTCGGGCGCAGCTTCGGTCAACGGGAATCGAATCGGGCCGAGTCGGCGGCAATGTCGGTGCGCGGAGACCTGACGGGGATCAACGGTGCGCTTCGATACAAGAGGGGGGGCCGGCGGCTCCTGCCCCCTGTCCCGCTCCTCTCCCTGAGACGAGATCGAGTTGCGATCCGCCGTCCCTGGCGTGGATAGAGATCAGGAAACCTGACCCGGCCCCCCCCGACACTGCCTGCCTTACCCGCTACCCCGGCTTGTCCAGTCCGGCTCGACGACGCTCGCCTGCCGATTCAACCAGCGCGCGAGGACGAAGAGAAAATCCGAGAGTCGATTCAGATACTGGAGAACGAACGTTTCGGATGGCTCCGTTCGCAAGAGATGCACGACCGCCCGCTCGGCGCGGCGGCACACGCAGCGGGCGAGATGCGCGCGGCTTGCCGCCTCGCTCCCACCCGGCAGCAGGAACCTGTGCAGGGGAGGAAGCTCCGCCTCGAGTCGGTCGATCTCCCTCTCGAGGTCAGCGACGTCGGCCTCGCGCACGGCGCCCTCTGGCCTGGCGCTTCCTGGCGGCCCGGCAAGCTCGGTTCCGATCTCGAAGAGGAGTCCTTGGAGGCGCGCGAGCTGGGAGTCGATACCGGGACTGCCGGCCGCGATCTTCAGAAGACCGATTTGGGCATTCAGCTCGTCGATCTCACCGTACGCCGCGATCCGGATGTGATCCTTGCGCACGCGTAGGGAGCCCAAGAGCCCTGTCTCCCCCCCGTCTCCCGCGCGCGTGTAGATCCGCATCAGGACCCTCTCCTGCCGCCGGTGCGGCGGCGGACTGCGCCGGGCTCAGCCGGCGCAACCGCTCGATGTGCCGCAGTTGTGGCAGCGCGAGCAGTTGCCGGACCGTACCATCAGCGATCCGCAGACCGGGCATGCCGGGGTGTCGGTCTCCATCTGGTAGATCGCAGCCTCGACCATTTGGCGCCCGTCGCCCGTCTGGATGCCCGCGCTTGATCCGCCGAAGGCTCCTGCCTGGTAGGCTCCGGCGGCTTCGTCGTGCTTCTTCCCATTCCGAACGACCTCGTGATCGGGCAAGAACTTTAACGCCAACCACCGGAAGATGTAGTCGGTGATCGACTTCGCGAAACGGATGTCGGGGTGCGTTGTGATCCCCGAGGGCTCGAAGCGGGTGTGAATGAACTTGTCCACCAGCACCTTGAGCGGCACCCCGTACTGGAGCGCGATCGAAACGGACGTGGCGAAGCAATCAACGAGGCCCGAGACGACGCTCCCCTCCTTCGCCATGACGATGAAGATCTCGCCGGGCCTGCCGTCCTCGTAGAGGCCCACCGTGACGTATCCTTCGTGGCTCCCGATCTGGAACTTGTGGGTGATCGAGGTCCGCTCATTCGGCAAGCGCATCCTGGTGGGCCGCGGCGCCGGCCGCACCTCCGAGCCCGGGGAGGCCCCATCC
>CAZNRY010000237.1:0-4345 GCA_964575675.1 uncultured bacterium
GGTGCTGGCGGTCAACGCCGAACTCGTCCGCCTCTACTGGGACATCGGTCGGATCATCGTCGATCGGCAACGGCGCGAGGGCTGGGGCGCAGCCGTCATTCCCCGCCTGGCGCTGAAACTGAAGAACGAGCTACCCGACCTCAAGGGCTTTTCCGAGCGGAACATCAAGCGGATGCTGGCGTTCCACCGCGATTACCCGGACCCCATCGCAATGGTGCAACAACCTGTTGCACCATTGCCCGCGTCGGCACAAGTGCCACAGCCTGCGGCACAATTGATCCCCTCGCCAAAAGTGCCACAACCGGTGGCACAATTGCCGGAGCCGCTCCTCTGGTCGGTGCCGTGGGCCCACCATGTCATTCTCATGGACAAGGTTCCCGACCTTCCCACCCGCCGCTGGTACATGGAGCAGACGCTCGCCAATGGCTGGAGCCGCAACGTCCTCGCCCTGCAGATCGATGCCCGTGCCCACGCCCGGCACGGCAAGGCCGTCTCCAACTTCGCCGTCCTGCTCCCCGCGCCTCAGTCGGACCTCGCGCAGCAAGCGCTCAAGGACCCCTACATCTTCGACTTCCTCACCCTCACCGAGCCATTCCAGGAGCGCGAACTCGAAACCGCGCTCGTCCGTCACCTGGAGAAGTTCCTGCTCGAACTCGGCCAGGGCTTCGCCTTCATCGGCCGGCAGTACCGCCTCGACGTCGGCGACGAGGATTTCTACATCGACTTGCTGTTCTACCACCTGCGGCTGCGGGCGTTCGTCGTCATCGACTTGAAGAAGGGCAAGTTCAAGCCCGAGTACGCCGGCAAGCTGAACTTCTACTGCAACGTCGTCAACGACCGGCTCAAGCACCCGACCGACGCCCCGACCATCGGCCTGATCCTCTGCCAGACGCGCGACCAGCTCCTGGCCGAGTACAGCTTCGCAGGTATCGACAAGCCGATCGGCATCTCGACCTATGAACTGACGCGGGCGCTGCCGGCGCGGTTGCAGTCGGTCCTGCCGACGGTGGAAGAGATCGAGGCGGAGCTGGCGCCGAAGCGGAGGAAGCGATGAACGACAGGGTTCTCGGCGCGAAGCTGGATGCGGCCATCGCCGTCAACCTGAAGGAGGTTGGGTATGGCGGGTGAGCAGTTAGTCGGGCCTGCGCCTGAGGGCTGGGAATACACCACTCTCGGCGCCGTCTGTGGGCGTGGCGGAGGCGAAATCCAGACCGGCCCCTTCGGCAGCCAGTTGCACGCCGCCGACTACGTGCCCGTCGGCATCCCGTCGATCATGCCGCAGAACATCGGCGACAACCGGATCGTCGAGGACAGCATCGCGCGCATCACTCCAGATGACGCGAAACGCTTGAGTCGGTATCTGGTCCGCAGGGGCGACATCGTCTACAGCCGACGTGGCGATGTCGAGCGACGCGCGCTTGTACGTGACCGCGAAGACGGATGGCTCTGCGGCACCGGTTGCCTTCGCGTCAGGCTCGGCGACAAAGGCCCCGACCCACGGTTTGCCACGTACTACCTCGGACATCCTAGCGTCCGTGAGTGGGTCGTCCGGCACGCTCACGGCGCCACAATGCCAAATCTGAACACGTCGATCTTGGGTGCGTGTCCGTTCATAGTGCCGCCACCTTCCGAACAACGCGCCATCGCCCACATTCTCGGCACGCTGGACGACAAGATCGAGTTGAACCGGCGGATGAATGAGACGCTGGAGGCGATGGCGCGGGCGCTCTTCAAGTCGTGGTTCGTGGACTTCGACCCCGTCCGCGCCAAGGCCGAAGGCCGCGACCCCGGCCTCCCCAAGCCCCTCGCCGATCTTTTCCCGGATTCGTTCGAGGACTCGGAACTGGCTGAGATTCCGAAAGGGTGGGGAATTGGCAAGCTCGGCGATCTCCTGGCACAGCGCATGGAACGCTGTGTTCCATCCTCTGCTACCGCCGCTCGCCCATACGTTCCGATTGACTGCATCTCCCCCAGGTCTCTGTTTCTGACCGAGAGCAAGCCAGGCAAGGAGGCGCAAAGCAGCCTTACCCAGTTCCACAAGGACGACCTGTTGTTCGGAGCGATGCGCCCCTACTTCCACAAGGTCTGCATCGCTCCTTTTGACGGGACGACTCGAACGACCGCGTTCGTGCTGTTCCCAAGAACGAACGAGGATTTCGCGTTCTCCGCCCTTCTGCTCCATCACCCGGACACGATTGACTACGCCACCCGGCACTCCACGGGTAGCACCATCCCATACGCGGTTTGGAGTAGTTCACTGGAAGAGATGCCAGTGACTGTCCCGTCTTTTGAAGTGCGCACAGCATTCGATGGAATCGTCCGCCCCATGCTGGTGCGAATCCCCGAACCGTACTTTCAGAATAAGACCCTCGCCGCCCTCCGCGACACCCTCCTCCCCAAGCTCATCTCAGGCGGGCTGCGCGTGAAGAATGCCGAACGACTCACCACGGAGGTCGCACCATGACCAAGGACACTCAACGCCGCGGATTCTCGGTCCGCGTCTTCTTGCCCGACGGCGATCCCGATGGGGTCAAGGTCGTCGAGAAATCGAACTGGACTGGACGAGGACTCGTCCTTCCCCGGGTGATGTTCGGTGAGGCGAAATCGCGCGAGGAGCTCGGCCGTACGGGCGTCTATGTGCTCGTAGGGCCATCCGAATCTTCTTCCCTACCGAAGGCCTACATCGGCGAGGGTGATCCGGTCCGCCCGCGCCTCGAGCAGCACGCGAAGCTGAAGGACTTCTGGACCCACGCTGTCATCTTCACTAGCAAGGATACGAATCTCAATAAGGCCCATGTGCAGCGACTCGAAGCGCGACTTGTCGAACTGGCGCACGCGTCCAAACGCTGCGTGCTCGAGAACGCGAACGTGCCTCAGGCCCCATCCCTCTCGGAGGCCGACACCGCCGAGGTAGAGGGCTTCCTTGATGACTTGCTCCTTTGCCTTCCGATCCTGGGATACGGCTACTTCGAGCCGGCACCCAGCGCGCCCCAACACGTGACGGAGCTCTTCCTTCGGGCTAAGGGAATCGAGGGCAGAGGATTCGACTCAGCTTCCGGTTTTGTCGTTCGCGTGGGTTCCCAGGCCGTGAAGGACGACAAGCTAGCTCCGTCCACCCATCCGTATCTGAAGGACATCCGTGCGGAACTCCTGCGGCAGGGTGTCCTTGCGGAGAAGGTCGCGTCGCTCGATCTGACCCAGGACTACACTTTTGCTTCCCCCTCTACGGCTGCGGGGGTGCTCCTGGGGCGCTCGGCCAATGGTCGTATCGAATGGAGAGCCACGGACGGACGCACCCTGAAGGAGATCCAGGAGAAAGAGGCGGGAGAATGACCAATCCAGCGTCCCTCGCGGGAGGGGCTGAGGCACACCTGCCGACACACTCGCCCAAAGGAAGCGGCCGCACCGGAGCACGTTCCACGGTATGATCGATCTGGGTTCTTGGAGGCACGATGCTGCGACTAATCAGTGCTAATAGGGAGAAGATCGAGGTTCTCTGCCGACGTTTCCACGTCCGGCGGCTGGATCTGTTTGGCTCGGCGGTTCGTGATGATTTCGACCCGCGGCGGAGCGATTTGGACTTCCTGGTCGAGTTCGACCAGGAAGCCCCGCAGCGCGCGCTGGATGCATACTTCGGACTCAAAGAGGGATTGGAAGAGCTTCTCGGGATGCCTGTCGATCTCATCATGCCTGGGGCTGTGCGGAATCCATTCATTCAGGCGACCATCGCCGAGGATCGGCAGGTCCTTTATGCGGCGTGATGCCCGAGCATTCCTCTGGGACGCTCGTGATGCAGCAGGACAAGCCTCGCGTTTCGTCGAGGGCAAGTCCTTCCATGACTACTGCGAAGATGGGATGCTCCACTCTGCTGTTGAGCGGAAGCTCGAGATAATTGGCGAAGCTCTGAATCAACTCGAGAAGCTCGATCAAGACCTGGCTTGCCAGGTGCCCGAGCTGAAGAGGATCGTTGGCCTTCGGAATGTCCTCATTCATGGCTACGTGGCGATCGAGCATGACCTCATCTGGCGGGTCATTCATGAGAACTTGCCGGATCTGATTGCCGCTCTCGATGCGCTTCTCGGACCAGGCCGGTTGAGTCCGGAGTGACCAATCTTGTTCCTTGAATCGGAGGTCGAGGGGGCTGCGCTTGCCTGGCTAGAGAGTCTGGGTTGGAATGTCCTCTACGGGCCCACCATCGCCCCTGGCGAGCTCCTCTCCGAGCGCACCGACCCGACCTACCGCGACGTCATCCTCGAAGGCCGCCTTCGCCAAGCGCTCACCCACCTGAAGCCCGATCTCCCCCCTGAAGCCATCGACGACGCCTTCCGGAAGATCCTGCGGGTCG
>CAZNRY010000238.1:0-4314 GCA_964575675.1 uncultured bacterium
CAAGACCGAGAGACCGATGATCCAGAGGGAGAGCGTGTTTCCGAAGAGGTAGAGAACGGCGACGTTGAAGGTCGAGGCCATCGAGTCGGTCGCTTCGCCGGTCGGGGTTTCAAGCCAGAGGAGTTCGGCTCCAAGACTGAACATCAACCAGAGCAAGAAGGCCCACGAGACGAGGGGAGCGGCGTCCGCATGGAACAGAAGCAGTCCGATCCCGATCCCCGCGACGAGCACGACGTAGCCGGTCAGGAGACGGTTCCCCTTGTAACCGGCCAGGAGGCGGGAGATCACCCCTCCTGGGGCTTCGGACGGCGGATTCGTGTTCATCGGCTTTCTCTATGTAGATCGGCAAGTTGGCCCCTTCACTGAACCCTCGCGTGACCCTAGAATCGTCCCCAATGGGCCATGAATTCGGGAGTTACGGGGAGATCGCTTGGGTGGCGCCGCCCCGTGGATGGCTGGGGGACGCACAGACGGCCGTCAGCCTGCGGGTCAGCGGAACGAGCCCGCCGCCTTACGGGAGCCTGAACCTCGGCCGGAGCGCCGGCGACGACCCGACCTGCGTATCGAAGAACGAGCAGCGATGGACCGCGGCCCTGCGACTTCGCGGGACGGCCGCCAAGGCCCGCCTCGAGCACGGCACGCGCTGCGTCTCGGTCGACGCGCCGGGAATCTACGAACCCTGCGACGGCCTGATGACAGCCCGGCAGGATCTCCCCCTCTGGCTGACCATCGCCGACTGCTTCCCGCTCTTCGTCGCCGCGGGGAAGTGGATCGGGCTCATGCACTGCGGCTGGAGGGGAACGGCGCGGCGTGGGGCCGCGCAGCTCGTGGAGCTGCTCGCCGCAGCCTCGTCTCTCACTCCCGCGGAGCAGCGTGCCTGGATCGGACCCGGCATCGGCTCCTGCTGCTATCCGGTGGGCACGGAGGTGGCAGGGTGCTTCCCTGAGGAGACCCTCCGGCGCGGCGGAGGGGCGAGCAGGCTCGATCTCCGATCAGCGATTCGCATCGACCTCGTGGCGGCGGGGCTCCCCGAATCGCACATCGAGGCCTGCGAGCTCTGCACGTCCTGCCGGCCCGACCTCTTCTTCTCCTACCGCCGCGATGGGCCCCGCAGCGGCCGGATGGCAGCCGTCATCTGGCGGTAGCGCGCCCCACCCCGCGCCGCATCCAGGAATCGATGACCTCGCGGTAGAATTCCAAGTAAAGGTCCACGATGCGATCCTGATCGAAGCGCCCCTCGACCCTTGCCCGCGCCGCCCGCGAGACCTCGGCCCACCGCGCCGGATCCAGGAGGAGGTCGGACGCCCAGCCCGCCATGGTCTCGACGTCCTCTGGATCAGACAGGAAACCGCTCACCCCCGATTCGATCAGCTCGTTCGTCCCGCCTCGGTTCGTCGCGACGACCGGCACCCCGCACGACATCGCTTCCAAGGCGATCAAGCCGAAGCTCTCGTGCTCGCTGGGAAGCAGAACGAGATCGGTCTGGGCGAGGAGTTCGTCCATCGCGTCCTGAATCCCCAGGAAGAAGACGGAATCGCTCAGGGAGAATGCGCGGACCATCTCGTGCGCCGTCGCCAGCTCCGGGCCCTCGCCGATCAGGACCAGGTTGGCGGGCACCCTGCGCCGGATCGAATCGAATACGCGAATCACGCCGGGGATGTTCTTCACCGCCCGGAAGTTGCTCGCGTGCATGACGAGCTTCCGGTCCTTGGCCAGGAAGGGACCGTGAACCGCGGTCGGTCGGGAACGGGGGGTGAACCGCGCCACATCGACGAAGTTCGGGATAACGCGGATCGGCTTCGCAATCCGAAACGCGTCCAGAGTCCGCTCGCGAAGCCATTCGGAGACCGCGGTCACGCCGTCGCTTTGTTCGATGCTGAAACGGACCGTAGTATGGAAGGAAGGCTGCACTCCCACCAGGGTGATATCGGTTCCGTGAAGCGTCGTGACCGTCGGCACGCCGCGCTCGCCGAGCATCTCCCGAGCCAGAAACGCGCAGGTCGCGTGCGGAATCGCGTAGTGGACGTGGAACAGGTCCAGGTCGTGTTCCAGCGCAACTTCCACGAGCTTCGCGGCGAGACTCAGCGTGTAGGGCGGGTGGTGGAAAACAGGGTAGTTGTCGGTGAAGACCTGGTGGAACTGCACGTTCTCGACGAACCCCTTCAATCGGACCGGCGGGGCGTAGCTGATGAAGTGGACTTCGCATCCCCTAGCAGCCATCGCCAGACCCAGCTCGGTTGCAACAATTCCGCTCCCCCCATGGCTCGGATAACAAACGACCCCCACACGAAGATGATCACTTGCCATCAAGAGTCCCCTTTCTCCTCGAGCGCGAAGAGAGCGTGACCGCGCTCGCCGCGATCGAACCATCCGCGCACCGCTGCGCGAAGATCGTCGAGGGATTGAAATCCTTCCCACAGGATCGGGGTCCAGAGGGTGAAGCTCCTCTCCTGCTCTCGTCCGCGCGGGAGGACGAACTCCCGCAGATTGGAAAGGTTCGCATCCCTGCGGTACAAGGAGGCGCGCGCCTTGGAGCGGACGGCCTCTTCGATTCGCGTCACCTGGTAGTCGACCTTTCCGGCGGCCGAATCCAGGATCTGGGCGAGGCCGCGATCCGTCTCGGCGACGCGGGCACCGAGCGAAAGGAATCTGGCGCTCAGATCGGAGCGAAAGGTCGCAATCTCCGCAAGGAGACCTGCATCAACCACCTCCTGCGCCCACTCCTCCAGCGCCGCATCCGGGTCCTCCAGCGTCCGGGCCGGGTCGGGCGCGGCCTCCTCCGTGAACCAGGCGGGGGGAAGCAGGGTCGCCCCGAACCGGCGCATCAGGGGAGCGGCCGGCCTCCCCGTCCGCGCGTAGACCGGGCCCAAGAGGCGCCGGTAAGCAATCTCACCCTCGCCGCACACGACGCGCTCGACGGGAAGAAGATGCTCCTGAAGCGCCGGGCGAAGAACCACGTTTGGGAGCAGGCTCACGCCGCCGCCGGGCCCTTCGTCCGGCTCGAGCGCGCACCGGCCATCGCCATCGATCGCGAAGAGGGACCTCTCTGCCTCCTGGCCCGAGAGCGCGACCGCATCGCCGCCCTGCCGCGCGGATCGGGCGATTTCCTCGATCTCCGCGGCGATCCGCCCTCGCTCCGGCAAGAATCGCCCCAGCCAGCTCTGGGAAGCCTCGATCACCCGCGGGTCGTTGCCGTCCACGAAGAGGAGCGGCTCCCCGCCGGACAGCAACGCTAGCGCCTCCTTGAGGAAGGAAGACCACGTCGGCGGGCCGTTCGGACCGAGGAGCCGATCGAGGCCCTCCCACAGATCGGAGACCGGCCAGTCTTCGCGGAGATGAAGCAACACGGGATCGAATCTTTCGCGCGGCAAGCCGCCGACCCTGGCGCCGCCCGTGCGAACCTCGTCGCGAACGCGGCGAGGAGGCGATCCGCGCCGCGGCCACGAGGAGAAGCCGACCTCATCGTGGTCCGTGTCGTCCCCCACACACCAGAAGGCTGCGATCGCTTGATGCCCCGCCCCGCGCATCCTGCGCGCGGCCTCGATGCCCGTCATCGCCTTGTAGAGCGTGTAGAGGGGTCCTCCCAACACCGCTGGCTGCTGGCCGGTCAGAACGACGGTCGCCTCACCCGAGCGGAGCGGCGTCCGCCAATCGCGGAGGGCCTCGCACCCCTCGGTCAAGTAGTCGATCAGGCGATGAAAGCTCTGCGGATCCTCCAGCATCAGTCCCGCGCGCGGATCTCTCCCGCCCTGATCGGGCTCCGGCGACCCTGCCTCCTTCCAGCCCAGCAGCTTCATCCGATTCCCCTCTCCCGCCCGGCGATCACGAGCAGCCGCGCCGAAGCCGATCCATCGAACGGTCGGCCCTCGTAGTCCCCCAGCCTTCTCTCGATCTCGAGACCTGCGGCGCGAAACATCGATTCTATCTCGGCAGGATCGTAAAGACGCAGTCGCTCTCGGTAGATCCGGACCTCGCCATCCCGCGCATCCGTGACGCGGCTTTCCTTGTGCAGGAACCTCCCGTCCGCGTCGATCCAACGTTTCTCTTCGACCGTGCGGGATTCCAGCCGGCGCTCCGAGAACAGGATCAAGTGGTCGCGCAGATGACGGGCGTTGATGTAGTCGAGCACGAAGCGTCCCTGAGGATCGAGGAGAGAGGCGACGCCTCGGAGAACCCGAAGATCCTCCTCGTCGCTCAAGAAGTAGCCAAACGTTGTGAACATCAGGAGGATCGCGCCGAAACTCCCCGCACGAAAGGGAAGCGAGCGCATGTCTGCGCGGACGAGCGGAACGTCCGCAGAGATCCGCCGGGAGT
>CAZNRY010000239.1:0-4304 GCA_964575675.1 uncultured bacterium
CGATCTCTGCGACCTCGCGCTCAATCCGCTCGACCGTACGCAGGGCGCCCATCAGTAGCGCGGGGTTGGATCTGGGAACGAGGATGACCTCGACCGCGGGTTTGGGGACGCAGGTGACCTCGACCACGGGTTTGGGAACAAGAATGGCCTCCACCGCGGCCGGTGAGCCGGCCTTGGCCTGCCCGGAGCGACAATCAATCGACGGCGCCTGGCTGCGCGACGCTACCGCGTGCGCGGCGTCGGCGATCTGTAGAGCACCGTCCGTGGTGAGGGATCGAAGTGGCGCCGCGTCCATCGAGTCCACAGGCGCTACATGGACAGCGATCGGGCCGGGCACTTCGACCGTCCTCTGCTCCAGCCGTTCCTCTAGATCCGGCTCCAGGCGCTGCCACTCCGATGAGGTCTCGGCCAGGAGGGCCTCCACGCACGCGTACCGTGGGGCGTGAGTGCCCAGGACCTTCCGCGCCGTCTCGATCGCCTCCTCGAACATCCGCGCCACGGGTACGGGTCCACGGAAGGAGACGATTCGGCCCTCTTCACCAGCGTCCTCGGCCTCCGGGTCCACTGCCGCGTTCATGGCGCGCAAGGCTTCCCGCACGGCGCACCTGAGCTGCCGGACGCTCATCTCCCGTGACACGGCGAGCCAATGCTCCGCGGCTTCGTCGCTCAGGCCGAGACGTACCACGGGAAGAAGCACGATCGCCTTCGATTCGGAGAGCTCGCCGCGGGCGAAGGAGGCAGCGATGGGACGGCTCGCGCTCAGGACCTCGTGGAGCTTGAGGCGATCCTTGACGGTCCCATGGGCGAGACCCAGGGTCTCCCGGCTGAAGTCGCCGAAGGAGGGGAAACCCAACTTGCGGTGCGCCTCCGCTGCGTGCAGTTGGCTCAGTGATCGTGCGCTCTCGGCATGAAGGCGCGTCGAGAGACGATGGGTGCGCGCGATGGCCTCGAGGAGTCGACGGGTGACCACCCGGCGCTGGTCCTCGCGGCGGGGAGGAGGATCTGGCGCCGCCGAGAACGATGACGTGGCCGGCAGAGATGGCGTGGCCGAAGTGTTCGATGGGGCCGGCGCGGCCGGCAACGATGACCCGGCCACGGAGTTTGACGTGGTCGGCGGAGTTGTCGTGACCAGTGGGGTCGTCGTGCGTACCGGAGTCGTCACGGGAGGCAGAGTCGATGCGGCCCCCGCCGCCTTTGTGTCCGTGGAAGCTGCGGTGGCCGGAACTGACGCGCCTCCCGTCGCATTGGCGTCGGTCGGGGACGCGGTAGGCAACGGGGGCGGCGCAAGAGGAGGCGCGGCGTGCAACGGATTCATCGCACGCGGACGAGACGGCGCTGCCCTCCGCGCTGTGCGCGCCGGCGCTCGTCGTGCGATTGCTGCTTTGTCATGGATGGACATGTGTGTTCGCACTCTCCCAAAGTAGTAATGAGTTACTAAGAGGGACAAGCAAGACGCGGGCCGAAAGCCGGCTCACATGGGGGCGTGTGCGAAAGTACCTCAAACACTGGATTGGCGCGGTGTTCACAATCGTGAGTGCTCAACCCGACGAACGATCCGGCAAGATCGCGACGTCTACACGTCGACGAAACGTCGAAGGACGGACACACGCAAAGGGACGGACATCCGCAAGTGCTCATGCCGCCTGCGCCGAGCATGGTAGATCGCGCCTGTCGCTCTCGAGTGACTCATTCGGGGCGTGCCTTCGCTCGGCACCTGTCGCGCTCGCTCGGCGCACCCCGCTTGGCGCATCCCGCTCGGCGCACGGCGCAGCTCGCTGCGGCATCGCTCCTGCATGACCGCCTTGGGTCCGCGGCTCGTTCGCCATGTCCCTTCATGCGGCTGCTCCGGCGGACAGGGCGCGTGCTCGTTGCCGCGCTTCTGCGCCGCCTGCGCTCTGGCGTCGCGCTACGAGACATGGCTGCACGCCCGCGGATCCTGGGCGAATCATTCGGGGCGTGCCTCCGCTCGGCACCTGTCGCGCTCGCCGCGCGCATGCCTCTCCGGGCGGCTGTTCGTGCGTGCTTTCGCTCGGCACCTGTCGAGTTCGCTTGGCACATCCCGCTGGACGGGCTAAACAAGCGGGGCGTCAGCCTCGCGTGCGCGCCAGCGCGCGCATGGACACCCGCGGGCTTCGCGCGTCCGGCTACCCGCGGGCGGTCAGCGCGTCGGCGATCCGGACGGCCCGGACGGTTGCCCGAACGTCGTGAACGCGCACCGCGTGCGCCCCGGCGAGAACCGCGGCGACTGCCGATGCGATCGAGCCCTCGAGCCGCTCATCGACCGGCAGGTCGCCGAGCAGCTTCCCGATGAAGATCTTTCGCGAGGCTCCGATCAGAACGCCCGCGCCGAGCCCGCCGAAGAACGAAGCGTTCCTCAGCAAATCGAGGTTGTGCTCGACCGTCTTCCCGAAGCCGATTCCGGGATCGATCAGGATCCTCTCCCTTGGGACGCCTGCCCGCTCGGCCACGCCGACCGACTCGGCGAGCGCGAGCCGCACCTCGCCAAGCAGATCGTCGTAGCGCGGGTCGATCTGCATCGTGCGCGGCTCGCCCTTCATGTGCATCAAAATGAGCCCGGCTTTCGAGCCGGCGACGATCTCGGCGATCTCAGGTCCTCCGCGGAGGCCCGACACGTCGTTGATCACGACCGCGCCCTCGCCGAGCGCGCGGCGCGCGACCTCGGGCTTCATCGTGTCGACGCTCACGGGCAGTGGGGGAGTGATCCGGCGGGCGGCCCGCAGGGCGGGAAGGACCCGCCTCCACTCATCCTCGACGCTGACCGGCGCGGCGCCGGGGCGCGTGCTCTCGCCTCCGATGTCGACGAGGTCCGCGCCATCCTCCGCGATCTGAGCGAGACGGCGCTCAATCGCATCGTGCGCGGTGAACGTCCCGCCGTCCGAGAACGAATCGGGTGTGACATTCAGGATCCCGAGGACGAGGGTTTTCCGGCCGAGTTCCCACAGATGCGAACCTGCCCGGAAGACCGAAATCTCCCGGGCAGGCCATCTAGCCCGCATTTCTCACCAGCCTTCTGCTGCAACGGCGCATCTGGCCGCATCTGCGGCGTCGCGCTTGCTCGGCCTCCTCGACATACTGCAGCGAGTATGCCCGCGTCGGCCTCGCATCGCGCGACTTGCATCTACAGCCATCTGACGCCGTTTCGCGACGGCCGGTGGTGAGAAATGCGGGCTAGGAAGCTCGCGCACGGGTTCGCCGCTCAAGGCGTTCCGGGAGCGGGGCTGGGGATGGGCCCGATCCCCGGATCGCGGTCCGGCTCGCGGCGATCCGCGACCGCGGCGGTCGCAACCGGCTTCGCGGGCCTTGCGGGCGGCGCCTCGCGCGGAGGCGGCAGAGTGCCTCCCTCGCCCTTCAGGATCACGTCGATCTCCTCGCGATCGAGGATCTCGCGCTCGAGGAGGGCGCCCGCCAGCGCGTGCAGCTTGTCGATGTTCTCGCGCAGGATCTTCCGCGCGTGATCGTATCCGCCCTGAACGATCGCGTGGACCTCTTCGTCGATGATCTCGGCCGTCCGCTCGCTGTAGTCCTTCTGCTCGGTGATCTCGCGACCGAGGAAGATCAAGTCCTGCTTCTTGCCGAACTGAAGCGGCCCCAGCCGGTCGCTCATTCCCCACTCGCAGACCATCTTCCGCGCCAGGTGGGTCGCGCTCTGGATGTCGCTCGCCGCGCCGTTCGTGATCTTGCCGAAGATCAGCTCCTCGGCCGCGCGGCCGCCCATCATCGCGGTCATGGTCGCGGTGAAGTAGTCGCGCGTCCTCGTGTAGGCGTCTCCCTCGGGAAGGAACTGGGTGAGGCCGAGCGCGCGTCCGCGCGGGATCACGGTCACCTTGTGGATCGGATCCGCCTCGGGAAGCATCCAACCGACCAGGGCGTGCCCCGACTCGTGGTAGGCGGTCGTGCGCTTCTCTTCGTCGCTCAGGCAGAGGCTCCTGCGCTCGGTGCCCATCATCACCTTGTCCTTCGCTTCCTCGAAGTCAGTCATCTGAATCTGCTTCTGGTTGCGGCGCGCGGCGAGCAGCGCCGCCTCGTTGACGAGGTTCGCGAGGTCCGCGCCGGCCATCCCCGGCGTGCCGCGGGCGAGGGAGCGGATGTCGACGTCCTCGGCGATCGGCTTGTTCTTCATGTGGACCTTGAGGATCCCCTCGCGCCCGCGGATGTCGGGGCGATCTACGACGATCTGGCGGTCGAAGCGGCCGGGCCGCAGCAGCGCCGGATCGAGCACATCGGGGCGGTTCGTGGCGGCGATCAAGATCACGCCATCGTTCGACTCGAAGCCGTCCATCTCG
>CAZNRY010000240.1:0-4138 GCA_964575675.1 uncultured bacterium
TGTCCGGTGGTGTGGGAGGGGAGCGACGGGCAACCGTCGCCCCCTATCCCGATAGTCGCCCCGTACTCCGCCCCGAGCGCCCCAGCGCCCGCGCCCAAGGCCTACTGCGGCTGCGCCGGCGCCAGCAACGTCTCCTTCGCGGGCAGCATCGCCTTCAGCCGGCCGTTGGCGATCGTGTAGATCTGATCGTTTCCTTCCCTTCGGACGTACGTGCGGTTCGACGGAGCCGAACCTCCCACGACGAGCACGTGCGTCGATCCGTCGGCGAGGGTCGCCGTGATCTTCGTCGTGTCGGGTTCGACCCCCGCTTCTGCGGGCGCGATGTCGTCGCCGAACCCCACGGCCTTCAGTTGCCCCATCGCCTGGATCACGGGCGTGATCTTCGAGGTCTCGATCGCCCCCGACTCCGGAGACTCCATCTTCCAGTTGCCCGACTCGTCCCTGCTTGCGAGAAGCTGTCCGCGCGTCGGGGATTCGAATCCGAAGCGGGTGATGTCCTTCATCTCGAAGCCGAAGATCGTCTTCTCGCGCCAGCTCTCCCCGCGCTGGAAGATGTTCGGCAGATACTCGGGCACGAGGATGACCCGGTCCGAGGCGGCCGCCCGGACGTAGGTACTGCGCCAGTCGTCTGTGCTCTTGCCGACGAAGAAGTGGGCGATCTCCTTCCCCTTTTGATCGACCCAGACCTCCGTTCCGGTCGAGTCGACCATGAAGAGGGCCTGGTTCGCCTCGTTCGTCGAGACCACCTGGTCGGCGAAGAACTTCGTCATGCGGTCGAGGACGTCGGCCACGGGCTTCGGTTCCGCGGACTTGCTTCCCTCCGTGGCCACGAGCCACTTGTTGTCCCGCTTCTCGAGCACCGTCTCGGTTCCCTTGTTCTTGATCTTGATCCGGTCGACCAGTTCGGTCTTGAGGCCGGGAAAGAGGAGCCTGCTCGACGGCTCGGTCGCCTTCCGGCGGCCGGTATCGATCAGGAGCGCCGATCCCCCGAGGAGGACGAGGATCGCAAGCAGGATCAGGAGGATTCGACCACGCATCATGCCCTCCCCATGGCCGTCTGAGACGCGGCCGCGGCGTTCTGCCTCCTGCGCCGGATGACCGAGAATCGGATGACGCCGAAGACCCCGACGAGCAGGGCGACCCCGAAGGTGTTCAGGTACTTGAAGGCCGCCTTTCCTCCCGCCGACGCGATTCCGAGAGGCCGGTCCGTCGCGCCGCGCGAGCGGATCGCGATCAGACGGTCGCCGAGTGTCATCCAGTCGATCGTGTTCATCAGGAACTCCTGGTTCCCGGGGAACATCGCGATGAAGTTCGAGTAGGCGAAGGAGGAGCTGCCGACCACCACGATCTGCGTCTCGGGGCTTTCGGCCGCCATCGCCGAGCCCATCGCCGAGGCGCCGGTCGAATCGTCCGGCGCCAGGGGGACCGGCTTGCCCGCGAAGTACGACTTGAACCGGCCCACCAGTGCGACCGCGAGCGGGTAGCTCTGCTCTCCTCCCTCGGGGGGCCGCATCTGCTGCTGGAAGGGGTTCGGCGGCGTCAGGTCGAAACGTCCCTGCTGAATCGTGGCGCGCGGCGAGCTCTTCGCCAGGACCGTCGCGCGAACGTCGGGCTGCGAGGAAGGACGGGATGCCGTGGAGTCGCTCCTTGCGTTGCGTCCCGCGGCCTCGGCGATGAGCACCTCCAACGGGGACGTCCATGGAAGGACGAGCGCGTCGAGGCGGCTCGTGACCGGGTTGTCGCTCGACAGGTTCTTCCCCGCAGCTTTCGGCCAGAGGGGGTAGGCAATCGAGTAGCGCATCATCCCCTGGCTGAAGCCCGCGTTCTCGATGAACGGCGCCTTGTCCTGCAGGATCGCCCGCTGCGGCCGCGCGCCGTAGAAGGCGAGCATCTCGTCGAGTCCCGACAGGACGGGGATCGGGTTGGCGATGCCCATCTGCTCATCGAGCCTGAGCGCGTCGACCATGAAGATGACCCGGCCGCCGCGCATGATGAACTGGTCGATCTGCCACTGGACCCTCTCCGGCGTCGATTGGGGCCGGGCGACGATCAGCGTGTTGACCTCGGGCGGAATGGCGTTCTTGCCCTGTTGCGTGTCGACCGGCCGGATCTGGTAGCTCTTGGAAAGGAGCTGGCTCAGCGATTCGAACTCGCGCGTGAGCTCGGGCGCATTCGTGCCGCCCAGGAATCCGACGGTCCGCTTCTCTTGCGAGAGGACCTGGAGGATCCCCGCCGTGAGGTCGTATTCAAGCGTGTTAACGTCCTGGATGAGCGGGATTGACTGGTGCCGGTCGGCGTAGAGGATCGCGATCCCCATGTAGCCGTTGATCACCTGGAGCTGGTCCTTCTCGAGGACGTTCAGCTGGATCTGCGGAATCCCGAGGAAGCGCAGTTTCTGCTCTTCCTCCGGCTTGTCGGCCGGATCGATGTGCTCGACCCTCACCTTGCCGTGGGAATAGGCCTGGTACTCGCGAAGGACGTCGTCGATGTTCCGGCGCAGGGTGGTCAGGTTCGGCGGCAGGCGCTTCGAGAAGTAGACCTTGACCGTAACGATGTCGTCGAGGCCCCGCAGGACCTCGCGGGTCGCCTTCGAGATGGTGAACTCCCGGTCCTTCGTGAGGTCGATCCGCGCGAGGACCCGGGACGCGAGGAAGTTGCCGGCCGCAAGGATCAATCCGACGAGCAGAACGACGATCGCGGAGTAGATCCCCGTGGCGAGTCCGCGTTTCTTGATGATCTCGGGCATCGTTTCCTCCTACTTCCAATTCCGGCTCTCGACGGCCCGGACGTTCAGGTAAAGGAAAAAGCCGATGATCGAGAGGTAGTAGACGATGTCGCGGAGATCCACGACCCCGCGGGTTATGTTGTCGTAGTGGGTCCGCAGCGATAGGTAGGCGAGCCATGGGGCGAGCCACGATGGGGAGAACTGCCGGACCCAATCGAGTCCGAAGCTGCCGACGAGAAGGATGAGCATCGCGAGAATGAAGCTCACGATCTGGTTGGAGGTCGTGCTCGAGGTCCATGCCCCGATCGCGAGGTAGGCCGCCCCCAAGAGCAGCGCGCCGAGGTAGCCTCCGATGATCGGGCCGGCATCCAGCTCGGCGACGGCCGCCACGCTGATCGGCAGCGGCAGGGTCAAGAGGATCGCCAGGGCGATCATCGCCATCGCGGCGAGGAACTTCCCCATGACCGCTTCCCAGTCGCGCACCGGGAAGGTCATCAAGAGCTCCATCGTCCCCACCTTCATCTCCTCGGCCCAGAGCCTCATCGAGATGGCCGGGACGAAGAAGATCAGGACGATCGAGATCAGGCCGAAGAACTCCCGCAACTCGGCCTGGCCGACGAGGAGGAATCCCGTGGCCCAGAAGAGGAGGCCGTTCAGGATGACGAGGAACACGGTGAGGAAGATGTATGCGATCGGCGACTGGAAATAGCCGCGGAATTCCTTCTTGAAGATCGGGATCACGCTCTCCATCGTCACACCTCTCCACGCGTGAGCTTCTGGAAGACCTGCTCCAGGCTCTGCGTTTCGCGCTTCAACTCCGTCAGGATCCAGCCGTTCTCAACCGTCATGCGGAAGATCGCCGACTCGGCCGAATCGTCGGGATCTGCGCCCGCGACGGTGATCTCGTAGCGGGATGCGGCGTCGTTCGACGCGGTCAGGTCCCGCAGCGCCTTGCATCCCGGCAGCGCGCGGAGCTTCGGCTCGACCTGCGAACGGGGGGCGGAGATCCGGGCGATGATTCGGGTCTCTCCCGTCGCCAGATTCGCCAACTCGGCCGTGGTTCCCTGGGCGATCAGGCGGCCGTCATTGATGATCTGCACGCGCGTGCACGTCGCCTCGACCTCCTGAAGGATGTGCGTCGAGAGGAGGACCGTTTTCTCGCGGCCGATCCGCTTGATCAACTCGCGGATCTGGACGATCTGGTTCGGGTCCAGCCCGGTCGTCGGCTCGTCGAGGATCAGCACCTCGGGGTCGTGAATGAGGGTCTGCGCGAGCCCGACCCGCTGCTTGAACCCCTTGGAGAGTTCTCCGATCAAGCGGGAGCGGACCTCGCCGAGATTGCAGAGGTCGATCATCGCCTAGATCTTGCGGCCCCTCGCGCTTGCCGGGATGCCGCGGATCTCGGCGACGAAG
>CAZNRY010000241.1:0-4129 GCA_964575675.1 uncultured bacterium
GACCGGGACGCCGGAGGCGTTAGGGGAATTCCGGTCCGTGGAAATCCAGGCTAGCAAGGTAAAGGAGGATGCCTTCTATCAGCCGTTCGCCGACTGGCTGGTGAACGAGCTCGAGGAATGCACCAAGGCGGTCCCCGTGGGTGGAAACCGATTCCGAGATAAGTGGGGGACGCCCGACGTCATCGGCATCCGGGAGGCTCGTAAGAGCGACATCATCCAATTCCCAACCGAGATCGTTGCCGCAGAGGTCAAAGTCGATTCGGCGAGCCTCATCACAGCTTTTGGCCAGGCGTGTGCATACCGGCTCTTCTCTCACAAGTCCTACATCGTTGTCCCTCAGGATTCTATCGAGGACGACGTGGCTCGTCTCGACGCACTGGCACGCATCTTCGGGATCGGGTTCATTCTGTTCAACGGCAAGGATCCGAAAACCCCTGACTTCCAGATCAGGGTTCGCGCCGCCAAGCACGATCCGGATATGTTCTACGTCAACAGATACATGAAGCTCATCGAGGATGAGCTCTTCGGATAGCGTCGCGCTTCCGGTGCCTAACGGCCGCATTCACTTGGCGGGCCGGGCCGTCACAGCGCTGGCAGAAATGCCAAGAACCAGGAATCGCCGCCCCGGGCTGCCAGGGCCGCGCCAGCCTGAGCCCGTAGGCGGTGCGAGCGTTTGGCAAAGGCTGATCTGAATGACGGATACCTCACAGCGCGACGCACACCTCTCGATCCGCGCCGGCTACGACCGCTGGGCTCTCGTCTACGATCACGACGCCAACCCGCTGCCGGCCTTGGAAGAGCCGGTCATGCGAGAGGCAATCGGGGATGTCAGCGGACTGGTCGTGCTGGATCTCGGATGCGGCACCGGCCGCCACGCGTTGTGGCTGGCGGCGGGTGGGGCTTCTGTGACGGCTCTCGATTTTTCCGAAGGCATGCTCGCCGAGGCTCGCGGGAAGCCAGGGGGAGCCGCGGTCCGTTTCCTCGCGCACGATCTCCACGGACCGCTCCCGTTCCCTGCCGGCGGATTCGACTTGGTGGTCAGCGGACTGGTACTGGAGCACCTGAGCGACCTGGAAGGCTTTTTCTGCGAGTCCCGCCGGGTACTGCGAAGGGGCGGCCGGGCGGTGGTGTCAACCATGCACCCTGCCATGTTACTCCGCGGCAGCCAGGCGCGGTTCACTGACCCCGCGTCGGGAGAGGTTGTGCAGCCGGGTAGCTTCCCGCACCAGCTGGGAGACTTCGTCATGGCGGCGCTACGGGCGGGGTTTCACATGGACGGGATCGGCGAGTACGCCCCGGACGCCCGTTTCGCCTCACAATACCCGCGGGCAGAGAAGTACGTCGGCTGGCCGATGCTCCTCGTGCTGCAAATGCGCGCATGAGTGACTCCGCCGGCTCAGGGACCTCAGCCCATTCTCTGCGGCGATCCTGCTGGCAGCCAGGCGCGACCCACCGTCCAAAAGCCTTTGACCCTCTCATCTCGGAGGCCTAAGCTGCCATGTTGGCTTGAGGAGCAGGCTGCACGATTTCGCCGCTCTTGACCTTGGCAAGCACTGCCGCCTGTCAAGGAACCCAGACTCCAGAGGATCAATGACCAGCAATCAAGTGACCCGAGTGGGCTTCCAGGGTGGAGGCCCGGCCCCGGTACCCCAATACCGTTTGAAATACAGCGGTGACAATGCGTTCCAAGCCGAGCTTCGGCGCCGGGCCGATGAGTATTTCAGCAGGACCGGCCAGCGGGAACGCGACTGCTGGCAGATGTACCTGAAGTCCGCGATCATCATGATGAGCTTCGCCGTCCTCTATGTCGCCCTCGTCTTCTTCGTGCGGACATGGTGGCAGGCCTTGCCGGTCGCCATCCTGCTCGGCTTGAACAGCGCCTCCATCGGGCTGAACATCCAGCACGACGCCAGCCACAGCGCCTACTCCGACCGTCCCTGGCTGAACAGAGTGATGTCGATGACGATCGATCTGATCGGCGGAAGCTCACACCTGTGGCGCGGCAAGCATGTGCTCTCGCACCACACCTACACGAACATCGCGGGGCACGACGGCGACATCGATCTCGGGGTTCTCGGCAGGATGGCTCCCCACGACAAGAAGCGTCCCCTCCACCGTTGGCAGCACTACTACCTCTGGCCGGTGTACGGTTTCATGACGTTGAAATGGCAGTTGTATGACGATTTCTGGGAGGTCGGCACCGGGAAGATCCGCGGCCGAGATTATCCCCGCCCGAAGGGATGGACGCTCGTGACGTTCATCGCGGGCAAGACAGTGTTCCTGGTCCTGGCCTTCGGGATCCCACTGCTCCTGCATCCGCTCCCAACGATCATCCTGTACTTCGGAATCACCAGCATCGTGATGGGGTTTTCGCTTGCCGTGGTCTTCCAGCTCGCGCACGCCGTCGAGCAGGCTGACTTCCCCCTCCCCTCGAGAGAAACGGGTCGGATCGAGAAGCCCTGGTCGGTGATTCAGGTCGAGTCAACCGTCGACTTCGCCCGGGCCAGCCGCACTCTCGCATGGTTCCTCGGTGGCATTAACTTCCAGATCGAACACCATCTGTTCGCCCGCGTCTGCCACGTCCACTACCCTGCCCTGTCGAAGATCGTCGAAGGCACCTGTAAGGACTTCGGCATCCGCTACGCGGAGCACAGAACCGTGTGGTCGGGCGTCGCCGCCCATTTCCGCTGGCTCAAGCGGATGGCGCTGAGTGATTCGGCGGCGTAGCCAGGAGCGGACTGGGTGGAAGTCTTGAGGCCGGCACAATGAAGAAGCAACGGATGGAGGCCTTCAGCGACGGGGTGATCGCGATCCTCATCACGATCATGATGCTCGAACTGCACGTGCCCAAGGATGCGACACCGGCCGCCCTGCTCCCGTTCCTTCCTGTGTTCCTTTCCTACGTGGTGAGCTTCGCGTTCCTCGGCATCTATTGGAACAACCGCCATCACCTGCTCTAGCCCGCATTTCTCACCACCGTTCGTCGCGAAACGGCGTCAGATGGCCGTAGATGCAAGTCGCGCGATGCGAGGCCGACGTAGGCATACTCACTGCTGTATGTCGAGGAGGCCGAGCAAGTGCAACGCCGCAGATGCTGCCAGATGCGCCGTTGCAGCAGAAGGCTGGTGAGAAATGCGGGCTAGGCGATAGACCGCGTGGATGGCCGCGTCCTGTGGTCCAACGCGCATCTGCTCTTCTGGCTCTCGCTGATCCCCTTCGTCACGGGCTGGATGGGCGAGAATCATTTCGCGAAGTGGCCCGTCGCGCTCTACGGCATCGTCCTCCTCTTCGCTGCGATCGTGTACTTCATCCTCACACGCGCCCTGGTCGCCCTCAACGGCGAGGACTCCCACCTGGCCGCAGCCCTCGGCAGGGACTTCAAGGGAAAGGTCTCCGTGAGCATGTCGTTGACCCGGTAGTTCTTCCCTGTCCGCGCGAAGACCTTGGTTGTGGGATCCTGGGCGGTTCAAGCGACCCAGAGGACTGCTATGTCTGGCACTCGCCCGTTCACGGTTTGCTCGAGCTCCGCAGCCTCCACGGCTTCTCGACGGGTGACACGGTCCGGGTGAAGGGTATCATCGATCGCGTCACCCCCTCGACGCGCATGGTGGGCAAAGGCAGCTTGGGGCTCGAGGAATTCTCCCCGCGCGATTCCAACACGGCCGCCGTCCTCCTCAGTTGGGGGGCGGTGAAGGCTCTCTTCGGGCAATAGCGACGACGTTTGGTTGCCACGGACGGCCGCCACCCGGGAGGTGTCGGGAACACCGCGCATGCTGGATGCGGAGCACGCGGCTGAGAAAGTACTCGACGAGGCACGCGTCGAGTAAGTGCCAGAAGCAAGGGGGTCGCGAGTTCGTCGCTGTCACTGTCCACCACGCGACACGATGATCAGGGGCTGATGCTCTCCTGAGCCCGAGCTGATCCACGATGACGTAACTATTTGCAGCACCATCCATTACGTGTCCACACTGTTCATCCCACCTGCTCGCGATAACCGAACGTATGTTCGCATGCTTCTTGCTTCGGATGTGTGCGGGGCCTTGCCCTTTGCCGGGCGCGAGGTGGGCTCTGCACCACCCCTGTCTTGATGCGGATTCCCCATGGAGGGACAAGTCGGTGGAACGCAGCC
>CAZNRY010000242.1:0-4124 GCA_964575675.1 uncultured bacterium
CATGACTCTGGATCATGGAACCGGGGTTCGAGTCCCTGCTCCCCAGCCAGTTACAGGACAACGAGTTAGCCCCGTCGCGGAGATCCCGGACGGGCCTCTTTTCCACCGCGGGGGAGCAACCGGGGGAGCAAGATGGCTGTCTCGCCCTACCCCGGCTGCCCGAGGGGTTCCGGCCGGCCCGCCGGAGGGTACGTCAACCCCTGACACCCGCCCTATGCTAGATTCCGGACATCGCGGGCATGGACCCGCAAACCCGAACCGCCCGGCATGGACCGGGCAGAAAGGCAAGGACCCGATGAAACCGCGTATCATGACTGCCATTGTCGAACGCAAGCGCTACTCCACCGAGACCGCGGACCTGCTCGCGGGAGACGATTGGTGGGACGGCTCGAACTTCGAGCGACACGGCCGGCAGACGTTCCTCTACCGCACCCCGAAGGGCGCCTACTTCGCGACGCGCCTAACGTGCTGGCAGGGGGAACGCGACTCACTGGACCCGCTGACCACGGATGAAGCCGCGGGGCTATGGGAAGGCCTCACCGAGTGCCGGATGGAGTTTGAGGACGCATTCCCAGGGCTGACCGTAGAGGAAGCGTAGCGACGGGCGCTGGATGATCTCCTAGCGTGCCGGGCCGCGATCCGCTCGTTGTGTGGCATCCCCCCGACGGAGACGATCTGCTCCTGGACGGACACAATCGCCTTGCCATCTGCGAGAAGCACCGCAAGCCATACAAGACCGAAGTGCTCACGATGGCAACGCGGGAGGAAGCGGCGGACTGGATCGACGCGAATCAGCTTGGCCGCAGGAATCTAACGCCGGACCAGAGGGACCTACTGCTAGGCCGCAGGTACAACAGGGCGAAGAGAAAGGACGGGGGACACGGAGATCAGAAATCGGGGGATCAAAATGATACCCGAACACGGCTGATCGTCTCGCCAGGCAGCACGGAGTATCAGCACCGAAGGTGAAGCGCGACGGTGCCTTTGCCTTTGCCGTCGAGCGGGTGAAGGAGATTGACCCCGAGATCGAGCGCAAGGTGATCTCCGGAGTGGCCCCGCCCAAGGCTACCGTCATTCGTGCCGCTCAGAGCGTTGCACGTCCCCCAGGTCCCAGGCGAGGGCCCCGCCCGGCGCTACTTCTCAGCGAGACTGCCTCGCCTGGTTCCCAGAGTTAGCCGACACGCCCAAGGAAGACCGTGCCGGCCCCCGCATCTCGTCTCTTAGGTTGTGATCATGTCCTTTGCAACCGCGAAGCTCGCAACGTGACGGATTGCGGCGTCGATATCGAGCATGGCGCGGACGCGAACGTTCCCGGCTGCAAAGGCGGTGTACGGATCCGAGAGGAGCTCGAGGGCACCCCACTGTCCGATGACCAGCTCTGGCCAGTTGCCGAAGACGACCCCCGAGAGGTTCGACCCGGTGCCGTCCGTATAGTTGCTCGGGATCTGTGACGTCGCATAGGCCGGATTGCCCGCGATTATTCCATCCGTACCGTTGGCGGCTGCGGGTGATTCCCAGACGAAAAGCCCAGTGTTCGCCGCCTTCTCGACGGTCAGGAGCTTCGCCTGTGCACTCGGAGTTGTGACCCAGGCGAGCCTGCCCTGCAGGGCGTTTGCAATCGAGAGCGACCTAAGGAACTCGACCATTTTCGCCCAGGTCGGCGCTCCGCCATTCGTTCCGAAGTCAACAGCGGTGACTCCGGACGTGTTCATGATTCCGGTCGGCTCCGATCCGGTACCCGACCCAACGAGAGCGGCCCGATCGACCTCCACCGCAACCGTCTGCGCGAGATCCGCACGAACCAGCATTTCCGCGTCGATCGAGGACTGGAGGAGAAACTTCCGTGTGAACTCAACCAAACCTCCAACGGTTCTCGGAGTCAGCGTGACCTGCGCGAAGACCATCGACGACTCGGTGACGTTCACACCTTCCGCGACCCAATAGGCCGTTGAGGCAGAGCTCTTCTTCGGAATCTGGACGTTTCCGACCAGGCCGGACATGAGCGTTGCGCCTGCGGCCATGACGACGCTCTTGTTCCGCAAAACATCGATGAAAGCCTCCGGGTGCAGCTCGTTCGCAACCAGGAAGCCTCCCTGCGTGCCGACCCCGACCGTCAGATCGCGGCGGCCGCGAAGAAGCTCGAAAGGAACGAGGATCCCATCGGTCCCGCGACCGAGCTTCTGTCCGATCGTGCGTGAGACTTCGTATTCGAACCCCGCTTCCTGTCGTGTCTCGGGGGCTGCGACCGCCAAGATCGCGCGTCGAATGCTGAAGCGATCGATGTCCCGCTGTCCCAGGCCCAGCATGCCCTGGTTCGGAGAGAAGTCTCCGAACAGATTCAGGGGGGGCTTGTCATTGAGAATCTCGAAGAGACCCTCGTTGAATCGTTCCCGGCTTCCGCCGGACTCAAGAACCCTTGTGGTCAGCTCGTGGATTCTCGGCGCTTGGCTCGGGTAGCGACTCATGACCGCATTTGCATGTTGCAAGAGGTTCATGTTCTTTTCCCGCTGCCGATCCTGACGTTCTGTCACCGTCACCGTTGAAGGCGTCTCCGCAGTAGGCAGTTCTTCTCCGTTTGGGATATTCTCCGCGCGATCGCGATTCATGACTTCCTTCCTTCCGATTGGACGGCTGCGACCAATGCCGACCGTCTCATCCGCTGGGACGTTCACGAGGGACGCCTCAAGGAGCTTCCATCGGGTGGCACGTATGATCTGCAGGCCCGTTCGTTTGTCGATGCCTTCCGGTCTGGTCCGCTGAATTTTATAGCCGATACTGACGCCGCTGAGAACTCCGTCCTGGATCGCCTCCCAAATCTCGTCTGCTCTCTTGCTCGATCCGAAGCGAAGGGTCCCGCGAAGCTTCCTTCCAGTTAGCCGAATCCCTTCGATGTTGCCCGGCCGCGGGATCTCGTTCGGATTGTGCGCCGTAAGCAAGGGGAGGCCATCGCGGGCCGCGCCCAGATCGATGGCATCGGGTGTGTGATCGAGAATCTCAAGGCCAAACCATTGCTGAACCGGGTGCTCACTGGAAAGCGAGACCGGAATGCTGCGGCTCGCGCTGTCGGCTCGAGTGAGATCCAAACTGGCTGTGCGGATTGACATTCGTCCGGCTGGCATATTGTCTCCGTTCATGCCTCACCGGAACATAAAAGCAAAGCGCCGACGAGACAGGATGACGTGCGAGGAATCCCTCGCATCGCTTCCCGCGTCGTCCGGGCGCTCGAATCATATGGGCTTCCGACCCACTCGAGAACCTGAGACTTGCGGCGCTCGCTTCGGCTTCCGACCGTGCGAACGACTCTATGTCGGGGACAGATTGCCATCGGTTACATCGGGAGTCAAGGGAATTTCGCTGAGTGCCTTGGTAGCCGCTTCAGTCACATGCCGCGCGGCCTCCTCGGTGATCGCGAGAATCGTCCGGTACTGATCCACTGAAACGCCGGTAAAGATCCGCCAGCGTCCCTGGGGCAGCCACGTTGCCCATATCCCACCGTGAACGTGGGGGCAAAAGTAGCTGATCTCTCGAACATCGATCGGAGTGTGAAGCTGGTGCTCCGCACAGTTGTGGCAGACCAACGGCGGGCGCGCCTTGGGAATGGGGGCCGGTGTGCTGTCGGTCATGACTTCGTCCTCCTCCTCTTCGGTGGACCACGGCGAACTGTGATCCCGTCGTTCGATCCAAGCTCCGTGAGGGCCTCGTGGACCGCGTCCCGGACCATCTCCTCACAAACCGCCGCGCGGGACTCACTGGCGAGCCTTGGGGCAAGCCTGCGGGGCATTGCCAGCAGCCCCGCCCTGCATGCCATGGCGAACTTGAGCCACGTCCGCTCGATGAGCTCACGGGGGAGAAGCTTTCCCTGCTTCTCGGCAAGCTCCATCTCCGCCATCCCGGCGAGTGCCTCCTCCTTCCGCGCCCTGGCCTGAGCGAAGTCAACAGACTCCCGGGGGTGCGACCCCTGCGAGGGGACCCCCCCATGCGGCCGGCGGGCCGGGGACGTGTTGCGCTGCCAGTCCCGGTCCGCCCGCTCAGGATCGATCAAGCCGTCCGCCTCCCGGGTGATCCGGCCATCCCGGAGGGCCTTTCGGACCGCCCAGGGCGTACAGCCGCGGTGCCGCGCATAG
>CAZNRY010000243.1:0-4120 GCA_964575675.1 uncultured bacterium
ATCCACCCCGACGAAAGCGTGACGACTTGGGCCAACGCCGGCCAGGCGATCAAGAACCCGACCTACCTGGTCATGGACGCGACCGGAGCAGTCTGGTTGACCGACGACTACCGCATCAGACCGGCCTGGTGAGGGTGATCGCCGGAACGGCCCAGGTGATGGTCTCAGGTCCGTCCTACGGATTCTGGGGGATTGCTCTTTCTCCGGCCGGAACGCTCTACGTCTCCGCCAACATCGATGGCGCGAACAAGACCATTCGAGAATACGACCTCGGCGGCAACCTCCTTCAGGCGAACTTTGCCACGAGCGCTGCCTATGACATCCTCGCGTTCGGACCGGGAGGAGCATTCGGCACCGATCTGTACGCGATGTCGCTCCAGGGCGACCTCTATCGCCTGGATTCAACCGGAAGCGCGATTCAGGTCGGGAGCGGCTTCAGCCAACCCGTCGATCTGAAGTTCGGGCCCGACGGCAACATGTATGTGTCCGAAGACTCGGAGGGACGCATCCTTCAGGTCACTCCCGACCTCTCGGTCGTGTCGCCTTGGGCGGCCGCGCCGTCGTCCGGCTCAAGCTCATTGTCTGTCATCCCCAATCCTTCTCGAGGATGGGCGGATATCCAACTCGCGCTCGGCAGCATCCAACCAGAGATCAGTGTCGGCGTTTTCGACGTCGCAGGAAGGCTCGTCCGGAGGCTTCACTCCGGACCGTTGACCACGGGTGCACACACGGTCTCGTGGAACGGGCTGGATACGAGCGGTCGCCGTTGTGCGAGCGGGATCTACTTTGTTCGCGTGCAGGCCCAGGGGGGCCACCTCCAGACCAGGCTTATGCGAACAGAGTAGATGCCCGTCCCGCCAATCTCCTCCGCGCCCTCGTGATCACGGGCTCGGACTTCTCCAGGAAGCTCGGGCCCCGGGGCCGAGGTTGCAGCGGTTTACAGACAACTCTGATGCGCCCTGGCGCTCCGTATGGTTCGAAGGGGCTCGACATCCGGCACGCCCGTTGCGGGCACACGCTATGCGAGGACTAGCTCGCAATGCCGCGCAATCCGCTCGAAATCCTTGTCGGCTGAGAGAAGCACGCAATCGTGGCGAATCGCGGCCACTGCGATCTGGCAATCAACGGTGGACGCAGTCCCACCCTTCTGGGCCCCCGTTCGATGAACCCGGGCCGCGGCGACGTTGCCCGATCGCTGCAGCGGGAGCAGCGGGAAAGGATCGAGATGTAGAGCCACGCGACGGAACGTCGACTCACTTCGGAATGCCTGGAGGATCTCTTGAAGGATGACCCCGGTCAGGAACACATCCTCTCCAGCTCGCAACAGATCGGCCAACAGGGAAACGCTTGGGTGGTCGGCCGGTCCTTTCTTGCGAAGAGCAAGCGACCAGACGGACGTGTCCACCAGAACCCTCAACCCCGGCGCCTCCGCTGGGCCTTGTAATCGTAGCCCGGTTCCCAATCGAGTTTCTGAAAGAGGTTCAGGACCCGGCGTCGCTTGCGCCGGGCGACGTATTCTTTGAGGGCATCGTTGACGGCCGCGCGCTTGCTCTTGTGGCGGCCGAGCCTCTTGGCCTCCGCGACAAGGGCGTCATCGAGTTGGAGATTCGTTGGCATGCCTCCTCCTGCGCTATTGACCACACATCTACCCACACATCATACCGGCGCAGCTCGGCGGGTCGCAACCGTCAGGTTGAGCCACCCGACGGTTTCACCGGGGAAAGGCCGCATCATGGTTGCAGAAGCTGTGGAGGCGGCGGGAATCGAACCTGATTGCGGCGGAAATCCTAACCGGGTGACTCCGCGCGACTTCGTACGCATCGGGTTGAAGAATAGTCGGTTACCGCCACCTTCGCACTTCGCTCCAGTCCCCCCGAGTCCCCCGGATTCCCCCCGGGGCGTGGAGGTATTCTGGAGGCGGCAGGGAGGATTCCCGCGCCCGCCTCAAAGGATGACCCGAAAGCGATCCGTGGAGTCCAGGTTGTATCGCGCGGTTCGACGCCGACGCCGGCCCGATCGTCTCCGGTCATTCCAGGACCACCACCCACCCCAGGCGCAGGTCCGCGCCCCCTGAATCTTCTTGACGGGCATAACTCAGTATGGATAATTGACGTTGACTAAATTTGTTCAGTACACATTATCTAAACACAGGAGCGAGTCGATGGATCCTCGGTTCTTGCCGCACAATACCCACAGAGAGTCGGTCGGTGAATTCGCGAAGCGCGACCCCAACTTGAGGCAGATGATCAGGCTGCCACTTCCTTATCGTTCCCCGCTCCTCGACTGTCTGAAGCTCCTCGGCCCCGGCGTCTACTCCCTGACCGGCGGCCGTCAAATCGGCAAGACCACGGTCCTCAAGCAGTGGATGGCGGAACTTCTGAAGTCGGGCGCCGACCCGCAACGCATCTGCTACCTGGCAGGGGAACTGATCGACGACCACCACACCCTGGTCCGGCTGATCACCGAGCAGGTCGCCGAGTGGGAAGGACGAGGTCCGGGCTACCTCCTGGTGGACGAGGTCACGTACATCCGAGAATGGGACAAGGGAGTGAAGTTCCTGGCGGACGCGGGAACGCTGGAAGACATCGTGCTGATGCTCTCCGGCTCGGACTCGGCACTGATCCAGGAAGCCCGGATGCGCTTCCCCGGTCGGCGGGGGGCGAGCCCGATTGTGGATTTCCACATCGGCCCTCTGACCTTCGGCGAGTACGTGGACCTGGCCAAGCGGATCCCCACGGCCGGCCGGCAATCACTCCTTGCACCAAAGCGCAGCATTACAGAGTCGACCCGACGCCTCGTCGATGCCGAGTTCGTGCGGTATCTCGCCCATGGCGGTTTCCTGCGTGCCATCAACGACATGGCCCAGGGCGATTCCATTCTCCCCACGACATTCGCCACCTACGGAGACTGGATCCGGGGAGACATGCTGAAGCGTGGAAAGCAGGAGCACTACTTGCGGGAGATCCTGGCTGCGATTGCCGGCCGGTACGGGACGCAGGTGACCTGGAACGCTCTCTCGCGGGATCTCTCCATCGACCATCCGGCAACCGTCGCCGACTATGTCGCCCTGCTGGCCTCGATGGACGCTGTATTCGTGCAGTCGGCGTTGCTCGAGGACAAGCTGACTGCGGCACCGCGCAAGGCGCGCCGGGTGATGTTCACCGATCCGTTTATCCTGCACGCGGTCAGCAGCTGGCTTCGGCCGGATCCGGATCCGTTTCGCAATCGCCTCGAGCCGATGCTGAAGGACCCGGAATGGTCCGGAAGGATCGCCGAGGCCTGCGCCGTCACGCACGTGCGCCGCTTCCACCCGACCTACTACATCAAGGCCGAGGGAGAGGTCGACATCGCCTACATCGAGGGGAAGCGGTTCCAGCCCATCGAGGTGAAGTGGACACGGCAGTTGCGACCGAAGGACCTCAAGCAGATCGCGAAGTACGGGAATGGCAGGATATGGGCCCGGAGCTGGAGTACAGACGAGATCGGCGGGATTCCGGTGGAGCCGCTGCCGCTGGCGTTGTACCGGCTCGGGGGAGCTTCTCGACTCCCAGGATGAACGAACCCGGCCGCGGGCGGAGCATCGCGTTCGTCTCCGATTCCCTGCCCAGGATCACGCACCGATCACCCTCGCGTCTGATGCGCCTGGGGTCTCCAACTCGGTATCGGACTCCGATGAACCGATGGTGCGGCGACGGTTTTGGAATTGTAGAGGCAGCAGAGGCGATTCCCGCCGCCCGCAGCATGGAGGAGTCGTGGAGGCAGCGGGAGCGATGAACTCTAACCCACGGGAACATAACAAGATAGCTTTGGAGGCGGCGGGAATCGAACCCGTGCGCGGCGGAAAACCTAACATGGTGACGCTGCGCGACTTCGGACGCATCGGGTTCAAGAATCGAGAGTTACCGCGGCGCCTCCGGTTCGCTCCTGTCCCCCCGAGTCCCCCGGATTCCCCCCGGGTCATGGAGGTATTCTGGAGGCAGCAGGGCAGGTTCCCGCGTCCTGGGTAATACCGTTGCCCAGCGCGGTCCGTCCTGCGCCTGTTCGGCTCCGTCCTGCCCGTCTGCCTTGGAGTTGACCCGGTTTCGTGGATACCTTTCCACTTGGGTGGAGAAAGGAGTCC
>CAZNRY010000244.1:0-4031 GCA_964575675.1 uncultured bacterium
CCGGCGATGGGAGATCCGCCGCCGGGAGAGGCCGCAGAAGAGGGGCGCGGCGGGATCGAGACGCTCGCCATGATCGATCTTGTGTTGCCAGAACCGGCGGAGCTTCGGCTCCAGGGCATCCGGGAGGAACACATCCCCCGCACGCCCCCGCTTGGCGATCTCGGGACGGACACGGACTCGAAGCCGAGGCTGTCCCGTGGCGAGGTAGAGATCCCCGACGTTCAGGCCGACCAGCTCGCACAAGCGCAGCCCCGTGCCGATGGCCAATGAGAAGACGAGGTGGTCGCGGGGATGGCCGCCGGTCACGGACAGCAGGGCTTGCAGTTCATCGGCGGTCAGGCTCTGGGGACTCAAGTGCGACATGGGGACCTCCCTGCCGCAAGGGTCCCTCTCTGTCGACCCGATTCAAGTCGTTTCCGATCTCGAAAGCGGCAGCCTGCAAGGCGCGATGCCCCTACCCCGTCCGGTATCCGTTTGGCGGCATCGCCCTTTTGGAAACCATCCGTTTGGCGGCATGGCCTCTCGCGGAGATATCCGTTTGGCGGCATGCCCCTTTGAGAAACCATCCGCTTGGGGGCATCGAAATCGCGAAAAGACGATGGGCATCGCTGGTCGGGCAGAGGCGTGTGATCGCGTAAGTCTTTGATTCATCGAAGGTGAGGCGCGTACTGACTGCCTGTAAGAGCTTGCGGAAGCGCGAATTTCGGCCAGCAACTGCCCCAATCCTGCCCCTGCGTGCCCGTATCGAGCACCAAAACAGCCCGGAATGACCGGATCCTGCCCGTCCTGCCGCTATGCTTGGACGTCGCAGTCCGGTCCAAAAGGGACGTGATTGTATAATACGAAGAATGTATATGCAAGCTGTTCGTGAGTCAATAGCATACTTATACAATCATCACACCGATGCGTCTACTTCCTGATGTAGGCGTTCACTCCAACGATGACATCATGGCCGCGGACTTTCACACCTGCTGGCACGTTGCCATGGGTGGATGCGACCACGAGAGTCTTGCCACTCGCACTCGGCGTCGGCTCCTGAAGCTTCAAGACAAGCGTCAGCGTACCAGCCTGTTCATCGATCTTCGCGTCGAGGATCATTCTTCTTCCCTTTCAGTTGGGGATGGTTTCGCGATTGGCCGACATTCTTCAACGTCAGCCGCCTTCTCATCATTGAGCGAGATCGGCAGTCGCTCGCTATCTGGCTGCCGATGTCCGGAAAATGAATCGTCTACGTGGTGGCTTCTTCCACAACGCTAATCTCGTCGTTCGTCAGACCGTAGAGCTCGTAGACGAGGCTATCGATTTGCGCATCTGTCGAGGCGATCTGGCGGCCGAGAGCAGCCTGGTCCTGCGGCGTCCTTGCATTGGCTTGCTGGTCATGAAGTCTTAGCATTTGCTCGACGAGTTCGACCAGTTGGTCGTGGCGCCGCTTTTCAATAGGCTCTGCGTGGTCGACGGGACGCACGGGAAATCGTCGACAGTCCTTTATCAGAATCTTCTGAAAGCGCATCTTGAATTCGTCCAAGAACTTCTTTCTATGATAGAACGTCATCAAGCGACTGTTAAGAACGCCGAGGAGATACTCAGGACGCCACCCCTCTCTGGCAAGCAGGTTGAAGGCGTTTTGGGTGTTGTAGAGTTCCTTGTCCGTGAGGGCTGCCCAAATCCTCTTTGTCGTCCAATCGACAATCTGTTTGACGAGGATGCGCTTCAGGGTGAAGAATCGCGGGTCTCTTGGGGCGCCCAGCCAAGGGCCATAGCTGATCCATTCCTTGCCGTTCCACTTCACCAGGTAGCGCCTGACATCATTCCCTGCTAGTAACGGTCTATAGGTCGCATTCTTCTTCGTGTCTGCATGAAACGCCCTGCTCGCAATCTGGGATGGGGTATGCCCCTTGTACTTGTCGTAAGGGGTGAGCCCCAGGCAAAACTCGGCGCAGTCCTCCAGGGATTTCGCGTTGCTCTCGCACCTGAGCAGAATGGCTTCCTCAAGGGTGCCAGTATTCAGGGACCAGATGAAGTCGTCTGGCCTGGCCCAACTGTCGGGTGCAATCTGCGTATGAACGTGGGCTGTGGAAGGCTCAATCTTGGTAATCCTCTCGTATCCGGCGTAGCTAGTCACCGCGGTCGGGACGGGTATGCTGGGCTTGGGCTGCAGGACGACGATCACGGTGTCCACCTTGACGTCGCCAGCGGCGGCTCCGAAGGACTCGTTTGGTAGGCGGACAACGCTCGCAACGTGATAGGAGGCGATGATGCTCTTGCGCAGGTGCCGGTAGGAGTCCTGAGTGAGAAGGGCCGTTGGCACAATCATGGAGACGCGGAATGAGGACTGTTTGCTAAGCCGTAGTGACTGCTCAAGAAAACAGGCGAAGAGATTGATACGGTTGTTCGCCGACGCGAAGTTGGCGAAGATGTACGCGACGTCGGATTCAGGGAGTGCTTTGATGTCAACATACGGCGGGTTCCCGATCACTGCGTCGAATCCGCCCGTCTTGAGGATTCCGGAATACTCGGTCTGCCAATCGAAGACATTGATCCGGTAGTGTTCTTCATCATCAAGCAGGGCCGTCTTCTTCTGGTTGTAGAAGTCGGGGCCAACAAGCGAATTGCCGCACTTGATGTTGTCGCCGATGTCGGGCAGCGCACGCTCACGGAGGAATTGGAAGAGGACCTGGAGGTTCTCCCCGGTCTCGCCTTCCAAGACCTTCAGGAGAAGTGAGAGCTTCGTGACTTCCACTGCCTGGGCATCGATGTCGACGCCGAAGATGTTGTTCAGCAGAATGCGCTTGCGGGCGTCGATGGTGAGCGCCCAGCCGCCACTGCCCGTCTGACGCAGGGCGGGGGCGCTCCCCTTGGCATGTTTCTCCGGCTCGTTGTGGGCATACCAGTCACGATGCCAGTCGAGGAGAAACTGGTAGGCGCCGATGAGGAATGAACCTGAACCGCAGGCCGGGTCCAGGATTCTCAGCTTCTCCGCCTGTTTGGGTGTTTTGCCTTCGACCAGGTTCCCCACGGTCTGACGGACGATGTAGTCGACGATGTAGGTTGGGGTGTAGTACACGCCCCCGGCCTTCTTGACCTCCGGCTTGTCGTCCACGACGGCGCGGTGGCCCGCCGTGAGGCGGATGACCTTACCGAGGAACTGCTCATAGACCTGGCCGAGGATGTCGGCGGAGAGCACCGAGAATTCGTATGGACTGTCAGGGTAGTAGAGCCCGCCCAGGATATCGCGCAGCAGCTTGTCGTCGATTTCCAGTTTGAGCGTGAGTTCGTCGGGAGCCTCGTGGCGATCCTTTTCCTTCCTGAAGTGGAAGAGGCCGGAGTTGTAGCGGGCGTCGGCGGCCTCGAAGGTCTGACAGAGCCGTGGGTAGATGCCAGCGCCGTTCGTTAGGGCGTGCAATCGTCCGTAATCTTCTATTCCGCGGTCCTCGCAGATTCGCAGGAAGATGATCCGGTCGATGATGCGCTGGACGGCGAAGTTGAGCTCCCGCTGAGTGAGGCGGGGATTCCGGAGGGCGATGTTGCGGGCGAGATCGGTGCGCCAGCCCTCGATCTCAGCGAGGAAGGCGGTGTCTACCTCGGAGGTACCGCGCTTGCCCTTGCTGGATTCTGCGAACTTGTCGAAGGACCCCTTCTGGATCGCGTCTTTGGAGAAGACCGAGACGAGCCAGTCCCATTTCTCGGGGTAATCCCGGAAAGTGCAGAGGAAGATCCGGGCGGTGGCCGCAGAGTCGTTCTTCTCCGGCTTGACTCGGCAGTCGTAAACGGCGAATTGCTCGAAGTCGCTCAGAATGCTGAGCGGGAGTTTGGCGGACCACGCATAGCGGCGAAGTTGGTAGGCCGCGGTCGGCTCGTTCTTGATGTCAACGGATGGCTTCTTCGCTTCGAGGAAGAACTTGCGCGTGCCGCCGACCCGGAAGCAGTAGTCCGGGGCTTTGACCGCGCTGCCAATGCGAATGGCATCCTCGTGGATGACGTCCTTGTAGGCATCGGCGAAGCCCTGCTCGTTGTCCATGTCCCAGCCGAGG
>CAZNRY010000245.1:0-4020 GCA_964575675.1 uncultured bacterium
GGGGCTCCTCATCGCGCCCTCGCGGCTGGCTCAGTTCTACCCCGACGCCCCGCCGCCACTCGCGCCGCACCTCGCCGACCGCCTCCGCCGCGACTTGAACCGCCTCGAAACCGGCAGTCGCAACGGTCCCGTCTCGGCCCTCCTCGACACGGTCCTCGAGTTGATCTGCGACCTGCGACCTCACGACGGCGGCCTTTGGTTCAAGGGGTCGAACGTCCCGCCCGAGTGGTCGCGTCGCGCGATCACGGGCGAACCCGTGAAGCCCCGGCGCATCTGGCTGGGTCCGGACAATGCGCGCCTGCCGGTCTTCGTGGACGATGACGCGCCGAGCCTCGGGATCGGTCGTGGACGCCGGACGGTCGCCCGCGTGATCGAGTGGCTCCGCGCGAGCGACCTGCGGATCGCGCTCCTCACGAACGCCCGCCAGTGGCGCTTGATCTACGCGGGCCTCGATCACGATGCCTTCGCCGAGTGGGACACCGATTTTTGGTTCGAGGAAGGGGTACCCGGTCCGCAGGTCGCGGCGGTTCAGGTGCTTCTGAGCCGCGAGTCGATCACGAAGCAGCTCGTCCCGGCGATCCAGGCGACGCGTCTGGGGCAGTCGGAACTCTCCTCCGTGCTTGGCGAACGGGTTCGCCAGGCGGTTGAGCGCTTGATCCGCGCCCACACACCCGATGCTGCGGCCGTTCCGCGCGAAATCTACATCGCCGCAACGCGCATTGTGATGCGGATGGTCGTCCTTCTCTTCGCGGAGGCGCGAGGGGACCTTCTGCCGCTCGACAACCCGATCTATCACGACTCGTACGGACTCCAGGCCCTCCGCGAGTCGCTTCCCCGCGCCGGCGGCGGAGCGCGACTCGAACGCCTGCGCCATCGCTACTGCGCGTGGCCTCGGATCCTCGCCCTCTTCCGCTTGATCCACGATGGATCGGGCCACGAGGCGCTCCCGGTCGTCCGTTACGGCGGCGAGTTGTTCCGCCCGGGCGACCCGGAATCAACAGATCCGCTCCGCCGCGCCCTGGCCGCGTTCGAGTCGCTTCCCCACGCGCCGAACGATGCCACGGTCTATCAGCTCCTCGACCTGCTCTGTACGAGCCCCGCCAAGGTCCGCCAGGGGAGGTCCGCGACGTGGGTCAGCGTCCCCGTGGACTTCTCGGATCTCTCCTCTGCCTACATCGGGATTCTCTACGAGGGACTCCTCGATTTCGAGCTGCGGCGGGCCGACGGCATCGTGATCTTCCTGAACGTCGGGGACGAGCCGGCCTTGCCGCTCTCTCGGCTCGAGGGGATGAATGACGCCGATCTCAAGAGCCTTGTCGAGAAGTTCAAGCAGAGGTCGGGTCCCGCGATTGGCGGGGATGAGGAGGGTGAAGAAGAGGCGGCTGAGACCGAGGAAGAGGGTGCAGACGTCGAGGAGGAGGTTGAGGCGGAAGAGCCAGAGGAAGAGGAAGCTGTCCCGCTCGCTGCGGAGACCGGGCCGGGGTACGACGCAGCGACGGCGCCTGCCGATGGCGCCGAAATCGACGCAGCCCACGTCGCCCGTGAGCGGGCCCGCGCATGGGCGCGCCGCGCCGCGATCGCAGGCAAGCTGGTCTCGCGGCGAGCGACCGAAGCAGATCTCACACGGACCGCCGATGCACTGATCGCACGGACGATCCTGCCCGGGGAGTGGTATCTCGTCCGATGGGGCGGGACGCGCAAGGGTTCGGGCACGTTCTACACGCGCCCGGAACTCGCCGTGCCCACGGTGCACCGGACCCTGCGCCTGCTCGCTTACGACCCGCCCAAAGCAACGGATGGAAAGCCGGACGAGGACGCCCCCGCCTCCGCGTGGACTCCGAAGAAACCCGAAGAGATCCTCGCCCTCAAGGTCTGCGATCCGGCCTGCGGATCGGGATCGTTCCTGGTCGCCTCCCTGCGCTTCTTGACCGACGCGCTCTTGGCGAGCCTCCACTATCACAAACGCGTCAGCGCACAAGGTGAGCGGACCCTCGTGACCCTCGCCGAGGGTCGTCCCGGTGGGGAGAATCTCGCCGAGGAGCTTCTGCCCTGCCGCCCGGACGATCCCGACTTCGAGCCGCGCTTGCGCGCGCGCCTCAAGCGCTACGTCGTCGAGCGTTCGATCTACGGCGTCGATCTCGATCCGTTGGCCGTCGAGCTTGCGCGTTTGACCCTCTGGATCGAGACGATGGACAGGGCGCTTCCGTTCTCGTTCCTCGATCACAAGGTCCGTTGCGGGAATAGTCTCGTCGGCTGCTGGTTCGATCGCTTCCGCGACTATCCCGCGCTCGCGTGGGAGCGCGAGGGTGGGGACAAGGGCCACAGGTACGGCGTGCATTTTGCGGAACTGGCCTGGACGAAGTTGATCAAGGAGTACCGCTCGAAGAAGGTCAAGCCCGCCCTGGCGGACTGGATCCGGGATCAGAGGTCGCTCTTCAGTGAAGTGGACGGCCGTTCACCCGAGGCCCTGCACGATGAGGCGGTCGGACTGATCGTGCGCGTCCACGATCTCCCGGTGCACGAGACAGAGGAACGGGCGCGATTCTATCGGGACGAGATCGTCGGCAACGCCGCGCTCGCGCACCTGAAAGAAGCCTTCGACACCTGGTGCGCCCTCTGGTTCTGGCCGGCCGATCGGCTCGACGATGCGCCATTGCCCCAGGATCTGGCGCAGCCATCGGATGCGGCCCGCGCGGTCGTCGCCAACCTTGCCGGGCGGCATCGGTTCTTCCACTGGGAGATCGAGTTCGCGGACGTGTTTGCCAGGCCGGGATCGGGATTCGATGCGGTCGTGGGGAATCCGCCTTGGGAGATCCAGAAGCCGAGCTCGAAGTAGTTCTTCTCGAACATTGATCCCCTCTACCGGACCTATGGCAAGCAGGACGCCCTCGCCAAGCAGAAGACCTACTTCGAGACGGACGCGGACGACGAGCGCGAGTGGCTGACCTATTGCGCGCGGTTCAAAGCCCTGTCGAGCTACTGCCGTCACGCCGCGTCGCCGTTTGGGGACGGGGCCGACGAGGGCGAGGCGTTCAACCTTGGGGCCGGGAGCAGCGAGGGACACGAGATCTGGCGCGCGCAGCGGGCTGGGAGACGATCGTACGGCGACCCCGAGCATCCCTTCCGCTGGCAGGGTTCGGCCGACATCAACACGTACAAGATGTTCCTCGAGACCGCGCACGCCCTGCTTCGAGGTGGCGGGCAGATGGGCTTGATCGTCCCCTCCGGGATCTACACGGACAAGGGGACGACCGACCTGCGCAAGCTCTTCCTCACGCGATGCCGGTGGCGGTGGCTCTTCGGCTTCGAGAACCGGAACAAGATCTTCGACATTGATAGTCGCTTCAAGTTCTGCCCCGTCATCATCGAGAAGGGGGGCGAGACCGAGGCCGTGCGCGCCGCCTTCATGCGCCGGGACCTGACCGATTGGGAGGAAGGGGAGAAGCACGTCCTGCCGTACGGACGCGAGCAGGTCACGCGATTCAGCCCGCGAACCTTCGCGATCCTCGAGCTTCGCAATCGGCGCGACCTGGAGATCCTGGAGAAGATCTACGCGAACTCGGTTCTGCTGGGCGACACCGGACCCGACGGGTGGGGAATCAAGTACGCGCGTGAGTTCGACATGACCAACGACTCCCACCTGTTCAAACCGCGACCGTGGTGGGAGGAGAAGGGATACAGGAGCGATGAGTATGGGAGGTGGATCGGGCCCAAGGGCGAGGTCGCGCTGCCCTTGTACCAGGGGGTGATGATCCACCAGTACGATTTCAGCTACCGCGGCTGGGTGAGCGGAGCTGGGAACAGGGCGAAGTGGGAGCCGATTCCGTGGGAGAAGAAGGAGATTCGGCCGCAGTTCCTGATGGCGGAAGAGGATTACTTCGAGAAAACGGGTGCGGTGCGGGGAGTCAAGATCGGATTTCGGGATATCGCTCGGAATACGGACGAGCGGACGATGATTGCGGCCGCGATTCCGGATCTGCCATGCGGGAACACTATCGGAGTGTTGTCCTCAGATCACCC
>CAZNRY010000246.1:0-3962 GCA_964575675.1 uncultured bacterium
CTCTGTGTGCCGGACCTATGCGCCGCTCTACCGCTCGGCGACGCTTTCCATGATCCCGCGCGCGCTCGCCGGCGAGGCGATGCGTCCCGTCGACGACCGGGCCTATGGCGACGTCGCCGCCGCCTGGCATTACTATCCCGACCATTACAATCGGGGCCGGCCCTATGTGCTGATCGGCCCCAGCCAGGGCACGAACCACCCCAGCCCCCTGCGCGCCCCCCGGTCTTTCATCGCATACAGCAGCGTCACCAGGACCCGTGCGCCGCTCGCGCCGATCGGGTGCCCCAGCGCCACGGCCCCGCCGTTGACATTGACGCGCGACCAGTCCCATCCGAGTTCCTGGCCGTCTGCCAGTGCCTGCGCGGAGAATGCCTCGTTCGCCTCGATCAGATCGAAGTCGCCGATCTTCATACCGAGCTTGTCCAGGAGCTTCCGCACCGCGATCACCGGCGCATAAAAGAGGAGCTCGGGCGCCGTCCCTCCCGTCGCGTATCCGAGCACGCGCGCCAGCGGACGCGCCCCGATCCGATCGGCTGCCTCCCGCGAGGCGACGACGAGGGCCGCCCCGCCGTCGTTCACGGACGGGGCGTTGCCCGCCGTGACGGAGCCGCCCTCCTTGAAGGCCGGCCGGAGTTTCGCGAGCGTCTCGACCGTCGTGTCGCGGCGCGGGCTTTCGTCGGTATCGACCACGATCGGATCGCCTTTTTTCTGGGGAATCGAGACCGCGAAGATCTCCTCCTTGAACTTTCCGCCGTCGATCGCCGCGACGGCTTTCCGGTGGCTCTCGCAGGCGAACTCATCCTGCGCGGCCCGGGAGACGGCGAACTTCTCGGCGATCAGCTCCGCGGCCATTCCCATGTGCCAGTTCTTGAAAGAACACCAGAGCCCGTCGTGGACCATCATGTCCTTCACCTCAGCGTTGCCCATCCGATAGCCGGTCCGGGCGCCGGGCATGACGTAGGGCGCATTGGACATGCTCTCCATGCCGCCGGCCACGATGATATTCGACTCGCCGGCCTTGATCTCGGAGGAGGCGAACATGACCGCCTTCAGCCCCGAGCCGCAGACCTTGTTGACCGCCGTAGCAGCGACCGTGTCCGGCAGCCCCCCCTTCAGTGCCGCCTGGCGTGCGGGCGCCTGTCCGGTCCCCCCTTGCAGAACGTGGCCCATCAGGACCTCGTCGACCGAGTCCGGAGGGACGCCCGCCCTGCGGACCGCCTCGCGGATCGCGAGTCCGCCCAGGTCCGTGGCCGAAAGACTCGAGAGCCCGCCCTGGAACCTTCCGATCGGCGTGCGCGCGGCCGACAGCAAAACGACCTCGCGTGGATTGTTCGTCGCCTGGCTACTCATCATCTCCTCCTTGATCGCGACCCTCGGGTCGATCCGCAGTCGCGGCCTCGTCTACGGGTTTCCATGGTAGCCGCCCGATCATTCGCGCGGCACTACTCGGCAAAACCGGCACCGCGGCGGCTCTCCGCCCCGGCATGTCAGCAGACCGGGTCCGGCCTCAGCCGGAGGCTCCGGCCTGGCGGGTCGGGCGAGATTACGTTCTCAGCACCTCCCGCGCGATCACCGTCCTCTGGATCTCCGAAGTTCCCTCGCCGATCTCGAGCAGCTTCGCATCTCGGAAATAGCGCTCGACCGGCAGGTCCCTCATGTAGCCGATCCCCCCGTGGACCTGGATCGCCTTCGTCGTCACCCACATCGCGACCTCGGAGGCGACGAGCTTGGCCATGGCCGACTCTTTCTTGAACGGCTCGCCCGCGTCCTTCATCTGCGCGGCGCTGTAGACGTGGAGTCTCGCCGTCTCGATCTGCGTCGCCATGTCGGCAAGAATCCACTGAAGCCCCTGGAAGTCGGCGATCGGGTGGCCGAACTGCTGGCGCGTCTTGGCGAACTCCACGCTGGCCTCGAATGCCGCCCGCGCGATTCCGAGGGCCATCGCTCCGATCGACACGCGCCCCCCATCAAGGGTGTCGAGGAAGATGGGGAAGCCCTTGTTCAGCTCCCCGAGGAGCGCGTCGGCCGGGAGCCGGACGTCCTGGAAGTGAAGCTCCGCCGTCTCGCTTCCCCGGCAGCCGAGCTTGTCCTCCAACTTGCCGACCGTGATCCCCTTCGCCGGCTGCTCCAGAATGAACGCCGAGATCCCGCGCGTGCCCGCTTCCTTCGAGGTCCGCGCCGCGGTGATGATGACGCTGGCCATCTTGCCGTTCGTGATGTAGATCTTCGAACCATTCAAGATCCAGCCGTCGCCGTCCCGCACCGCCGTCGTCTGCGTGCCGCCGGCGTCCGAACCGGCCCCGGGCTCCGTCAAGCCGAAGGCGCCGATCCACTCGCCCGTAGCAAGCTTCCTTAAATAGCGTTGCTGTTGCGCCGGCGTGCCATGCTTGAAGATCGGGTAGATCCCGAGACTCGTGTGGGCCGCAACCGTGATCCCTGTGCTCGCGCAGACCCGCGAAATCTCCTCGACCGCGATCGCGTAGGAGAGGGTGTCCATCCCCGCCCCACCCCATTCTTCCGGAAAGGGGATTCCCAAGTATCCGAGCTGCGCCATCTGTCGGAGGATCTCCGGAGGGATCTTCCCCTCCCGGTCGATCGCCATCGCCTTGGGTCGAATCTCCACTTCCGCGAACTCGCGGACCGCGGCCCGTAAAGCCTCGTGCTCCTCGCTCAGACGGATCATCGGTTCTCTCCTCCGCGTCCTAGACGGCTATCTCCGGGACGTCACCTTCCACGCGAATCCTCGCCTCGCTGCGCTCCTGGATCTCCTCGACCGTCCACCCCGGCGCTCGCTCGCGCAGCACGAACCCGCGGACGGGGTCGATGTCCAGGACCGCGAGCTCCGTGATCACGCGGTTCACGCACGCTCTCCCCGTCAGGGGAAGGGTGCACCGGCGGAGGACCTTCGATGATCCGTCCTTGGCCGTGTGCTGCATCGTCACGATCACCTTTTTCGCCCCCGCGACCAGGTCCATCGCCCCGCCCATGCCCTTCACGAGCTTGCCCGGAACCATCCAATTCGCCAGGTCCCCCTGTTCGTCGACCTCCATCGCCCCGAGGATCGTCAGGTCGATGTGACCGCCGCGAATCATGGCGAAGCTGTCCGCGCTCGAGAAGAAGGCCGCCCCGGGCAACGCGGTTATCGTCTGCTTGCCCGCGTTGATCAGGTCGGGGTCCTCCTCGCCCTCGTACGGGAAAGGCCCGACGCCGAGCATTCCGTTCTCTGATTGCAGGACGATCTCCATCCCCTCGGGGATGTGGTTGCTGACCAGGGTCGGCATCCCGATCCCCAGGTTCACGTACGTCCGGTCGCGGACCTCAGCGGCCGCTCTTCGGACGATTTGTTCTTTGCTCAATCCGCTTTTCATAGGAAGTTCCCTGGAAGATCTGTTCGACATAGACGGACGGGGTCGCGACGGCGTCGGGATCGATCTCGCCGATTGGGACGACGTGTTCGACCTCGGCGATCACGTGATCCGCCGCAGTCGCCATCATCGGGTTGAAATTGCGCGCCGTCCCCCGATAGATGAGGTTGCCGGACCGATCTCCCGTGTGTGCCTTGACGAAGGCGAAATCGCCTCTGATGGCGCGTTCGAGAATGAAGGTCCTCCCGTCGAACCCACGCTCCTCCTTGCCTTCTGCGACGATCGTCCCCACCCCGGTCGGGGTGTAGAAGGCCGGGATCCCCGCTCCTCCGGCCCGGATCCGCTCGGAGAAAGTCCCCTGGGGCACGAGGTCAAGCTCGAGTTCGCCAGAGAGGAACTGCTGCTCGAAGGTCGCGTTCTCACCGACGTAGGTCGAGATCATCTTGCGAACCTGTCGGGTGCGCAGGAGAGGACCGATCCCGAAATCATCGACCCCTGCGTTGTTGCTGACGATGGTCAGATCCTTCGTGCCCCGTTTCAGGAGGGCCGCGATCAGGTTCTCGGGAATCCCGCAGAGACCGAAGCCGCCCATCAGAA
>CAZNRY010000247.1:0-3942 GCA_964575675.1 uncultured bacterium
GCCTTCAGGAGCACCGTCGCGGGAAGTTTGCGCTTACGATCGATGTGGACATACATGATGTCCTTCACATCGACCGAGAACTCCACCCAAGAACCCCGATACGGAATGATCCGGGCCGAGTAGAGCTTCTTCCCGTTCGGATGGATCGTGTGGTCGAAGAAGACGCCCGGAGACCGGTGGAGCTGGCTCACGATCACCCGCTCCGCGCCGTTGATGATGAAGGTCCCCTTCTCGGTGATCATCGGAAGCTCGCCGAGATAGACCTCTGTCTCCTGAATCGCCTTGTCCCGCTTGACCCCGTCGATCTCCTCGCGGACCCTGAGTCGCAGGGTCACCTTCAGAGGGACGGAGAACGTCAGGTCCCGTTCCTGGCACTCGTCAACGCTGTACTTCGGATCGCCGAGCGTGTAGCCGACGTACTCGAGCGAGTACGTCTCCCGCGCGTCCGTGATCGGAAAAACGGCGTTGAACACCTCCTGGAGTCCTTCGCTCTTTCGTCCCTCCATGGGAATTCCCACCTGGAGGAACTTCTGGAACGAATTGATCTGGACGTCCAGAAGATTAGGGATCGGAACGGCCCATCGGTCGCCTATCTTGCTGAAATCGCGCGTCGGTCTCCCGACCATCTCCATAGGAAAGCTCTACCCCCTGGCCCGCGTCGCCGCAGACCTACTTGATCTCGACTGTGGCTCCCGATTCGGCAAGCTTCGTCTTGATCGTGTTGGCCTCTTCCTTGGAGACCTTTTCCTTCAATGGCTTCGGAGCGGTGTCGACGATCTCCTTCGCCTCCTTCAGGCCGAGGCCGGTCAGCTCGCGCACGATCTTGATGACCTGCAGCTTCTGCGTGCCGACTGCCGTGAGGATGACGTCGAACTCCGTCTTCTCCTCGACTTCCACGGCCGGGCCGCCGGCGCCCGCCATCGCCATCGCCATCATCGGGGCGGCAGCGGTGACGCCGAACTCCGTCTCGATATCCTTCACCAGGCTCGCGATCTCGACCATCGTTGCGTTCCGGACATAGTCCAGAACCTGCTCTTTGTTGATCGTCTCAGGCATCGAACTAAACCTCCCTCACACAGAATGTTCCGCCGTTCACCGGCTAACCGGGGCTTCAGGCCCCCTTCGTCTTCGAAACCTGCTCCAAATCATTCGCCAGATCGCGCAGCGGCGCTTTGAGCACGCTGACGAACTGGGACAGGGGACCCTGGAGCGCGCGGAGCAACTGGCCCAGCAGGACGTCCCGCGGGGGCAGTTTCGCTAGCTGCTTGATATCGTCCGCGTCGTAGATCTTGCCACCGAGGCAGGCGAGCTTCGCTCTGGGAAGCTTGTGCGCCCTGATGAATGCATCGAGGATCTTCGCCGGGGCGATCTCCTCCTCCATGGGAAGGAGGATCGCTGTCGGACCCTTCAGGTGCGGCAGCAGAATGTCGTAATTGCTGGCGGCCATCGCGCGATGCAGAAGGGTGTTCTTCATGACCGAGACGTGGACACCCGCCTTGCGCATCTCGCGACGCAGGAGGCTGACCTTCTCCACCGTGAGACCGGTGAAGTCGGCCAAGTAGACCCCCTTCGATGTCGCTATCTTCTCCGTGATCATCTGTACGCGGTCGGCCTTCTCTTGCCGGTTCATCGTCCCCTCCTACTTCGGCGTCGCGATCGCGGCGGAGGGGTCCAGCCGGATCCCCACACCCATCGTCGATGAAACGGTAAGACTCTTGACGTATTGCCCTTTCGCCGCCGGAGGCTTCAAGCGAACGACCTCGGCGAGGAAGGTACGGATGTTCTCCTCGATCTTCTCGGCCGCGAAGGAGGCCTTCCCGACCGCGACGTGCAGGTTCCCCGCCTTGTCGACGCGAAACTCGATCTTGCCCCCCTTCGCCTCGCGAACGGCCTTCTCGAGATCGAAGGTGACCGTCCCGGTCTTGGCGTTGGGCATCAGCCCGCGCGGACCGAGGATCCGACCGAGCTTTCCAACCTCGCCCATCATGTCGGGGGTCGTGATGACCTGATCGTAGTCGAGCCAGCCTTCCTTGATCTTCGCGATCATGTCGTCTGCACCTACGAAGTCCGCCCCCGCGCCCTCCGCTTCCTTGATCTTCTCCCCCTTCGCCAGGACGAGGACGCGAACCGTCCGGCCCGTCCCGTGCGGAAGAACGACCGTTCCGCGGACCATCTGGTCCGCGTGCTTGGGGTCGACGCCGAGACGCGCGGCGACCTCGATCGTCTCGTCGAACTTCGCGGTGGCGTGGGTCTTCACGAACACGACGGCTTCGGTGAGCCCCGCGTTCTTGAGCTTGGCCGCCTCGTCGCGCGCCTTCTTGATCCTCTTTCCTCTCGAACTTGCCATCCATCCCTCCCGTTGCGGGGCGCCGCCACCCCTCCGGCTTATCCTTCGACGATGATCCCCATGCTCCGGGCCGTACCGGCAACCATCAAAACGGCGGCGTCGATGTCGTTGGCGTTAAGGTCCGGCATCTTCAGCTGGGCAATCTCCCGGACCTGCTGCATCGTGACCTTGCCCACCTTCGTCTTGTTCGGCGTTCCCGACCCCGATGCGATTCCTGCGGCCTTCTTCAAGAGGACGGCCGCCGGGGGGGTCTTCAGGATGAAGCTGAACGAGCGATCCTTGTAGATCGAGATGACGACGGGAATGATCATTCCCGTTTGCGCCTGCGTCGCGGCGTTGAATTGCTTGCAGAACTCCATGATGTTGACCTGGTGCTGCCCCAGGGCAGGCCCGACGGGCGGAGCGGGATTCGCCGCCCCCGCGGGGATCTGAAGCTTCACCATTGCTGCGACCGCTTTCTTCGCCATTCTCCCCTCCACCGTCCCGCGCGGGCGCGGGCGTTCTCACCAATCGCGCTACGAGCGCTAGATCGCCTGTACCTGCAGGAAGTCCAACTCCACGGGGGTCGCGCGGCCAAAGATGCTGACCATCACGCGGACCTTGCCGCGATCGGGATTGATCTCATCGACCGTCCCCACGAAATCGCAGAAGGGTCCGTCATTCACCTTTACGCTTTCCCCGACCTTGAACGGAACCTCCGCGTGCACCCGCTCCCGTTCTGGGGCCGCATGCCCGCGGATGCGGTTGATCTCGGTCTCGCTCAGCGGCATCGGATTCTTCTCATCCCCGACGAAATGGGTGACGCCCGGGATGTTGGTCACCAGATGCTTCGTTTCTTCGTCCAGCTCCATCTCGACGAGCACGTAACCGGGAAACGTCTTGCGACGCGTGATCGTCTTCTTGCCGTTCTTCAGAACGGCAAAATTCTCGGTCGCGACGAGGATCTCGCCGAAACTCTCCTGGAGCTTGGCGTACTGAATCACCTTCTCCATGTTCGAGCGCACCTTGTTCTCGTGCCCCGAGTAGGTATGAACCGCGTACCACTTCTTGGCCATGAACGCCTTGTCTCCAATCAGGCAGGATCCCTAGAGGACCGCCTGAACCCCCTTGCCGATCACGATGTCGACTATGTAGATGAAGATCGAGATGATGAAGACGGCGACGATCACAACCACCGTCGATTCCCGGAGCTCGTCGCGATTGGGCCACGAGACCTTGGTCGCCTCGACCCTCACCTCGCCCAGGAACTTCTTGAACCTCTCGAGGAACGACATCGTTACCGCGTCTCCTTGTGGGGCGTGTGCTTCCGGCAGAATGGGCAGAATTTCTTGTACTCGACCCGGTCCGGATGAAGCTTACGGTTCTTGTTGCCCGTGTAGTTGCGCTGCTTGCACTCCGCACAGGCCAACGTCATCTTGTCGCGCATCGTGATCTCCTTGCCCTACTCGTTCCTCTTCTGTGCCCGCCCGGCAGGCGCGCTTCGCTCACGCTCCGTGCTTACTCGATGATCTCGACGACGACGCCGGCCCCGACCGTCCGACCGCCCTCGCCAATCGCAAACCCCAACTCCTTCCCCCTCCCACTCGGCGTGACCC
>CAZNRY010000248.1:0-3924 GCA_964575675.1 uncultured bacterium
CGGCGAGATCAGCGCGGCCGCGCATCGGGCCGCGATGGCCGCGGTGCGTCCCGGGATGTACGAGTACGAGATCCAAGCGGTCGTCGAGTACGTGCTCCGCCGGGCGGGTTGCCACCGCTGGGCCTACCCGAGCATCGTGGCCTCGGGGCCGAACGCAACGATCCTCCACTACGAGGAGAACTCGCGGCGAATGTGCGATGGAGATCTCCTGTTGATCGACGCCGCCGGCGAGTCGGGGTATGTGGCGGCCGACATCACCAGAACTTTCCCCGTCTCGGGGCGGTTCCTCCCGGCACAGCGGCGGCTCTATGAGATCGTTCTCGATGCCCAGAAGCTGGCGATCGGCGCCGCGCGGCCGGGGCAGCGCTTCGACGACGTCCACCAAACCGCCCTTCGCGTCCTCGTCGAGGGGATGATCTCCGCCGGCCTGCTCTCCGGCGCTCCGGACGAAGTGATCCAATCAGAGCGGTACCGTCGCTACTACATGCACAAGACGAGCCATTGGCTCGGCATGGACGTCCACGACGTCGGCCGCTACCAGGCAGACGGGGCCTCCCGTAGCCTCGAACCGGGGATGGTCCTGACCGTCGAACCGGGAATCTACGTCGCGGAGGACGATTCCGAAGCCCCGCCGGAGTACAGGGGGATCGGCATCAGGATCGAGGATGACGTGTTGATCACAGAAACAGGGAATCAGATCCTGACCTCCGGTGTACCCAAGGAGGTCGCCGAACTCGAGGCGCTTTGCGGCGGAGGGGCCCTTGGGCCGTTTTCGTTGGAGGAAGGGGGGTTACCGAAATGAGAAGCTATCGGCGGAAGGCGGCGGTCCTTGGGGCCATCGCCGTGTTGTTTGCTCTGGGGTGGGGCCCCATCCCAGGGACGGCCACCCTCTCGGGAGCCGCTGGAAGACCCTCCGCCGGCGAGATCATCTTGATCTACGGCGTCGGCGGCGTTCTGACCAGCGATGGGACCCTCTGGCAGTTCCGTCCCGACACGGGAGCGTGGGTCACGGTCGATGCCGCATTCGAGAAGGAGGGACGGACGACGCACGTCCTTCCGCTGCCGGTCCCGGTGGCCGAAATCGCCGAGATGGAGAGTTTCGGCTTTATCCTGACCCGCGCCGGCGGCTGCTGGTTGTATGATCTGGAGAAGGATAGCTGGCGTGAGATCGGCCCCCCACCGAGGAGGCCGTGACGCACACTCCGGCATGGGGCGCGCCGTAGGGTGTCGATCTGCAAGGAGGTGTTCGCCATGTGGAAGCCTTTCATCGGGACGGTGCTCCTGGGACTGCTCCTGGCCGCCCCGGCGCTCGCCGTCGACCTGGACGACGTGATCCGCATGCTCGAGGCGGGGGTCGGCGAAGAGGTCGTGCTGAAGGTGATCGACGCGGACCGGACGGAGTTCGTCCTCACGTCCGATGATCTGATCGATCTCACAGAAGCCGGAGCAAGCGACTGGCTGCTGAAGGAACTCCTCGATCGATCTGCGGAGCCGGAGCGGGTCGTTCAACGGTCCTACCGGGTCATCGAGCCGTCCTACAGCATGTTCACGATCGGATACGTCTACGATCCCTTCGACTACTACTTCGTTGCCTGGCCGTACTACTACGCCTACTACTCGCCCTTCAGGTTCAGCCGGAGCTGGTGGTACTACGGCGGCCCGGTCCATCGCCAATGGTGCGGTCCCTGGGGATACAGGGTGGACGATTACGACGGCCGGTGGGGCGCCCGGACGATCTGGGACCGCGGATGGCGGGCCATGGCCCGCTACCGTGTGCCTCGCTATGACGACGGGGTGAAGGAGACCGTCCGCAATGCGGGGGGTCGTCCCGCCAGCTACCACCCCCCCGGCGCGAGAACGCAACAGGGAGGTCTCCGGTCCCGCGGCGGGAGGGATGAAAAGCCCACCCGGTCGGGAGCCATCGAACCTGGACGCCGTGGAGACCGGCCGGCCCGCGCCCCGGCGTGGGGAAGACCCGAACGCAGAACGGAAAGCCCTTCGCGTCCCGCGCGTACGCCGCGCAGCGAGGTCCGAACGCCGGCCCCGCCCCGCAGCTCCCCGCCCGCGGGTTCCCGCGGCGAGATCCGGCAGTCCCCGCCCCCCCGGGCATCCGCCCCGTCGCGGTCGGGCTCCTGGTCTCGACCCAGCGCACCGTCTCGACCGGCGGCGCCACCCCGCCGCGGGGGCTCGCGCTAAGCCGCTTCGTCCATGCACCAAAACCCCCTCCCGGGCGGGAGGGGGTTTTGGTCTCAATCCCAGGCTCGATATGAGCCAAATCCGAACGTGCATCCGGGAGGACGGACAAGGGGAAGGCGGATCGTCCGCTCGCGACCGGAGGCTTCCCGGATCGTGAGCGCGACCTCCTCGACGGGCGCAGGCAGGTCGATGACCGCGAGATCGATCTGATGGGGAAGCGAAAGCCAAGACCGAGTCTCCGCACTCTCCGTCGCGGCGCCGAGTAGGTTGACCAGTATCCCCACCGCCGCTCCCCCCTTCTCCTTCGCTTCGTGGTGAGCCGAGTACTTGATCAAGGCCCGCAGCGCGGCACGGAGCGCGATCCCCGGCATCTCCCCTTCGAGGGTCGTTCGAGCGCAGGAGGCGATGTCGGCTGCGGGAGAACCGGCCGCCCGGCGCCCGGCCGCCGAGACCTCGCACGAGAAGGGCGCGTACGGGTCGAACCCATATCCCGGCAGGGCGATCTCGAGCCAGTATGCAATTCCTCCGGGCTCGGGCGGGAACCAGCCGTCTTGGCTGAGAAGAAGAGCCCGTTGCCCTACCACGCCCCCGACCCACCCCCTGTCCTTCCCCTCCTCCGCCTTCAGGATCGGAACGCTGATCCGCGCCTCCTTGCGCGGAGGCACAAACCCAGCCTCGACGAACACAACCACGGTGAACGCAGGCTTCCCCGCGGGCTCGCCGATCGCGTTCTTGGGAGAGATCTCTCCCGAGAGATCCACCCCGAGATCTTCCGCCAACCGTCCGGCGCGTGGCGCGAGCCAGTCCGGCAGGGGCAGCCGCAGGCTTCCCTTGGGATCACTCGCCTCCCGGAGAAGATTGCGGTAGATGATCAGGGCGTTGTCCGGTTCGGCCGCCGCCTCGAGGATCAGGGCCGCGGTCAGCCGCGCAAGGAGATCCCCCTCTGCGGGCCGATCGACGATACCGGCGGCCACCTCCGCGGAGAGAAGACCGATTCGGCGCGCCTCGACAGCGGCTCCCTCGAGATCCGCCTCGTCCAGGTAGTTTCGGGCTTGGTATTGCCTGGCCAACAGCAGCTCGTGCATAGGGGGGCGATAAGGTCGAAGGCGGTCCGACACGGCCAAGGCCGCCGCTTCACGGCCCACGCTCCTCGTGTATAGGTCCTCCGCGATCCCCTGGGCGACATCGAACGCCTTGTTGCTCTCGGGTCTCCTGCCGGTCAACCGGAGGAGGATGCCCCGCTCGAGCTGGTAGAGGGCGTCCTGTTCCCGTGGGTTCTTGTCGAGCTGTGCGAGGGCGGACTGCGGATCGCCGCGCGCCAGGCGACCGAGGACGCGGTCCATCGACAAACCATAGGGGGCGCAACCGCTCCAGACACATGCGAGGACGGCGCCCGGAATCAGCACCGCCCGGAGGATCGGACCACTCTTCGACCGCGACATTCGTTGATTCCTACGGAGCGTAGTGGCTCTGGCGGATCTCCTTCTTGATCTTCTTCGTCCCGATCCACACCTTGCGGTTGGATTGGATCTCGAGCAGCGTCATGTCCACCTGGTAAAAGACGATCTTCGTTCCCTTCTCGCGGTCCTCGATCGACTGGACGGCGCCACCGAGCAGGAAGTCTGCTCCCCTCTCCCGCCCCATCCGCTTGAGCGTGTCATCGGTGGCATTCGCCCACTGATCGGCCTTCTCGGCGCGGAGATCAACCCGCTCCTGCGCGGTGGCCAC
>CAZNRY010000249.1:0-3922 GCA_964575675.1 uncultured bacterium
TTCGCTCTGCCTCCGATCCACCCAGGTACCCATGCCGTGATCAACTCACGCCACACGGCCAGCCCGTGAGGGACGCTGGGGAAGTGGTGTCCGGAAAGTCTGGAAGATGCCGCACCTCCCCCTAAAGGGGAGAGTGCGTCTTCCGGACCTTTCTCCCACGGACGGGGCTTTCCGGACCATTGATCCGCCGGACTTCTGACTAACCGTTGTGTTTTCATTGCGTTGAACATCGTCCGGAAGATGGTCCGGAAGGTGATTCAGCTTGCCGGACTTCTGACACCGGAAAGTACCGGGTTTGCTGTGCCCGACCCTCTCGCCGGATCCTGCCCGCTGACTCCAGAGACGCTGCGTAGCTTCGGATCGTCCGATCGCTCGTGGACGCTTTCCCAGGGGCGTCACGAAACAGGTTCGCGAGATCTGCCGGTGAGATGCCCTTCGGCCCTGCTTCGCAGATTGCCTTGAGCACTTCCTCCATGCGCTCCGCCTTGGCCTCTTGGCTTCGTGTCGGGGGATCGGTGACGACCAGGGGGCAGTCCCTTCGGTGAAGGAGCCAGATCGGTCGAGGGGTCGCCCCTCCCGTTGTCTTCTCAAACGTGAGGCGGAGAACCGTTCCGTCCGGGTTCTCCTCGCCGATCCGCTCGGTGTGGACTCGGAACCTGCATGCGGCCGGCAATCGGGTGTCCCCGCGACTGCCGCCTCCGTCTCGCCCCTTCACTCCTTGGACTGCCTTACGGTCGTGGTGCGACAGGATAATGGCCGAATCGGTCTCTCGGGCGATTGTCCGGACGGGCAGGAACACGGGTCGGAGGTCGAACTCGTTGGGCAAGGACGGGGCTGCCGCGGATAGGTGGTCGATCACCACCAGCTCAAGTTGGTTCGCCTGGACCCATGCGCGGAGCATCCCTGGCGATTGCTCCTGCGTGATGTCGAATGGCGGGTCGTCTTTGATGTGAGGACCTGCGAGGATGTGCAGGTTCTGCGTTGCGAGTTGCTCCTCCGCCTCGGTCAGCTCAAGTCCGAGGGAGATGATCCCAAGCCGCTCCTTGAGTAGGCCGATCTCGTCTTCGAGGGACAGGTAGCCGCAGCAGACGCCGCCGACCCGTACCGACAGACCCCAGCAATCCCGCCCAATTGATGCGCAGAGTAGAAACTGCAGCAGTTCCCAACTCTTCCGGGCTCCGTCGGCCCCATGCCAAAGGCCGACCTGTCGCACGGTCAGTACGCCCCCTGTGATCAGATCTCGCCGGGGCGGTGTTTCATCGCCCAGTACCTCGGCATAGGTGCGGCTGGCGGCAACGAACTGGCCCGCTCCATTGAGGTTGGCTTCCGCTGTGATCTCGGCCGCCTCGCGCATGAAGGACGCGATTGATCGCCCGAGATCGTCCCCCTCGGCACCGGCCTTACCCATACGGAGATGCAGATCCCTCCGGCGACGATCAAGGCTCCGCTGACGGATCGCCGCAGCGCGTGCGAGAACAGCTTGACGGGAGAGCCCCATGCCTTTGTCGGTGAGGTCGGAGAGAAGCGTTCCCCATCCCGTCACCTGGGGCGGGGCGATTCCCTTCTTGGTCAGGAACTCATGAACGCTTTGGAGTGTCACATCACGGACCCGTAGGATCGCTCCGAGTAGATCCCCGAGGTGCGGATCATGAAACTCCGCCCCACGGACCTTGTGACGGACTTCCTCGATGTACTCGGGCGTCGTCAGCAACGCCCCAAGCAGTTCCTCCTCATCGAGCAGCCTCTCGCTGGTCGTTTGCGTGCCCGCTGGCGACATCATCCGTCTACCTCTTTGCTGTAACCGTCGTACCCCCGGTGGGTCCGTGACGGTTCGACGGCTCCTCGCATCGCAGGGTGCATAACCATTAGGTCCTCTGTCCGGCACCCGTGACTGCCTCGGTCCGTTCGACCCGGAAGGCCCCCTCTCCGAACTCCCGGCTCAGATACCCGGTGAAGATCCTCGCGATGTCGCGCCCGACATCCGTGCCCGCGTCGACCACGCAGGTTCGTCTTGCCTCGTCGAGATGGAACGATGCATCGAGATGAACCCCTGACCGACCATGAAGGCTCTCCGCCGCCATGGTGGCCAGCAGCAGGGCCTCTCTCGCGTCCTTGGGTGGGATGGCTTCACTGAACGTGTAGCGATATGCCGATCCGCGTTCCTTGCTCTGTGATTTCAAGGTCGTTCTCCTTCCTCTAGTCTGGGCCGTCCCGTAGATCCGTGACTGCCCCCACTAGCTACCTACCGGAACGTCTCGCGAAGTGTCCGGACCTATTTCAGGTAGTCGTCAAGCCCAGCCTGTTCGAATCGTTGCTGGAGCTCCTTGTGGCGCTTGTAGAACGTCGTCCGGGAGATCCCGAGCTGGCGGGCGGCTTCGACATCACTTAGGCCCTTCCCAAGGATTGAGCCGATGGCCCGCAGTCTCGGCGGTAGTGCCCGAGTGGCCCGGTCCATGTCGGTCACAAGGGCCGCTTGCTCCTCCGAATCAATTCGGCCGCTTGTCTGTTGGAGGTAGTCCACGACATCGAACGTTTCGCCACGCTCGATCTCATTCCCATCAGCATCGATAGCAACAGGGTCCTGAAGCGAACCTGCACGGAGGCTATAGTCACGGCATCTGGCCTTTTGCCATTCGATGATCTTCCGCGCCTGATTGCGGAATACTCGCGTGATGTAGGCCTCCTCGGAGCCTCGGCTCGGGTCGTAACGTGGACGACTCCTCCAAAAGACGATCATCAACTCCTGCTGGATGTCCAAGCGGTCCTCCTGGTTAAGGCCGAAGCGCCCAGCGAGCTGACGCGCTATCCTCTCTGCGAGCCGCACCGCAAACGGGTCGAAGCCCTCGTAGTGGTTCTTGTGAAGGCTGTCCAAGACGCCCGACCTCTCTGGCCGGGCGTCTTGGCACCTCTCAGTGGCCTATTGGGGCGTCAAGCGCCTCTAGGTTCTGTGACGGTTTGCTAGCTAGCAGGTGGACACATGTGACCGCGGCTGCTCTTCAGTGCTGCTCCATTCGTTCACTGTTGAGCAGTTGCGACACACGGCGATCACGCAGTAATCGCCGCCGTCTACGATGTACTGCGTTTCCTTGTACCGGACGTGCATCCGGATTCCGCAGGTGGTTCCCAATAGTGTCTTGCACTTCCTGCAGCGCCATTTCGCATCCATGGCAGATCCCTCCTTTCGGACGGAACGCTAGGAGGAAGTGAGTGGAACCGTCGTCTAGCGGCTGGTCTTATAACGGTCTTGGATCGGTCTAAATCGAGGGAGTGGGGCGAAAGCTGGGGTCAGTGAGCCTTGCACCTCAGGAAGTCGCGGTCGACTGGGGCTACTTGAGTGCGATCTGTTCCGGTGGGAGGTTCAGCATCAGACAGCCCTTTCGGGCGACAATGAGACTGTCGATCTCGTTCTTCGTGATGCCTTGTCGACCAACAAGGTGGCGAAGCCGGTTCATCAGATTCAATTTGTGGTTCTTCGCCCACACCGCCGGGCTGCCTTCGAAGTCACCGGCATCCTTGCTCGCTTCGTCTATGAGTTCGTCATGTGGAATCAGGGTCTCCGGCGAGCGGGCGAGGACCATGAGGAGGCGACACTGGGTCGCGGTGACATCGACCTCTAGCCGTTTGTAGAAGACCTGGTATGTCCGTGGGTTCATGCGAAGTGCGACGGGGCTCGGTGCGGATCCTCTCGAGGCTCCGAGCCGTGACTCATGTTGATCCAAAGCGAGTGCGTGATTGACCCCTGATGCGAGAGAGACGAGCAGTGGGCCGAGCCGTCGCGCGCGGTCCGATTCGCTAAGATGAGCAGTCGCGAGGCGCTTCACATCCTTGCTGATCAGCCAGGAGCGAAGGAACCTATCAAATGCATTGAATGCGGCCATCGATCCATACCAGGACGGTTGGATGTGAAGGACACCCACTGGTC
>CAZNRY010000250.1:0-3897 GCA_964575675.1 uncultured bacterium
GTCGGGGTCGGGGCTCACGGAGTCCGAGAACCAGAAGATGGTTCGGGACGCTGAGCAGCATGCGAGCGAGGACAAGTCGCGGCGGGAGCTGATCGACGCGCGCAACCAGGCCGAGAACACGGTCTACGAGACGGAGAAGAACCTCAAGGAGTGGGGCGACAAGGTGGACGCCGATCGTCGCGGTCGCATTGAGCAGGCGATATCGCGCGTGAAAGAGAGCCTCTCCTCCGAGAGTCCGGGACCGATCCGGAGCGCGATGGAGGCGATGCAAAAAGAGCTCCACGAGCTGGCGGCCGAGATGTACAAGCAATCCGGCGGCCCGACGCAGGCGGATGAACAAGGGGGCGCGGGAGGCGCCGGCGGACAAGCCGGCGGCGGCCCGGTCGAGGCCGACTACGAGGTCGTCGACGAGGACAAGGGAAAGACGAACTAGGGGGCGGCGATGGAAGACCAGGTCGAGGTGGACATGGGGGATCTGTTCCGGGCATTCGTCGCCCAGCAGCAGTACGGGGCGATGATCTACATGGGCAAGTTCGTTAATCCCGGGACGGGCAAGCTCGAGCGGAATCTCGATGCGGCCCGCTTCACGATCGACTTGTTGGGCATGCTCGATGAGAAGACCCGCGGCAACCTCTCGAAGGATGAGGAGACGTTCTTGCGGCAGGTGCTGACGACGCTGCGCCTGAACTACCTCGACGAGCAGCAGAAGGAACCAATGGCGGCAGAGAATGAAAAGAAGGTGGAAGAAGAGAAGGGCGGAGACCCCGCTTCGGGAAGCAATGCCTGAAGGCTTCGGCGCAACGGAGAATACGCCGCCCCCGGCCGGGGAAGGGGTGGGCATCGACCAGCCTGTCCAGGTTCCGTCCGATGCGATCCTGCCCGTCCTGACCGAGGAGGACGAGGGGTACCTCCTGCAGTTACAGAGAATGCAGGCCGAGTTCGCGAACTATCGGAAGAGGATCCTCCGCGAACGTGCCGATTGGGATATCAGGGCGAAAGGGGAACTAGTGACCAGCCTGATACCCGTTCTCGACGATCTCTCCCGCGCGCGCGAGGCGCACGCCTCGAATCCGCCGAGCCCCGAGGCCGAGGGTCTCCTCTTGATCCTCGCGCGGCTCGAGGAATCCTTGATGGCCGCGGGTCTGGAGAGGCAGGACACGGCGGCCGGGACGGTCTTCGACCCGCACATCCACGAAGCCTTGGCCGGCTCCCCATCCGAGGAGCACCCCGAGGGGACGATCATCGAGACTCTTCAACCGGGCTACGTTTTCCGCGGCCAGCTGTTGCGCCCCGCGCGCGTGCGGGTCTCGCAGGGCCCGACCGTTGCCGTCTCCTGAGAGATCCGCAGCCGACTCGCCCGGATTCTGGGTGGTCGGCAACGATCCGCGGCTCGCCGAGATCGTGATGGGCGTGGTCGCCGGATCGGGAACCCAGGTCCGGACGTTGATGAGCCTGCCGAGTCCGCCGGAGGAGTTCCCGCCAATCCGCCCAGACTGGCTCCTCGCGGATCTGCGATCGAAGGGAGTCGTCCCGACATCCCTCGAGCAGTTCAAGCGCGCGTACCCGGCCTGTCAGCTCTTCCTCGTGGCCGGAGATCCCAAGGCGCCGGTCCCGGTCGAGCTTGCGCGTCTCGGCGTGCGCCACTGGTTTGTCCTGCCGGTCGATGCCGACGAAGTCCGCCGAGTCTTCCGAGCCGCCCTGCGATCGCACCGCGCCCTCCTTGAACGGCAGCGGCGGCAGAGCCGCGAGATTCCCGATTTCCGTGACATAATCGGAGCCGCTCCGGCATTCCTGGAAGCATGCGATCTGGCCGCCCGCGCGGCTCTTAGCCCGAGCACCGTCGTCCTGATCCAGGGAGAGACGGGAACCGGAAAGGGCCTCATCTCGCGCGCGATTCACAGGCGGAGTCCGCGCTCCGCGGGTCCATTTGTTGAGGTGAACTGCGCCTCGCTCCCGGGCCAGCTTTTGGAGTCCGAGCTCTTCGGCCACGAGAAGGGGGCGTTCACGCACGCACAGTCGGCGAAGCCTGGGTTGCTCGAGCTGGCAGATGGGGGGAGCTTCTTCCTCGACGAGGTGGGCGAGACCGATCCAACCGTGCAGGCGAAGGTGTTGAAGTTCCTCGACTCGGGCCGCTATCGCCGTGTCGGGGGAATCGAGGAGCGCGAGGTCGATGTGCGCGTCCTGGCCGCGACGCAGAAGAACCTGGAGGAGGAGGTCCGCTCGGGCAGGTTCCGCACCGACCTCTACCACCGGCTGCACGTCGTCTCGGTTCGGATTCCTCCCTTGCGCGAGCGTCCGGGCGACGCGCGGCTCTTGCTCGAGCACTTCCTTCATGAATTCGCGGTGCGGCAGGGGCGGGGGCATCTCGTCTGGAGTCCCGAGGCGCTGCAGCTTCTCGAGAAACACGCTTGGCCTGGCAACGTGCGGGAGATCGTGAACCTCTGCGAGCGGGTCGTCCTGCTCGCGGGAGAGAGGGACGAGGTCGCTGCGGCCGACCTGCCGGAGCCTCTCGGCGACCGCAGGGTCGTGCGCGCAACGCGCGGGCCGGGCGCGAAACTCCGCTTGGAGATCCCCGAGCGGGTCACCTTCGACGAGATCGAGCGGGCTGCGCTGGAGCAGGCCTTCGAGCGGAACGAGGGCAACGTCAGCGCGGCCGCCGCGTCGCTCGGGATGGGCAGGGGTCAGTTTCGCTACCGCATGGAGCGGCTGGGGATGATCGACGAGGCCAAGCACTCGGAGGCGAGGCCGAGGCCCCGGACCGCGCGGAAGGCCGGCAAGCGCCGCTGAAGCAACGCCCGTCATGGTCCACGGAAGACCCCCAGCTAGACCAGTTTGACTTCGGCTGAGAAGCGAGCCCGCGCGCCGCGAGGTCCGGCGCCCCGGGGAGAATAGCCGGGCCGAGTGGATGCGCGAGGCGAGCTTCTCAAGTCTGCTCAAACTGGTCTAGAACAACGCCTTCAGCGCCACCACGACATCGCGCGTGAGGAACTGGATCCTTCCGATCAAGAGCGAAACTCGCGCCATCACGGTGTAGCCGAACGAAGCGCCGAAACCGGCCATGATGCAGAGGCGGCCGAAGTAGGCGAAACGGCCGATCCCCCCCTTGTGCTCGACCGAGAAGATGAAGAAAACAAGACAGGCGATCGTTCCCACGACGAGGAAGGTCGCGTCGATAGAGCTCACGAGGTTCGACCCGAAGCTGCGAGCCGAGTCGAGGGAGACCAGGGAGCGGACCGTCGCCTCCGCCTGGCCGAGGACCCGTCCCTCGATCGTGGACGGGATGCTGACGCCCGAGGAGCCGCCGATGTAGAAGGCGAGCGCCCACCGGCTGACCCAGCCGATCTTGGGGAAGAAGCGCGTGAAGAGGATCAGTCCGAGGAAGAGCGGGATCAGGTAGTCAAACTGCCCCTGGTGGAGGATCTTGTCCCAGACCTTCGGCCGGAAGACGTTGTTGTAGTAGGTCACGACGAGGAAACCGACCGAAACGCCGACCGCGACATGCTCGGCGAGCTTGTAGAGCGGATTGTCCCGATAGAGGAACGACAGGATCGCGAGCGTCACGAACCCCGCGAGGAGGGTCCAGAGGATGTTTGCGCCGTCCATCTAGGCGGATCTCCTGCGCGTGAGCCAGTAGGCGATGTTGCCGATGCCGATGAAAAGGATGATCACGTAGTGGACGACCTTCTGCGACCGCATCCCGGCCGTCCCGTCCCCGAGCTTCGCAATACACTTCTCGTACTCGGCCGCCCCCTTGAGTCCCCCGAGGATCCCCTTCACCTGGCCGCTTTGATAGAACGGTTGGAGGTCAGCCGTGTAGACGGCCGTCACGCCGAGCAGGACTTTCAGGCCGTAGCGGGAGCCGGGGTAGATGGCCCATGACTCGCCGACCGCCGTCGA
>CAZNRY010000251.1:0-3798 GCA_964575675.1 uncultured bacterium
TAGATCCCCGCTCCTTCTTCCTACCGGTTCCTTGGTTCACACTTCGTCCGATCGCGCGGGTGATCACGGGGGAGATCGAGGCATCCTCCGAATGCTGCAACGCTAATCCGCGCTCAATCCCTTCCTTCCGTCCGGGAACACGTCTCCTTCTCACATCGCGCATTTGGCTGTAGATTGCGAAATCGCTCCACGGTAGACTTCCTGCCGCCAGGTCTATCCGATAAGTGCGGAGGATTGCCTTGGAGTGGAGCAGCAGCGTTGGCGAGCATGCCCATGAGGGTCGCTATTCCATCAAAGAAACTCTGTGGATCAGGGGTCTTTGCGCGATTTCGCGAAGTAGGAGTGATGCGAGGAAGAAAAGGAGGATTCAGGTGCCTGGAAGACGTTCTTCGGAGGCCCGGCCCTTTGGGCGTGCGCGTGATATGTCCTTCCGCCAGTCGTTTGCGATCCTTCTGTTTGTCACCCTCATCTTCGTGGTCGTCCCAGGTCAAGCAGAAGCAACTGTCCTTTTGCGGGGAGGGATGGGATTGAGCGCCCCATCTGGCGACATTGGTGATGACCTCCTGCGAAGTGGGGGGAGCTTCAAGGGAGATGTATTCTTTGGTCTGAACGAAACTCTCTACCTGGGCGGGAGCCTGCACATTGCGCTTCTGGGAGGTCAACGAGCGGTTTACGGCGATCAGGGAATCGACATTGGACGCAGCTCCGTCGAGATCACAGAAGGAGGAGCGCTTGTCGCTTTCGAGATTGGGGGGCTTGCCTACTTGGCAAACAAGACTAACCCGGTGCGTCCATTCATCGGGGGAACCGTCGGCAGAGGCGGACTGGCCTGGCGTTACTCCTGGGAGGCCGAGCAGGTCTTCGGCACAGATGCCGACGCCGTCGGATTCTGGTTCCTGGCTCCGCAGGCTGGATTGTCTTTCCCCCTGAATAAGAACCTAGCCCTTGCTGGTGACACAAGGTTCGTCCTCCCGCGCTACGACGACCAGACAAGCGAAGGCTACATCTTCAATCCTGACGGCGGAACCTTCCTGGAAGCTCACCTGATTGCGGAGATCGAGTTCTGATTGACCAAGTACCGTACGCGTCTTGCGCGGCATGTCATTTGAACGTCCAGCATCTGCCAACCTTTGCCAGGCCCAACGATACGGAGATCCGCTCAGTATTGGAACCGACTCCATTGCTCCTGTTGAAGGTGGCTATTGGATCTCCTCGCACCCTGCACTGAACCATAGATGCTCCCAGCGTACCAGGAGAGCGTGAATGCCGCGAGAAAGCCTCCAAGGACTTCCTGCTCCGATCGGAATGCCTGAATTGTGGCTCCGGCGAAAACAGCGTTCACAATGACAGCGGCTATCGCTGTCTGCTTGTGGCCCGCGTAGAGATAGCCAAGCCCGGGGACGAGACCCAGAAGCCCGGCGATCCTGGGACTCCGCCACGAAGATCGGTCGGCATCTCTTGCAATCGTCGCGAAGTTGACGGAAACGGCACCGTAGATGCGGTCGCTGGCAAGGGCGTCAAATGCTCCCGCCGATTCAGACCACCGACCAAGATTGGCCAGTCCAAGCGCCCTATAGAACCCCTCGTCGGATCGGTCCAGAGACTCGCGGTCGATGACTTCGAGAAGGCGGAGCCCTGCGTTGCCAACAAGGAACGATCGGGACATTAGCCGGACCCCTTCCCGCCGCTCATCTTCACTCTGAAGTTCATTGAGGTGGCTGTGAAGCCACTCACCAGATCGCTCGTACTCGCCGCCAGCGAAGAGGGCCTCACCGATTCCGAGAATGGCGTGATGGCGGAGATCGACACTCTCAGGTGCCGCAAAGAAGAGCACGCGTTTGTATTCGGTAATGGATCTGTAGTAGTCGCCTTCTTGGAGTAACTGGCGCGCAAATCGGAGGTTCCCTCCAGGGCTAGCGGCCAATGAGGACAACGCCGCTGTTGTTAAAGCAACAAAGAGGACGCTAGTGAGGATCATCTTCATAAAAACGTCCCTTCCGTGTCCACCGCACATCATAGAAGTTGAGATCATGGCCGCAACGGTGGAGCCGGTCGGCTGTCGCAATGACCCCCCACAGAAGCCCACGACGAGCGATCGCCAATCGGGAGAATTCTGAACAACTGGGATACATGGGGCACCTGGTGCCCTTCGTTGGTCCGAACCCCTTCTGGTAGATCAGGAAGAGACCTTGCAGAATGAACCGGCCAGGCGACAAGGAGGGAGAGACCTCCGCATGCTTGCCACTCCTCTCGTTTGTTAGTGGACCGGAGGGCCCACATAGATCCGCCAGGGCCGTTGCGGGGCAGAGGACGGCTAGCGCCATCTGCCCGTAGATTGCGAGCGTCAAATAGAGTCGTAGCATCAGTGCTGATCGGGGCAGGAGATGAGAATGTCCTGCTGGGTAAGCGCCAAGGTTCCGATTCCCTTGCCTGCCGCCTTCTTCCCTCCCGGAATGAAGAGACCTAGACAGCAAACCCCAGCCGCCGAGCCGACAGATTCCATCGTCCGGTCTTCACCCTCGGCCCTAATGGATCCCGCCAAACCAACCCTTGTTCCGTCAGAGGCGTTCGTCCCGAGGATCTCGATGATGAGCAGCGATGGTCGACCAAGTACGCCCGGTTGACGCGCCTCGGTTACCATCGCCTTGACCGGTGTCCCTTCTCTGAACAGGACACATTCCCCTTGTCGCAAATCCTGGGCTATGGCGAAGTAGAGGGTGTCTCCGGAATGCACAGTTCCCGTGTCGATACGCATTGTAGATCGGACTGGCACAGGGAACCGCTTGGGTATACGTACCTTCTCCGCGTCGTCGCTCGTACCGGGAATGCCCGACCCGAACCAAATCAGCAAGCTAAGTAATCGCCACATGAAGATCAATCAACCTCACGGGACATTGACAGTCGCGGCAGCGACTGTCGTGGCCACGACTTGGGATCCGGAAGGAATTGTGGCCGGCCCACCTTTCATCAGAAGGCCGAGCACGCAACAGAGAATCGTGACCACGAGGGATGTTGCTTGCTTATTTTCTCCTTCGATCACTTTCTGACCCGTTAAAGGTATGTTGGTCCCATCCACTGCCGTCACGTGTCGAAGAGCCACGCCAATCTTTGCTGGCTTGCCGACGGCCCCGTTTTCCTCAGACGCTGTCACTTCGGCCAAGGCGGGTGCGCCAGCCTGGACGACTGTGATCCCGTCTATCACGACCGGATTCAGAGCGGAGAGGGAGACAGTCTGTCCGACCGTTGCCGTGGCCGGATTGACTTCCACGTTGAAGACGACAGTGACCAGAGTTCCAACCGGTACGGTGATGGGGGTGGCGAGAGCGAGCGATGGGATGAGCGTAGTCGGAAAAACGAAGGCGACGAGCGTCGCAATGGACCAAGTGCGGATCTGGGAACGGTTCCATGTCATGAGGGCCAGGTCTCCTTTCCGTTTTCACGGTGAAGTTCATTCTTCAGATCACCAAAACTTGTGTTCGTCGGAAGTCATGTGCGTCAGTAACGTCTTCCGATATCCGTCGTTCTCAAGGTGTAGAAACCGCAGCGAAGCTACTCGACTACCCCGCCACTGGCAAGGCACAAGACTGATTCGACAGCCCGGGCCCGCGACGTTCGATCGCGGGTCCGGGCCTCCATCCGGCGCCACGTCCCCGAAGACGCGCCAGCACGCCCGGCCATTCAGTCAACGCATTGACCCACCTGCCGCTACACACCGCACCCCCTGCTTGCCCGTAAATCACACGCCTCTAAACATCCCATCTTCCCCTGCCGATCTCCCTTACAGGCGATTCGCGGCCA
>CAZNRY010000252.1:0-3790 GCA_964575675.1 uncultured bacterium
GCGCTGCGACAGGCGCATACCCGCAAGCCGTCCTTCATCGAGCGACTCAGGAAGGCAGGGCTGCGATGGCGACGGGTAGGCGAGCCAAGAAACTGGCGCCCAAACGAACGGGTGGGCGGCGAGAGCGGACCACGGTCCGCTCGGGGAGCGCCTTGGACAACATGACCCCGAGTGAGATTACCACAGTCCTGCGAGCCCTGCTGGAGGAGCATCCGGATCTCAGCTCCGAGGCTGAAGCGGTCGCAGTCGAGATGGTGTCGTCACCCTCGGTCGAGGATGTGGCCGAGGACGTGTTCGACGCCGTGACGTCGCTGGGCATGGACGCCTTTCACGGTCGCGCCGGCAAACAGGCCTGGGGCTACGTCGAGCCCAGTCAGGCCGCATGGGACCTTCTTGGAGAAGCCGTCGAGGATGTCGTGTCCGACATGAAGCGGCGAATGGACCTCGGGCTACAAAAGGCTGCCGAAACGATTTGCTGCGGCATCGTGTTTGGACTGCACAAGGCGAAGAACGTCGGCTCGGACGGTCCGCTCGCTTGGGCACCTGACTTCCCCGCCGAGGAGGCCTGTCACGCTGTCGCCGAGCTGATCCGGGCGTGTCCCGCCAAGGACCGCGGCGCCGCTCGCGATTGTCTCGTCGAGACCCTCGGAGGGATCGTACCGGAGTGGGACGAGATGATCGCGCAAGCTGCCGATCGCGCGTTGAACAACCGGTGAAGCTGCCTTTGCATCAGACGCCTGCGGCATCTTCTCGGCAGCGGAGGGTTTGAAGTAGTAGGTCCCAAGGGAAGACGTGTGCTGCCCCAAAGTACATGGACGTGTTCGATTGCTCTCGCTTGTCGCCACAACCAACGCTCGGCGTGACGCCGCAGAACATCCTGCACGCGAGCCGTCGCCGGAACGACGGCCTCGCCCGCATCTTCCACGACCTAAAGCTGATGGAGCGGGGTAGGCAGCGGCTTCGACCCGATGTATGACCGCCTGCTCACCAGCGGGCGTGCCGCGCCGGTCGTGACCGAGGGCGTCGACTCCGTCCATGTCGTCGTTCAGCGTTGAGCAGGAGATATGCCCCGACGTCTTGTACGAGGACTCGAGAGAAGCCAATCGCAGATGAAGCGCGCTTCGGCCGAGTTCCCCCGTGGCGAATCGCTCAGTGGCCATCGGAATCGATCGCGATCTGTCGACGGAGATCATCACCCGGTCCAACTGCCAGTTCATGAATCAATGTGGTCGGATGGACCGGACCGGCGGGAACAGGCAGGCGATTGGTTATCCCCAAAACGTGCGACTCACAGCTCTTGCAGCGGAGGCGGTGCTGAGCCACAATCGGTTGAGAGAAGGGCCCAACAGAACCGGGCCTGAGGTTCCCCATGGCTGCGAACGAGATCGAAACTTCAAAGCTGGTCGAGGTGTGTCGCGCAAACGATGCCGCTATGGTCGGCATCTTCGGCTCCTTCGCACGCGGGGATGCGACGGCCGGGAGTGACGTGGATGTCCTGGTGCGCTTCCGGCGACCCAAGAGCCTGATCGCGATCGTGAGGTTAGAGCGCGAGTTGACCGCCATCCTGGGCAGGAAGGTAGATCTGCTGACGGAAGCCTCTCTTAGCCCTTACTTGCGCCCCGGAATCCTACACGACCTTCAGGTGCTCTATGAAGCCGGGTGATCGCGAGGCCGATTCCGGATATCTCGAGCACATCCGGGATGCGGCTGAAACCATCGCCGAGCACCTCCGAGGTGTTGATCAACAGGCATTCATGCTGAGTCGACTGGTCCAGGACGCGGTCATCAGGGAACTTCAGATCATCGGCCAAGCCACCAAGTGTCTGTCTCTGGATTTGCGCCAGCGTAATCCGGAGGTGCCGTGGCAGGATATCGCCGGTATGCGCGACAAGCTGGTCCATGACTACTTCGGCGTAGATCTTGCCGCGGTATGGCTCGCTGCGACGGAGGACGTCCCCGAGCTTCTCTGCCACGTACGCAGGATTCTCTCGGGAGCTTGATCTGGTCTGCTGCCGGTACCGTGTTGGCGGGTTCGGTCCGGCCCACACGGTTCCCGAGGTCCCCCTAACGATCGCCTGTGACGACGGACCTATCAGAGACGGCGGTCAGACAGAAGCGGAATGGGGTCACGGCTCATCGCCGCGACCCCTTCCCAGCTTAGCGGGGGTTGGATTCGGAAATGAGATGCGTGGTGGGAGGTGGGGATAGCCCGGGGACGACCGACAAGACAGCCCCTCCCAGGTCTCGAACCAACGTGTCGTTCTGAGTTTCAGATGAGAACTTGACATAAATCCCGGCTGTTGGGCTATAATCTTCTGACCGATAGAAGGGAGGGAGGTGTCGCCATGTTGCTGGGAGATCGCCTCAAGTACGCCCGCGACCGGTCCGGACTAACACTCGCAGAGGTTGCCGAACGTACCGGAGTGGGGCAATCGTCGCTCTCCGAGTTCGAGAACGGCAAACGCGAGCCGAGGATGGCCCAGCTACAGGCTCTAGCCCGGGCTTACAGGCGCTCGGTCGGATTCTTCCTCGATGAAGGCCCGATCCCTGTCGAAACTGTCTTGTGGCGGCAGCGGCCGCAGTCGCCCGCTGCCGAAGAGATCGAAGCCACCTTCTTGAGACTCTGCCAGCAGTACCACAACCTGGAGACGTGGTGCGAAGATAGAAAGCTGTGTCGGCTTCCGCTTGCTGAGTCCGGTCCCCAAGGATTCGGCTACCCCCAAGCCGAGAGTCTCGCGCACAGCGTTCGGACCCGCCTGCAGCTTGGAGAGCGCCCCGGGACATCTCTTCTCCGTGTGCTCGAAGAAGTCTGCGGTGTGAAGGTGTTCTACCTGTCATTCGAGCCCACAGGGACTGCGGCCAGCGCCGTGAGTGAGACCTTTGGTGCAGCAATTCTACTGAACGCCAAGAACGTCCGCTGGCGGAGGAACTTCGACCTTGCCCACGAGCTGTTCCATGTTCTCACGTGGTCGCTGTTCAGGAAGAACGGCGATGCTGACACTGCCAGCGAGCAAGAGGAAAAGTGGGCGACTTGCTTCGCGCGGAATCTCCTGATGCCCAGGGAAGCGCTGCAGAGTGCTCTCGCGAGCGTCATGCAAGATGGGCGAATCAGTAGGCAGGCAATCTTCGACCTTGCGCGCGAGTTCGACGTGTCGGTCGAGGCCCTGGTTAGGCACATCGCATTCCTCTACAAGGTATCCGATGAGAGAACCCGCCAGATTCTGGCGCACTACCAAGCGCTGGCGAGTGTCTATGAGCGCCGCGGACGCGACGATCCACCCGAGCTACCAGATCGGTATTTCGCCCTTGCATTGAAGGCCCTCCGGGGCGGAGAGATGTCGCTCGGCCGATTCGCCGAGTACCTTGGCATCACGAGAAGGGAAGCAAAGGGCTACCTCGACGAAGAGACAGCGGCAGATGAAGCGATTCAGATTACTCCTGCTTGACGCGAACGTGGTCATCGAGCTCTTCGATCAAGGGATTTGGGACAAGTTCATCGAGCAATGCGAGGTGCTGGTTTCCCGGGTCGTCGTCGAGGAAGAGGCTGTGTACTACCATGAGGGGGAGACCCCTCTGGCGCTTGATCTGGAGCCGTATGTCGAGGACGGGCGGATCACGCAAGTCGATGTGGCGATCTCGACCGTTTCCGAGTTCCGCCGGAGATTCGATCCGATCTACCTGGAGAAGCTCGACCCCGGAGAAAGCGAGGCACTGGCCTACTTGCTCGAATCGGAGGAGCCATGCCTCATCTGCTCAGGAGACGCGATTGTCTTCAGAGTGTTGGGAAGAT
>CAZNRY010000253.1:0-3776 GCA_964575675.1 uncultured bacterium
AACCGCTACGTGACCCGGGGCGCCGACCGGTGGGACGGTGGGGGAATACTGGGCACCTGGCCCCGTCACCTGAATGACCCGGAATTTTCAGGAACGCAGCGAACGGAGTTAGTGGCGGCACGGGCGCGTCAGGAGCACATGTCCGAGAGGCAGGTGTTGCATCTCCTCGACCTAGCCAGTCGGCTGCGGGCTGAGCGATCCGTGGGCAAGGTGATCGAACGAGACGATGGTGACCGTGTCCTCAACCAGGTTCTCGTGGCCGTGTCGAAGGAGCTGTCCGCTTGGGGGCTAACCATAGATCCTGAATCCCCGGGGATGGACAGACTCAGCGCTGCCATCATGCTTCTGCACCGGGCCGCAATAGCGAAGGAGGCTCGCACAGTGGTGTACCTCCTGCATGATGCCGTCCTCGGTAATCCCCCTTTTCTGGATCGGCCCTCAGAGCTCACACACGCGACAATCATCGAGTGGATATCTGTCGAAGTGTCGATGTCGCTATTCCTCTTGGATCACCCAGAAGCGGGATTCACAAACGTTCCGCGACTACGACGGAGCGAGCCCCGCAAGGAATACCGCGAGAGCCTGCGAGCGAGGAACGAGAGGTTGCTCCAGCTGCGGCACGCGGACCCCAGGAAGTGGACTCACAAGGAGTTAGCACGGAAGTTCGGTTTTTCTGGGCCAGACTCGGTTCGACGGATCCTCCGCGAGGCAAGAAGGAACCGGACATCTGCGGGAGTAGAAACCGCTTCACCTGAAGGACCGACGCATTGGCCCTCTTCGCCCGACGTCCACCGCATGCTCAACTCACAGCATGAGCCTGACGAGGGGCAGACATAGGTGGCTGGGCTGCTCGAGCCGACTTCGGGTTCGAAAGAGAAGGCCCCGCCTCTCGGAGCGTAGTTCATCGCCGGATTCGCGTCGGGAGCGTCTGGACGGTCGATCGCGGCGACCTGGTCGGAAGCGTGACATAGAGGCCGTCAAGCGCTCACCCGCAATTGCGAGGGCAGCGGCGTGTTGACGGTGAACAAGGGGTCCCTGTCCCCCGCTCGCCGACGGCTTGTGTACGTCTTCCAAGAGGTGCAGTTCGGGCGCGTCGAGGAACTCCTCCTTCAGAACGGGGAACCCGTGTCCGGACCCCGTACCCGCCTGGTCCGAACGTTTACCTTCAGCGGAGAAAGCGGGGCGAAGAAGGACCCGCCGGTTGACGATTTCGCGCTCAAACGCCAGATTGTTGAACTCTTCGCTTACTTCGACCGAATCGGTACCGGATCCATCGCCCGCATCGACATAAAGGCCGGGCTCCCGTGTCTCATGACGATTGAGGAATCGTTGGTCCTTCCCGGGCCACGGAGAGGCGCACGTGCGACGGGGTGCCGTCAGACCAGCGGTGCCGCGATACCAGACCCTCGCGCAGGCACCGGAGCACCCGATGCACCAGAAGATTGACAGACGCTGGAGTCCCCACTATCTTAGCGGTCGGGGAAGGGTCATCATACCGACGACTCGTCCTCGAAATATCCAGACTGCGTCCCGGCCACGAAGTGGAAGGCGCATGTGGGAGTTGCTCCGGCAGCCGAACCACTGCGCCGTTTTCATTTGATCTCGCCGGGCATCCCACTTGAGCGTGTCGACCACTGCGCACGGTACGGGTGGAGTGCCTGATGGCGGTACGAAGCTGGCGGAAGAGCGCGCGTGAGGCTGGCATTGATTTCCGGTGCCTGCCGCCTGCACTCCAGGAGATCCTCGATCTTCTACACCGCGTCGTCGTCCGAGGCATGCCCTGGCCGAACCGGAACGCCCGCGATCCGATGCTGGGCACTCGCAAGAGCCTGCCCCTCCTCCCGGCCCTCTTGGCGAAACGTGCGAGGCAACGCCCCAATCACGCCGACCGCCAAGGCCGCAGCGAAGTCTCCTTTCGCCGAGCGATCAATCTTGGTGTCCAGCTTGGTCTGCTGCGGATCCCGGTGCGGCGTCGAGGCCGGGCCCTACAAGTCACCCCAGCCTGGGCCACGGATCCGTCGGTCTGGGTGAAGGCGGCGGGGATCCTCGACGACCGACCACTGACCGTTCCGTGCGCAACCGATGACCATTCTCGGGCGCGTACGGGGGTGTCCAGCAACTCGTTCGCAAATCAAGACGATGCGGGGGTGCGTGACCATCCTTCCGAGAGGACGTCTTTACGTCTTAACGTCTTAACGAAGGGCATAGAAGCAGGCGTAGGCTCATCGCTCGCTCCGCTCGCGCCTGAGCCCGCGTACGCTCCCCTTCAATTCTCTCAGAACATTGAGGAGGGCAGAGATCCGAGACGCCCCCTCCCCCTCTCAGACCCGGAGGAAGCCGACGCCGCCGCGGAGCTTCTCCGACGAGTGGGTCACGCCCAGGAATGGCGCGTGGAAGAGACGCTCAGACCGATGCTCCTTCACTTCGACGCAGAAGGGATCGTCGGAGGGGTGCTGGAAGTGATCGAGCGCGAGGTCCTCCCGCGCTGGGAAGCGGGGGAGATTAAGCAGCCGATTGCGTACCTGCGAAAGATCCTGCGTGACTCCGGAGACCAGGACGATAGCCCCTACGGCGTCTTCCTGGGGGACATAGATCGCGAGCCTACCGAGGGCCCAAGCCAAGTGGCCAGTCCCCCTGCGTTGGACTTGTCGGCGCGGTCAGAGTTCGAGAAACCGATCGAGAGATCTCCCGAAAGTGAGCGTGGACGCCAGGTGGACAGCATCGTCCGCGACGCCGTCGAACGGCCGAACGAAGCACCTCAACCGGCAGTGCCAGATCCGGAGACAGCGCGCCAACTTCAGGAGCAGGCTTCTGCAGATCGTGAGGCCGCCGAGCGGAATGCGGAATGGAAGCGCGCCCAAGAGGAAGCACAGCAGGCGCGGCGTGAGAAGGAGGGGTTTCGGAACGGGTGCTACGAGGTCCTTTGTGGGCTGGAGGAACTGGCGAGGGGGCATCCCGAGCGCGTTCGAGCAATCCGCGCCATCGTCTACCCGACTGGCCCTGGAGAGGCTGTTTACGATGCCACGACCGCCGATCGCCTCCACGCCCTTGCCGAGACCTATCGGGCAAGTCAGGTCTCCGGACCACCACCGAAAGGGAGAGGGAAGGAGATCGGCGCCGATGTCGCCTGTAAGCCGTCGTAGTGACAACGAAGCGGGGATGCTGGTCGATGAAGCACTTGCGATCTTGCGGTACGACCTACGCCCCGCGGTTGAGCTCGCGGAGAGAGATGACGAACGAGCCCGGAGACTCCACGCATTGGTTGCCCAAGTCAGAGATGCGGTCGCCGTCTGGCGTGAAGTGGACGCAGTCACGGGGGCAGCCGTTGTGAATCCTGTGGGGGGAGAGCGATGAAGCTGGGGGTGTGGAAAACCCATGCAACGACAACCCCGGCGTGGCCGGGGCTGTCTGCTCGATCGTGGGCGAGGCTACTTGCTGGTCGCCTGCACCTCGTCGATGGCCTCCTGCACCGCCTTCATGTCCCCCCGTGCTCCCGCCAGGGCGAGCGTCCGGATGAACTTCGATGCCTTGGCGGATCCAGTGGCGGCGTGGATCTCGTCTCGCTCCCCTCGGGTCAGCCTGAAGGCGAAGACCACGATCTCCGATCCGTCCGTCCCGTCGGTGGGTGCGGCGCCCTCAATGATCATCGCGACCGGCTTCTCGACCTGCGCTCCGGCGGGATCCCCCGCCACAGTCGTCTCGCTGTGCTTCTCGGCAGCCTGCTTCTTGCTGGCGGCCTTCTTGGTCTTCTTCGGGGTCATGGTGCTCCCTCCTTC
>CAZNRY010000254.1:0-3743 GCA_964575675.1 uncultured bacterium
GAAATCTCAAGCGACCCTCCCAAAGGCCTCAGATTTTTGACGGATTAGGGTTAGCGCGTACTTGGCCGGCCAGACCAGTCCGGAGAATGGCCTTGACGCAACGGCGATATATCGCGCTCTGTTGCGAAACGCCGTTTTCGAGAAGGATCACGGAGTCATCAGCGCGGTCATTCTGCTGCAGCAGTATCATCAATACCATGATGGGCACCCGGGAGTGAGCCGAATCGACGCCATCATGCACATCTCCGCCATGGCTATTGCGATTCACACCGCTCGTGTCTTCTAGGAAATCCGGACTTGCTCTCCTGGACCCCTGCAGCTCGAATCACATCCGATGGCGTTTCTGCTGGTCTACTGCGATGTCGCGCAGGAGTAGGGCCGAAGAACCTCGGTGATGGACGAAGGCAAGTACGCCACGCCGCGGCTCATGCGGATCTCCCTGCCTCATCCAGTGACGATCAGTCAGAAGCCTGCTGAGGATGATCGGCTGTTTGAGGTGTATTTGCTGTATCCACCGGACGCCAATGGCAAACCACCGGACGGGGAGTGGATCCAGAAAAAGCTGAAGCCCGCGACAGAATCGTTCGCGACGGCTTCGAGGGATGTCTTTAGCATCGTCTTCAACATCCGGTCCGGATCTGAGATTCCCCTGAATTTCCTTCGCGTGGTGCCGGAGTCGAAACCCGATCGCAGAATCTGAGGACTTCATACACAGATCCTTGCCCAGGACATCGGTGATTGGGTCTTGGAGGATTCTCTGAACCGCCAATGCCATTCTCAACACATCGAAAACATACAACCAGCACTTGTTCTTCGGCTTGTCACCGAGTACCGAGCGCGGTGACCCTTCGGAGCCTCACACTCGGTTCCTCGAATCCCACCCCCTACAATCGACCGTGCACAGGGGTATTTCTTCACGCACAAACTCCCAACAACGCTCCGGCGGACCACCCGGGCAGGAACCTCCCTTGACACGTTCCAGTGAGTACGCTAGTCTGATAGTACGATTTTCTAACTATCCAACCATGACAAGTTCTCTCAAGGAGATCGAGATGGCCACGAAGGCTCGAATCCGTCGGAAGTTTCAGGTGACGATCCCGGAAGAGGTCCGCAGGAGCTACCCGCTCGAAGAAGGGCAGACGGTCGCGGTCGAGGCGACCCCGCAAGGGATCCTCATCACGGTCGTCGCAGAGATCGACCCTGCCCAGGCTTGGTTTTGGAGTCCGCGTTGGCGCGCGCTGGAGGCGCAAACGGACGCGGACTTCCGTGCCGGCCACACGACCGAGGCTGCCTCCGCCGACGTCGCGATCCGCGCCCTCAAGACGAAGCGATCCCGTGCCGTATGAGGGTTGTCTTCTCCGAGACCTTCGCGGCCTGCTACCGCACCCTCCCGAAGGAGGTCCGGGCACGCGCGGACAAGACGATCCGCCTCTTGGCCGTCAAGGAGGGCGGAAAACCGTTCCACCCAAGCCTGCGGGCCAAACGGATCCAAGGCACCCTGGACATCTGGGAGGCGAGCGTGACGATGAAGTACCGCCTCACGTTCCAAGTCCACGAGGACACCCTTTACCTCCGGGTATTCGGCGATCACGACACGACGCTCAAACGGCCGTGAGCCTGATCGATCCGCCGCTTCATTCACCACCAGCGACATGACAGGCCCAACCCTCACGGCGTACGCCAATCCCGACGACGGCAACACTTACTACCTTGCTCCTCTCGTGGTGGGGGGACAGCAAATCGTCTGGGCGTGTCCGACGAACAGCGACGGCTCAGCCGACTTCGCGTCCGCGATCCTTGAAACAGATTTCGCCGAACCGATCTCTGAAGCGAAGCGTGCGCGCATCCTTGCAGCGCTTGTGGCGTAGGTCGCCGGTGGGAACCTGACCCAGTCGGATCGTAGAGTACCTCGATCGCCGCACGGATACCCAGGGCGCCCGTCGGCGCATCGAACATCTGGCGCCAGTACCGATCTCGCTGCTTGTACCCGACCACCGGGTGCGGAGGGTCCTTCGGCAGGTTGACACGAACGGCAGGCAGTGCGTCAGATATTTCGAAAACTCAACCGGCCGTCCTTAAAGCGGAACCGATCATTGACCTCATCGCTCGGACCAACGATGGCGATATCCTTCAGGCTGCCGACCCACAGCGAGAAGAGCTGGCCGGTTCCGGGTTTGATGACGAGCCGGAATTCGGACTGGTAGGCATGGGTGGAGAGCTTGCGGAACGGGCCCATCCGCCCGGAGTACGTCAGAGGATCGACGTATTCCACCGGTCCCCAGTCAAGCGGGATCCCTTCCCGCTCCGCAGCCGTGCGGACACGCCGCAGGAACTCGTCGCCGTCCATGAGGATCACGAAGGCATCGCCGAAGCCACGGTTTCTCGGATCGACCCAGGAAGTGACTCGACTGCCCCGCAGGGCATACATACAGAATACGTTCGAATTCAGCGCGCCAGGATCCCGATGACCCACCGGACCGACGATCTTCCCCACTGGACGCCAAATTCCATTCACGTCGGTGCAACTAAGCTCGCAGCCGTCCGCTTGCAGAATAGACGTCAGGCCCTCGTGCTTGTCCCCCCGGAGAGTGTCCTGCTCCATTGCGACGAATTCGGCCAGAGGCCGCATGAAGAGGTGGCCTTCTCGCACGAACTCGTCCATGTGCAGTTTCGTGCCGAATTTGAGGAACGCCAAGACAGGATCCCGCTTCCCCTTAGGCGTGTTGTCGGAATCTCTAGGAGCCGGCAGCATGATGCGAGGAGACGACAACTCCGCGAGGAGGGTCAAGGGCGAAGGCGGCGGATCGCGGCCAGCTGACGGAGTGGAGGTTGGCGTGTCGGACCCAAGTGCGCCTCTCGCCCCCCGCGTCGCCACGAGCGCGTCGCGCATGTGCGCCGAGTTCCGGGTTCGCGCGGTGACGATGCTTACCGCGGGAGCGTCGGGCACGGTGTCAACCCATCTTAGTGACCGGATTCCCGGAGTCGTGGGGCTCAGCGTGAAACGCCTCATCGCCGCCACCGAACTCCTGCTCGACCGTCCGACCAATTCGCTGCAGATATGTCGCTTGGAAGAGTACCGCCGCGAGGTGCATCGTGGCATCGAGGGGGGCGCAGATCATCCCTCCGCACCAGTATGGAGGGAACGCGTCAGCGATGACGCTGCTTCACCCTCTCCCACGCCGTGAAACGCGGCATTCTTCCCTTCCGGAAGTCGGCGAGGGCGACGTTGATGCCGCGAGCGAGCACGGGACCTTCGAGAATCTCCCGCGTGGCGGCATCGCACTTCTTCGAACGGAGGAACTCAAGGACATCCAGAGCGACACGGAATTCAGTCTCCCCGAGAGCTTTCAGAGTCGCCTCGGCTTGATGTCGAGAGGCCTTCGCCAAGCCGGACACCTCACGAAAAGGCGTTCACCTCCCGAATCCGCAATGAATTGACTGACTACTATAGGTTGGGCAGATCCTGCATCGTAATCGCCTTCAGGGCCGCACCGGACTCAACCTCACCAAGGCGTCGAATCAGGCTCCGGATGGTGTGTTCAAGCCATGCGCGCTCTGCACAGCTCAGTTCCTGCAAAACCTGACCGCGTTTGACTTTTCGCGCTGTAGATCCATCCCCACGAGTCGAGCTGAAGTTACCAACTTGAGCGAGCACCGCATACTCGATCTTGAGCAGGTGCGCAGCTTTCCTGCGATTGCCCGCCATGCGCTCTAGGTGCGTCAGGACATAGTATGCCATGCCT
>CAZNRY010000255.1:0-3633 GCA_964575675.1 uncultured bacterium
GGGGTCATTCAGACGGAGGCACGGCGCCCGAAAGGGACTTGCCGAACCGGCGCTCAAGACCGCCGACGCAGGAAATCTCACCCGCGGCCTCGTGGAGGTCGGGAAGGACGCGATCATCAGCGAGGAGGACTGCGGAACCATCCTGGGTCTCGAGAAGGGCGCGTTGAAGGACGGAGAAGAGGTCGTCGAGCCGCTCGTCGACCGCGTCCTCGGCCGGGTGACCGCGGAGGACGTGTGGGACCGCCGGGCGAGCCAGATCATCATCCCCGAGGGACAGATAATCGGCGAGCGCGAGGCGGAGTTCCTCGAGGCGGCCGGCGTGGATCGCGTGAAGATCCGCTCCGTGCTGACCTGCGAGTCGAAGCGAGGGGTCTGCGCGAGTTGCTACGGGCGCGACCTTTCGACCGGGCACCTCGTCGACATCGGCGAGGCGGTGGGGGTGATCGCGGCGCAGTCGATCGGCGAGCCGGGCACCCAGTTGACCCTACGGACCTTCCACATCGGAGGGACGGCGAGCGTCATCGTCGAACAGTCGACCGTCACGGCCGCCAGCGACGGAATCCTCGAGTATCCAACCCTCACCACGGTCCGGCGCGACGACGACAAGTTCGTGAACGTGGGGCACCGCGGCGAGTTGGTTCTGCGCGCTCGGGCCTATTCGACCCGTGTGGCCGAGCAGGACGGGATCGTCCGGGTCCCCGCGGCTATCGAGACGGTCGAGGTCGAGGATCCCGAGACTCACGAGAAGGTTCACCAGGTTTCCGACGTCTCGGAGAGGGTGGGTTACGCCCGCCTCCTGATCGTCGACAAGCAGGGCACCGAGCTCGAGTCTCGTGAGCTCGAGCGCGGCCACCTGCTCCTCGTCGCCGACGGCGAGAAGGTGACGCCGGGCAAGCCGCTCTACCGCTATCGGGGTGTCGTGGACCGCTACACGCCGCGTTATGGAACGACCATCTACCACGCCTCCGATTCCGAGGTGAGGACGGGGCAGGTCCTTTTCGAGTGGGACACCTACAACGTCCCGATCGTCACGACCGAGGAAGGAACCGCCCATCTCGTCGACATCAAAGAAAAGGTCACCCTTCGCGACGAGATCGACGAGACGAGTCGCAAGCGGGTCCCGGTCATCGTTGAGGACAAAGAAAAGCGATTGATGCCCTCGGTGGCGGTTCTGGACGCGGGCGGAAACCAGATCGCCTCGCACGCTCTGCCGACCGGATCGATGCTTCTCGTGCGCGAGGGGCAGCCGGTCCGCCGGGGCGAGGTGCTGGCGAAGATCCGGCGCGAGTCGTCGAAGACGCGCGACATCACGGGCGGCCTCCCGCGCGTGTCCGAGCTCTTCGAGGCGAGGAAGCCCAAGGATGCGGCCGTGATCGGCGAGATCGACGGCATCGTCCATCTGGGCAAGGTCACCCGCGGCATGAAGAAGGTCAGGGTCGAGGGAGAGAACGGCGAGTCGCGCGAATACCAAATCCCGCAGGGCCGCCATCTCTACGTGCAGGACGGCTACGAGGTGCGCGCCGGCGACCGGCTGACCGAAGGACCGATCAATCCCCACGACATCCTGAAGGTCAAGGGGATCAAAGAGGTTCAGGAATATCTGGTCGACCAGATCCAGGAGGTTTACCGGATCCAGGGCGTGCGCATCGACGACAAGCACATCGAGGTGATCGTCCGTCAGATGCTCCAGAAGGTGACAATCGACGATCCGGGCGACACGAGCTTCCTCTCGGGCGAGCACGTCGACAAGGTCATGTTGCGCGAGGAGCTCGAGAGAATCCGCGCCGAGGGAGGGAAGCCGGCCACCCATCTGCCCCTCTTGCTGGGGATCACGAAGGCGTCGCTCTCGACGCGCAGCTTCGTCTCGGCGGCGTCATTCCAGGAGACGACCCGGATCCTGACCGAGGCGTCGATCATGGGCAGCGTCGACCCGCTCAAGGGGCTGAAGGAGAACGTGGCGATCGGCCACCTGATTCCGGCCGGAACCGGTTTGCTCGAGTACCGCAGCATCAGGACCCAACCCCTCGACCTGCTGGACGACGAGGAGGAAGATCTCCCGGTGCTGCCGGACGAGGAGCCAGTTAAAAGTGCGTAGAGTAATGAGTTGCGGCATTCGCGGTTTCACGCGGAGCGCGCGCTTACCCGTTGACGATCGCCGCTCGGGTCCGTAGACTCAAATTTCTGTGCCGTCTCCCTGCAGGGAGGCGATTCGCAAAAGGAAGGTTGGATCGAAGGTGCCTACGCTCAGTCAGTTGATCCGTAAGGGAAGGGCCGAGATCAAGAAGAGGACTTCTGCGCCGGCCCTGAAGGGATGCCCGCAGAAGCGGGGATTCTGTACCCGCGTCTACACCGCGACGCCGAAGAAACCGAACTCGGCGCTCCGGAAGGTCGCGCGCGTGCGGTTGACCAACAACATCGAGGTCACGGCCTATATCCCCGGCGAAGGACACAACCTCCAGGAGCACTCCATTGTGCTGATTCGCGGGGGTCGCGTGAAAGACCTGCCGGGCGTGCGCTATCACATTATCCGCGGCACCCTCGATACGAGCGGCGTCGAAAACCGTAACCGGAGCCGCTCGAAGTACGGCACGAAGCGGAAGAAGAAGTAGGACGGGGAAATCATGCCAAGAAGAGGGACCATAACTCGTCGTGTACTCGTTCCGGACCCCAAGTTCGGCAACATCCTCGTCACTCGTTTCGTGAATTGCCTGATGAAGAAAGGCAAGCGGAGCACCGCGGAGGGGATCCTCTACGACGCTCTGGAGATCATTGAGAAGAAGTCGGGCCAGGATGGGCTTTCTGCCATGAAGCAGGCGATGAACAACGTGAAGCCGAACCTGGAAGTGAAGAGCCGGCGCGTCGGCGGCGCGACCTATCAGGTCCCCGTCGAGATCAAGCCCGAGAGGCGGACCGCGCTTGCGATCCGCTGGCTGATCCAGTACGCGAAGGCGCGGCCTGATCATTCAATGAAGGAGAAGATCGCCGCGGAGTTCATGGCGGCTGCCAAGAACGACGGAGGGGCGATCAAGAAGCGCGACGACACCCACCGCATGGCCGAAGCCAACAAGGCGTTCGCCCACTATCGGTGGTAGGGCGGGACGGCAAGAACTAGACCGTTTCGCATTCGATCGCGCGAACTGGACGTCGCGAGCCCCAGGACATTTCCCGCATTGCCGGAGTGAGAGCCGGGGGGCAAGCAGCTATCGGACCGTCCGCGTCCCGGTTCCCGGGACGGCGGCATCCTCGCGACGCAGGACCGCTGACGCGGTCTCAAACGGTCCGGCAAAGCTTGAGGTCGAAAGCCTCGAGGACAACAGAATCGAAGAGCGCGCCAGGGCCACGCAGGCGTCCTGACTACCGATTAATGTATTGTCCTGCGGGTGCTGGTGACCGCGAGAAAAATTTCGCGCAGGAAGACGATGAGTGAGCTGATGAACGACAACATGGCCAGCGCGAACAACACGCCGACCAGCTTGGCGAGATTGAGCGACATGAAGGCGTCAACAAATGCCACCGCGATCAGCAGACCCACGAACAGCGCGCACAGCACCGCGCAAGTTACCGCCAGGTAAATCAGCCTCAGGCGCCGCGCCAGCAGCGCGAGTTCTTCCTGCTCTTTTTTCAATTCTTCCG
>CAZNRY010000256.1:0-3623 GCA_964575675.1 uncultured bacterium
CCCGACCGCAGGGACTGACGAATGCCCGATCGACGGCATCCCGAATGAGAAGTCCGCCAGCAATTTCTAAGCCATTGAGCGCGAGTCGGTTTTCGGCTGGCCGGCGGTCTTGAATTGCCGGCCGCGCACCCTGCGGCATTCGGCGCCGATGCCGTGGCTATGCGGCGGGAAAGGTGTTCGATCTCAGACGTGTCTCCTGCCGCCATGGGGAGGGACTCTGGCCGACGCGCGCCTTGAATGCGCGGCCGAAGGCGGCGGTATCTTGATAGCCGATCTCCGCGGCAATCTCGCGAAGCGCGAGTTCCGTCTCCCGCAGCAGCCGACAGGCGACGCCCATCCGCCAACGCGTGACGGAAGCCAACGCGCCATCCGAGAGGGATCTCCGTGGTCTCCTGGGTCTCCGGACCTTGCTCGGCGACCAATCGAACTCTCTCGGATCGTGCCCACCCGGTCGCGAGATCCTCGCAGCTTACTGCCGCGACTACATTCTGGCTTTCCTGCAGGCCGCTCGGTCACGCTGGCGCTTCGGATTCGATCGCCCATTCAGAGATGTCGTCGAAGAGATCGCGGACTGGGAGGTCTCACTCCTTCTGTGGGTGCGCCCCGACACAAATGGAAAATCCCATCTCGCATTCCTGGTGAAGGGTCTCTTTGCGTGTCTCGGACGCCCCGGATTCGCCGTCGATCCGATCACGACGCTGCTTGCGACCGACGATCTCGCACTTCTTCTCGCTCTTCGCAAGCTATTGCGGATCCGGGCGCATCAGGGCGCTGTCCGTCTCTGGAAGCAGGAACACCCGCAGGAAGCGTTGCTGCTGCGGGCACTCAAGGTCCGGCTTCGGCACACGGCCGGGATCAGAATCCAGTGGGACGCCCGGGGACAACTCGTCATGGGCGATTCCTCGGATCTGCGCACCCGCTCTCTCGATCAAGAGGATCTGGCCGCGGCCCTTTGCAGGCCGAGCACCGCTCTCAATCCACGCGAGATTGTCAGGGCTCTGCGGGCATGTCTCGTGCCGAACGGCCAGCACGGCGGCTACTGCTACTTCCTTGATCTCGTCCGGGTCGTCCATCGGATCAGAATGAAGCTGCTGGAGATCGACGGGTCCGGCACAGGCGCTGTCCCTCGAGAGGATCGGATGCGCCTGAGCCGAAGCGGCTTGCCGATGGATCTGTGGGTCCAGAAAGTCCGCAACAACCTCGAGGAGACGGCGCGGGGTATCCTCGCAAACGACGGAGGAGATGCTTCCCACGAGACGCGCGAGGCATGGGTCACGATCGCCTTGGAGAGGACGCTTCGTTACTGGGGGATGGGCGACCCCGCCCGGGAACACTTGTCGCAAGCGAAGCTGACACGGCAGCTCATTCGGGAGGCGGAGAGCGTGGCGGGTCTCGCCAAACACCAGGGTGCAATCGATTACCTGATCCGGCGGCTGCGAGGTCGGATCAAGCGTCAAGGGAAGCGGCTCGCGCAGCCTCTCTGGCATCGATGGATGGAAACGACGAGGAGATCCTAGAACGTTGTGGGCAGACTGACGGCGTCCGGGCTGAAGGACCTCCACGAAGAGCTACAGCGCCTGCTCACGATCGGGCAGCCTCCTGTCATCGCGGTCATCTTGCGCCAGCGCTTCCTTTCTGTGACGCAGGACCTTGACGAGTCTGTCTGGGTTGGGTACGGGTTTCCCGTCGCGCTCGCCATGGCGCGGCAGATCGTCACTTTGCCGCTTGATGGCCTTCCAACGAGCGAGCTGACCGCGGTCGAGGAGGCGCTTCGCAGGACGGAGGGACTCGCCACACCGCCCTGGATACATGCCTCTGAATGGTCGCCCGCACGCATGAGAGCCCTTGCGGCCCTTGGCGAGGCGCGTTCGCGACGAAGCCACCCGTCTCGCCAAACGACAGATGCTGTTTCAGACGGCCACGCCGAGATCCTGATCCCGGTCGTGGCGGAACTCGTGGACGGCGGTCAGACGGCTCCACTATTCGCCGATCTGAGGATCGGTCAGGTACTGAAGCTTCGGGTGGAATGCGCAGTGGTCGAGGGTTCTGCTGGAGGGCCGCAGCTCAGTTTGGATGGTGACACGGCGCCAGCAACCCGCGCTGCATTCCAGGGAATCCTCAACCACGTGGGAGGACTGCGCGCATGGGGCGCCCCGCCGGCCTCGCGCTGTCACTTCCGCGTGCACTGGGACACGCCGGGCGGGCGACTGGTGGGCCGCTCGGCTGGTTTAGGGTTCCTTCTCGCTACGGCAGCGGCCCGTGCTTCCATGTCAGCCGGGCCCAAACCTCGGCAGTTGATGTCCAATCTCGCGGCGACGGGGGATGTGGAAGGCACCCGGATTCGAACTGTTGATCCGGGCACACTCGCGGAAAAGGTGCGGGCATGTTTCGATTCGGGTGTCGACGTCCTCGTCGTGCCGAAGGAGCAGGAGGAGGCGGCGATCCATGAAGTCGATCGACTCGAGGGGTCGCGCTCACACGGCGCCCTTCGCATCGTCGGCGCGGGTGATGCACTCGAGATCTGGCGCTCCCTGACCGTGGTCAAGCGTCGATCCCGGTCGGCCAGTGAGTCGTGGTCCGCGTGGATCCGCTGGTTCCTCAGAAGTCGACTGCGGATGGCGCTCCTCGCGGTGGTATTTCTGATGCTCGCCGGAGCTGCCGTCCGTGAAGCGGTGATTTCGCAGAAAGATCCGATCGAGGCGGCGTGGGAGGCAGATGACCTCGTGTTGAAGAACCGACACGGGCGGACATGGCATCTGCCCTCCCTCTTCGCACCGGATCCATCTGGCCTCACGAGCCCGCGGGACGGCTGGTCTACGCTCGTTGTCGACTTGGATGGGGATGGCAACAACGACGTTTTGGTCATCCACTGCACGCCGAGCCGCGAACGGACCCTTCTCACAGCGTTCGCGGGGAATGGCCACAAGCTATGGAGATGCCGATCAGTGGATCTCGGATCGGAGGCAGAGCCCAATCTGTCCGATGTGAGCTGGTACAGTCTCCAACCGCTGAGTGTGAACCCTGGAGGCAGGAGCCAGGTGCTCGCTATCCGCCGTTCTCGCCAAGGCAGTCTGACCCTCATCGACGAAATCGACGGGGCCACGGGCAATCAACTTGGTCTACTCCGGAACAACGGCCACCTTGAATCTCTGTACCGCGGCGATTTCAATCTGGATGGCCGTGAGGAACTCGCCCTCGTCGGGACGGACATGACCCATGGTCTTGTCGTCTTCGTGGATCCGACTCGAATGAAGATCCCGGCTGAGGGATCGAGCCTCGAGGATGTTCCTTCGATGGTCGAACCCCCGGCGCTTCAGGCTGGAGTACTTGCGGCGTGGCGTTTCTCGAATGATCGGTATTCCCTTCTCGAGCGGGCGACCTGCTGGACGGTGACAAGGGAGGGGCAACAGACGATGGTCTCTGTTGAGGGAGACGGTCTTGCGAAGGTGGTCCTCTACTACTTCTCTTCGACTGATCTGCAGTGGCCCAATCTTGAGAGCGTCCGGATGAATGACTCTTATCGGACAGCGATTAGGAACAGGCGAGCTGGACCAACGGATGGAGTCCGCGATGATACCGAGTTCTCCCTGGAGGAACCACCACTTGCGGGGGAAGTGCAGAAA
>CAZNRY010000257.1:0-3612 GCA_964575675.1 uncultured bacterium
CGACGACTACTACTCGCAGCCCGGGCTTCTCTTCCGACTGATGACCGTGGAGCAGAAGAAGGCGCTCTTCGAGAACACCGCCCGCGCCATGGGCGACGCGCCCAGGGAGATCAAGGTCCGCCACATCGGAAACTGTAGGAAAGCCGACCCGGCATACGGCGAGGGCGTGGCCAAGGCGCTATGCATCCCGATGAGCGAGGTCCCAACGGATCGGTAGTCAGAGAACTTGGGCAACGCGAACAGCGCGTGACCGCCGGAAGGAGAGGAAACCAAAGGAAACGTCTGGTCGTGGGGTCCGGCCGGGTAGGGGCCATCATCCACTCGGGTCACGGAAGCCCAGCCGTAGAGAGAATCGAGAATGCCGCCGAACCCTCCGAGCGGGTTCTCGATTCCCGGGAGAACAGCCGGGCGCGTCACGCAGGTCTGTGACATGGATCGCCCGGCTCTCCAGAACGAACGGGCTAGCCAGCGGCGCGCTTGCCCATTTTCGAATCGAGGTACCAGATTCCTCCACCCTGTTCGCCGACGGCGCGCAGTTGGTCCAGGATCTGGCCGACACTCGCCTCCTCCTCGACCTGCTCCGTCACGTACCACTGGAGGGTGATCTCGCTTGCGTGATCCTTCTCCGTGCGGGAGAGATCGAAGAGCGCGTTGATGCTGGCCGTGATCTCCCTTTCGTGCTCGAGGACCTTCTCGAAGGTCTCCGTCACCTTGCCGAACTCCGTCGGCGGCGCCCCGATGGCCTTCAACTCGAGGCGGCCTCCGCGATCGAGCACGAAGGTGACCAGTTTCATTGCGTGCAGGGTTTCCTCCTGGGCCTGCACACGCAGCCAGTGGGCGAACCCGCGGAAGCTCTTCGCCTCGCAGTGGGCGCTCATCGCAAGGTAGAGCTGGGCGGAATACTGTTCCCGATTGATCTGCGCGTTGAGCGCGTCCTGGATCTTCTGGCTAATCATCATGCCTCCAATGGTTCGAGTCAGTCGAAGATCCTCGAGCGCATCCCCCCAAGACAGGAACTCGACAGCCTGCTGTTCCTCCCAAGAACTTGATCCGACCACGGAACCGCGGTCGATGCGCCCGCTGCAATCGCCTGTGGGTCGTGGGTTCGATGATACCGCGTCGGGGCCGGACAAACGAGGAATCGCTGGCGCGGGTATCACACGCCGAGCCAGGCATTGCCGCAGAATGGCATCTTCCCATCCTCCCCCATCTGCCCCGCGCCAGTTTTCCCGCGCCGGGCAAAGAGTGGAGTTCCCGGTATGAACCGCTGTGGTTCCCGAAAACCCCGTCTGGCTTGATGTGATTGAAGTTGGCGGTCGGCCAGTTCGGTCGGGCTACGGCCTGGCAGTTCATCGGTCGACGGGACCCTTGGCTGTGTCCGGCGTTTCCGCCTTCGTGCGTGGGTGGAGGCGGCCGGGGCGAACGGGCGGTTCGTGTGCCTCGCGGTGGAGTTTTCGCGGAGTACGGGGGTAGGTGCTCTAGATCAGTTGTCCTGCGAGTCGATCCCCGTTAAGATTCCTCATGCCATCGGGCTCTCATTCTCTGACGGCCCGCTGAGGCAGCCCCTCAGACAGGCGACAAAGGAGATCGAACCCATGAAGCCGTGGCTCCTCGGAGTTTTTGCCCTCCCGATGTTCGGATCGGACAGTAGTTCACACCTACGAAGACTAGTAGGAGGAACGATATGTCCGATTCCTGGAGCACGGAGCGGGAGGATTTCCTCGGCCACCTGATTCGCACGGGGCAACCCGAGCAGATCGCCCGCATTCTCTACCCGCACGTCCGCCGGATCGCCACCCGTGTCTTGGGAGGGCGCGATCCCGACTTGATCGATACGGCCGCCGGGGACGCCGTTTTTGCTGTCTGCCGCCATCGTTTCGCCTTCCGCGGCCACTCCATGGCCTCGACTTGGGTCCACACGATCACCCGCCGGGCGGCTCTGCGCTGCGCGCGTCGCGAGTCAACCAGGACGGCGTGGTTGGTTTCCTGGGACGAGGAGACTGAGCAAGGGCGTCTGAAAGATGGCTGCGCCGTCGTCCCCCATCCCCTCTCTTCCTACGAGGCGATTGAGACCTTGAGGGAAGCCGTTCCAAACCCCGACTGGCAACGGATCTGGCTCTTGCGGAACGACCCTGGAGCGGGGCGCTCCCACGAGGAGATCGCCCTGCTCACCGGCTACACGCCTGGCTCGGTGGGAGCGATCCTCAGCCGGGTGCGCGCGCGAATCAACACCGTTCGCCCGCGGAGGGCCTCATGACTCCAATCCTCGTGAGCCCGATTCGGCAGAAGCATTGAACCGACCATGAAAGACCGGCTTAGATTCGAAAGGAGCCATCACATGTCAAGGAACTGGGAGATCGCTGTGCGTCATTTTGAACGCGCCAACCTTCCGGCCCGCCTCCTTGAAGCGGGTTCGAAGGGGTTCGGGTCGGCAGTCGCTGTCCGCGTACATCCGAAGCGTGGCGAGTTCTTCGCCCTGCGTCCCGATCCCGAAGAGGAACCGACCGTCATGGAGGCAAGCACGCGCCGTCGGCATATCCTCTTGCTCATCCGGGGTCCTGAACGCTTCCGCCGGCTCCTCTTCGGTCACGACGAGCGCCATCTGTTCGTCGCCCGCCTGCCGGCAGATGCCCGGCCAAGCCGCCTTGCAGGGGCCTTCGACGCTCTGAAGCCCACGGACGTGCTCGCTGCCGAGGCAGCCGGGCTGCCTCCGATCCGTCAGGGCGAGTGGTTCTTCATCCCCGCGCCTGACTTCCTGCCGGGCCCCGGATCGGTCGTTCGCCGGAAGGCCCCACTGCGCATTCATCATCCATTCGACAAGTACGTGCGTGACCATGTCGCCGACGAGCTCGTTCGCGTCCTCGAAGGGAGCGAGGAACCAACCACCCGCAGCCTTCTCGTCTATGTTCGCGGCACCGTGAGGCATGTCGAACACCGGACGCTGCGATTGGCAGGGTGGCATCGAGTCCTTCACAACCGCGAGGGTGACAACATGTGGTCCATTGACGTCCAGGGAACCACGCCCTGGTACGACTAGGAGGATTCCGGTGGGAAGTGATCTTGGGAGGGCGCTAGGCCGTCATCAACGCCGTCGGATGCGCGACCGGGCGCACAGCCCTCCTTCCCACAGACCTGCGCCCCGACTCCCCCGTCCGGCCTGCGGTGCTTGCGGTTACGCCGAGCCCAAGAGGACGCGAGTTCCGTCGGGATGCGGCCTGGCAGGTCATCGGTCGACGGGACCCTTGGCTGTGTCCGGCGTTTTCGCCTTCGTGCCCGGTTGGAGTCCGTCAGGACGACGGGGCGGTTCGCATGCCTCATGTGCGCGATTTGTCCCGAACCAGTTGGTGACGCACAGGCAAGCCCACCGAGCCGCCGCGCTAACTGCAAATCCAGCATGGCGGACGGGGTCTATGGAAGGGACAGGGGGCAGGCAGGGGCAGGTTTCGGCCGAGAAGGCCCTTCTTACTCAACGTATTGAGAACGTCTACGCAACGTCGTGAGCAGACTCCTCGAATCCATCGACCCAGGAAGCCCGTCCTTCCCCGTTTTACCGAGGGAGGAGGGCTTCCTGGGATGCGAGGCATCATGCACTACGGCGCATCAGTCGGAAGA
>CAZNRY010000258.1:0-3576 GCA_964575675.1 uncultured bacterium
ACGCTTCTCTACGACTGGAACCAGACGACGTGTCCGATCAAGGCCGTGCCAAATGCCTTCAAACCCGAGATCGTTGAACGAGGGAGATATAGATTCGCGCTCCATTACAGTTTGGGAACCGTCAAATCGGACAACCTCGAGACTGACCCGTGGAAAAGGCCGATAGAGTTAGGTGAGCCACAAATACTGTACTCCAACGACTTCGTGCTGGAGTGACCCGGGAGCTGCAAACATAACCTGCAACCCAATGACGTCGAAAGGAGCATGTTATGCAAAGGCCGGCGACGAAAGGACTGTCATTGTTTGGCGTAGCGATCATCTTGTTGATCGCTGGGGTATCGACCGCGCGGGCAGTTGTCGAGAAAGATTGGCCACCAGACCAACCGAACACCCCCAAGCATGCAGATGACCTCTTCCTGGACTTCGAGTCTGGAATCGATGGTATTCAAATAGAAAGCAGCATTCCCAGTGTGAAGTTCACTACAACATCTGGGCTAAATTGGAGATATGGCGATATCCGGACCGACAATTACAACGTGTACCCTTACGGGGACCAAGCATATGAAACCGGGGGTAATTTCTTTGCTTGGCTGGGAACGCTAGGGGATGTCGGGCGCATTGACTTTCTTGGTGGAGGGGCCTCCTACTGTTCTGTTCTCGTCAGCACGTCGTCCGGTCTGACGGTGGACGCCTATGACGGTACGGACACCAAAATAGCGACGAGTGGCTGGGCCGATGCCAATACGGGCACTCGGACCTTCACTCGCCTGACGGTTGACGCTCCTGCCGGGAAGACCATTGCCTACGTCTTGATTCATGATACCGGTAACTTCTGGCTAATCGACGATCTATGCACGGATGCCAATAAAGCCGTGATCCCCGTTCCTGGGAGGTCCATTGGGAACCATGGCGACAAGTTCGACATAGTATTCATACCCGATGCCGACTATGGATCAGCAGCAGATGTAAATACCTGGCAGGCGACGTTTCTCGATCACATCGATCATCAAATAGATGAGAGGCTTGATGGAGCGGCTCCTGTGACCGGAAATCTCTGCGAGTTTAATTTCTACTACACAAAGATGCAGGGGGTCGCGAGCAGCAAGACGCTTCCGACCGACCTGTCGCTCGTCGCCCCATTTGCGGACGCGTTTGTGCTCTTTCATAACACTGAGTTTGGGGATTCGACCTCAATGGGTACGCCCAGCATCTATGGGGCGGAGGGGCCTGTGGGGAGGTCCTTCATCCATGAGAGCGGCCACGGAATCTTCGGGCTGGCGGATGAATACGATGGGTGCGGCACGTCCTACTTTCAGCCGAATCCCATGCCAAATATCTGGGGCACTGAGGCTGATGGTCGAGCGGATGCATCCAGCCAGGGTTGGAATCCTGATGACATTCAGAAGTTCACGAATTGTCAGGGAGACTGGTGGAAGCTGGGGACTGGCGAGTTCATCATGTTTGACGGAACGAGGTTCGCCAACGGATGGGGAACGCCTGCAGAGAGAAGAATCCAATGGTTCCTGGATCAATTGCCGGCGTGTGTGGCGAAGGCAGCCGAGCCTCCGCCGACGGCGAAGTCGATATGGCTGAAGGTGCAAGTATCGGCCGACGTGTTTAGCCTGGTGGACGAGAGCTTCGTCGTGGAAGCCTCTCCGAACTATTTTCCTGGAAAACACGAGTTCGTTGCGAAAGTCTTCTCGAATGGCGGCGCATTGGTGGGGGAATACGGGATCGGCGATCCGAGAAGGATTCAGGCGGAATCGGGCTATTCAGGGCCAACATGGCTGGACACCGCGAATTTTCAGTTGATCGTGCCGTATTTCGAGAGTTGCGGGAGGGTTGACCTGATTGAATCGGCGACCGGGAGCGTCAAGCTGTCGGTGGACATATCCCAATATGCCACGGTTCTCGCGCCTCAACTGGCGTGCAAGGACGTCACCGTTGCCGCCGATCCCGCCGTGTGCACTGGCACCGTGCTACCCGGCGCGCTGGATGACGGTTCAATCGATCCCGGCGGTGACCCCATAACGTTCAGCCTCTCTCCGCCGGGTCCCTACCCCGGGGGGTCGACTCCGGTGACCTTGACGGGGTGTGCTCCGTCTGGGGCCTGCGGAGCTTGCCAGGCGACGATCACGGTCAACCTGCCGCTCGGGCGGGCGCCCGACATGATGCGGTTCCTGGATGCGAAGCTCGGGCAGGATTTCTTGCGCGTGCATGGGAGGATCGCACCCTGCACGCCGCTCGAGCCTTCGCTGACGCCGTTCGAGGTGGAACTGCGCAACGCCGGTGGAGTGATCTACCACGCTACGCTTCCTGCGGGTGCGATTCAGAAGGTCGGCAGCAGTCAATGGTCGTATAGGGATCGGTCGGCGAGTCTGCTGCACAATGGTATTCGTGACCTCCGCCTCGTGTACTCGCCGCGAAGGCAGCAGTACGATGTCCGGCTGCACACTTTCGGGGACTTGTCGCTCGCGACGATGTCCGAGATGACGCTGGAGATGCGCTTCGGGTCGCTTCCGTTCGCTATCACGAAGACGTGGACGCCGAACAACCACGGATGGCAGTTGAAGATTCACTGAGCAGCGGTGTGAGGATCTGACGGTTTCCGGGGATCCCCTGCGTGGGCGGCGTCGCGGCGCTGCTCACGAGGGGACGATCGGTGCGTTCCTAGGGAGGTGCGCACAGGTCAACTCGACCTCGTCGACATTCGCGGTGGGTGTCGAGGAATGCCACGATCACTTCGGTCGGCGGTCGAGCTCCGCCTGAGCGAACGCGCCGGGACGAGAGCCCGCAGCACCGTAGCGGAGGCTCCCATGCAGCTAGCCCGCATTTCTCACCAGGTCCCTGCTGCGAGCGCCAATCGCACGCCATCTCGGGCCGTACTCGCGCCTCGCTCCTCGACGGACTGTGCAGTACGCCTGCGTCGCTCGGCGCTGCGTTCCGCCCGATCTGACGCACGCTTGACGCTCTCGCGACGTCGACCTGGAGGAAATGCGGGCTAGGAGCCTGACCCAAGATGGACGATCTGCTGCGAAGCGCCCGGCATCCCGTCTCGACGGTGTCGCCGATCCCTCGGCGTATCAATGCCCCGACCGTCTTGCGAAGTACGCAGGCGCTCCAACGACCGCCACGGGCACCACGAAGCGGCGTCGGCTCGAAGAGAACTCAGCGCGGCGGCGATCCAGCTGACGTCCGACGACCTCCGCGAGATCGATGAGGCCGCGTCTGAGCTCACCGCGCAAAGGGGCCCGGTACCCCGAGACCCTGGGCAAATGACCGGTCGCTGAGCTGGCCTGCCCCCCCTGGAAACTGACCCAGCGATTGTGGAATGTCGGACCCGGCGCGCTTTCCGGAGCACGGCCACGTGAATCACGACAGCAGTAATTTCTGGGGCTTTACCTCCACGTGCCTGCGACGCATGGTGGAGGATTTGGCGTTCGCCGTGCGCAGGACGGACGTCCGCGGCGATCGAGTCTTCATCGACGCCGAACGCACGTCCACAGACCGACAGGCCACGCGCCTGTCGCTCGCGTACGATCTCGTTCCCGCGATTCCTGTAGGCGCGAATCGTGA
>CAZNRY010000259.1:0-3480 GCA_964575675.1 uncultured bacterium
GGATCCGATCCACCACAGCCGGATCGGTGATCATAGAGACGATCTTCATCTCCACCCGGCAACGGGGACACAACAGCGGGTCCGCCTTGACGGACGCCCTGATCTCTCCACGGAACGCGGGCCTTCGAGTAGATACATGTAGGCAGAAAGCCTGGACTCGGAGAGCGAAACGCACCGCGGGCGGGACCGGGCAGTGGGCACGGCCTAGCGATCTTCGGTCGGGAACGCGGCCACATCATGAGCGACCATCCACGCTCGTCAGAGAATCGAAGGAGTATCTGGTTCGCGAAAGCGATCATACGCCGTCAGCAGGTGGAGATCCATCGCTTCTGCTGGTGCTGCGATGCGCCTTCCGTCCCCAGTCTGCCACCGTGGAATGGGATTCTCGCGGAGTACGAGGATCTGGACTTAGAAGTCCAGGGAGGAAACGGCGGCGCGGAACCCGCCGATGAACTCCTCCTTCTCCTTGAGATTGTGGTAGCCGGCAACCCGGTGCGCTCCGAGGATGTTCGCGGTGTAGAAGAGGCCGGTGAGCGTGCAGGAGGCGGCGAAGGTCAGTCGCTGGGCGCCGCCATCGCTCCGATCCGGATACGCCGCGATAGATGCGACCGAGAAAGCGCCGACAAAGAACAGGGCCTGGGCCGCATCGAACACATGGCCCGAATACAACTGCCCAGCCCCAGGGATGACAGCGGAAAACAGAGCAGCCAGGGCGGGTTGCCGCTCGTCGGGACGGTCCTTTTCAAACCGTTCCGCCCAGCGGATGACGTCGAGCTCGGGGTTCGCAGACGGGCATTCCTTGGCGAGACGATGCAGCAGGTATGCCGCTTCGTGATACGCACCCCGCTCCGCCAGGATCAGCCCTTCGACGGCGAGCTTGGAGGAACGAAGGCCCGGCGCCGTGACCTTTCCGACGGCTTCTTCGGCGAGAGAAAACCGTCTCGACAATGTGCCCACCAGGGACAGACCGATGTAGCCTCTCTGGTCCAGAGAGTCGGGGGCGTTCCCGTGGCTCAGCGCCTTCTCATAGTAGTGAGCGGCCTGCTCCGGCCGCCCGCTCTTCCGATACGCCTCTCCCAGTGTGAGATCGAGGATCCGCACGCGGCTCGAATCCCTCTCGCGCCAAGCCATCTCCTTAAGAACGGAGATCGCACGAAACGTGTCACCCTCGTCGATCAGGTGGCGGGCGAAGGAGAACCGATTGTCGTCCCAGGCCGCCGCACAGGTGGGCACGGGTCGGACCCCTCCCAGAATGAGCAGGGTCCCCAAACCGATGCCCACAGCCCGCAATCTGGATTGCGCCATCAACGAGAGTCCCGAAAAAGGTCTTTCACGAATCGTTCGCATGCGCCTGGCGCCATCTCGAACCAGCCGGGTGGATCTGGATACCGGCGCACCTTGACATTGGGGATGATGCCTTCTTCCGACTTCTCCGCGGATCCGGTCGCTCGGCCGATCCAGACCGGCCTGCCCAGGCTGACGACCCCAACAACGGCGTTCCCTCCTTCGCATGCCGTCGTCCCCGTGAACGAAGGGTCGTGAAACGTCCGAGGCGATCGGCCTGTCGCGCACCCACCGCCGAGGAATGCGGCGGCGAGGACGATCAACCAAGCTCTTGGGGTCATTCGACGCCGCAACCTCGAACCTCCATTGGCGTGACCCCGGACTGGAGCGCCGCCGTTTTGCTCGACAGGAAGAACCCATCGTCGAGACGCCACCGCCCATCTCCGAGCCGGCCCCGCAGGTAACGGTTTTGGGACCGCGCGTTCTCGCGATAGAAATAGCGATCGATGAAGTAGAGCACGCCCAGGAGGCTCCCCTTGGTCCGAATCGCCCGGGACGCGTACTGGGAGCAGGATTCGGCGAATAGGCAGCGGGGGATCGACGCGGGTGAGATCCGCTTCGCATAGAACCGGATCGCGGCCAACTCAATCCGGGCCGCGAACCCATGCGAACGGAGATCACACCCCTCACCCGTATCGGCACGCTCGCCCGCCTCCCAGGGGATCGGATCGATCGGGTCGTGCGCGGTGCCGGCTCGTGCGACATCGATCCCGCAAAACGCCAGGACCGCTCCCAGGAGCAGACCCCGCACAATGCAAAGGCCGACCACGACGATTGAGACACTCGCCTTGGCACGTCCGATAAGCCGGGGAACCGATGAGGCCAATGCAGCAGGCATCGTGTCAATCCTTCAGGTATTGTGGACGGTACGGCTCGGGCTTCAATCGACTCTTCCCCAGCAGGGGTTCAAGGAGCTGTAAGCAGACCGCAAAGACGACCCGGCCATTGCGGAAGTCGTAGCCATCCCCATCGAAGGACTCCAGACGCACAGTTCGATCCCAGACGACATCTTCTGTCTTTTCGTCGAAGAGAACCGCCCTCAGGCAGACGCTGGAAACCAGTTCGTCCTCGAGCTCCACCTCGGCAGGCTCCCCCCCGAAGATCCCGGCAAGTATGCTGTTGCATATCATCTGGGAGGCGCAGCCTATCGCACTACTCTGCAGGCGGCCACCGAAGGTCGTGTACACGCCGGAGCCTTCGACATACAATATGTGGGTGCAGCCAGGTACGTCGTCTCCCAGGTTGATCGGTTGTACGCCATCGGAAGGCGTCTGCGCTTGCGATCCGGCGCTGTCGGATCGAGCCGGCCTGATCTTGAGGATTGACGCGCTTGAGGGATCGAGACCCGTCGGGAGCATCGAGATTACCGGCGCGACGGAATCCGCCACACCGGGAGTCGCTACCTGTCTGGCCTCTTCTCGGCCAAGAACTAGTCCGGCCCGGCTGTTCGCGATCAGTGTCTCGGCGACCGCCACGATCTCAAGTTCGATCTCTCGGATCAGGTCCGTGTCGGTCAATCCCGATCCTGCATGGTCCTTCTCCAAAAGGAATCTCGCGGGACCTACCATCAGCCGATCCGTCGCCTCCAGCAGGCCCGGAGTGTCCGCCAAACCCGGATGCCGCCGCCGGTTCAAGTCTGCGCACCCGGACAGCACGACCGCAAGAAGCAGACCCAACAGGATCCAGTGCCCACGATCCCTCAGACGTCGAGGAACCGCCGCGACTTGCCCACACCATCCGCGCAGTGTCCCAGCCATCACTCTTCGCCTCCTTCTCACCCTGAAGTTCCGGAGTACTCTCGCGCCATTCGCGGAACCAATCGACTCCAACGTCTGCTCTTGCCGACCTGGGCGGCGCAGAGAACCAGAAGCAGTCCCGAAAGGCCGACCCAGGTTTTCATGCAACCCTCGTCAGGTTCGGACCCTTTCTGCGGAATGGCCTGTCGTGGCGATGCGGAACGCGTAGAGGGCGATCAGTCCCAACGCGACGAGAAGGAGCGTCGAGGTGCTCGCGTACCAGGATGACGTGTCGAATGTGACGGGAGAGTACAGGAGGCGAAAATAGAAGAAGCTGAAAGCGGCGAGAGCAAGAAGACCGACCCGGATCGCCACCAAGACCGCGAGGGCGATGGTGATG
>CAZNRY010000260.1:0-3438 GCA_964575675.1 uncultured bacterium
AGAACCGGCCGGCCAAAGCAAGACTATTTGCATAGGTTATTTATGCGCGATCCCTTACGACCAACGGGGGGAACATCACCCCGCAGCTCGTCTCCTTCGCGGCTGCCGATAGTGGACGCCACACCGAGCTGGTGAGTGTGACGCTGGCTGGCAACAACCGGACGATTGGCGTGAACTATCGGTCCGAGGTTTTCGCTTCGAGCAATCCGTTCGCGGTAGAAGCCGATTCGCTTGACCACTTCTCCATCGCGGAGATCTCGAGTCCGCAGGTGACAGGCGCACCCTTTGAGCTGTCCATCACGGCCTTGGATCGCTTCGAGAATGTCATCGGTGGTTTTGTCGGAGATGTGAGCCTAACGACGACAGCAGGGACGATTGCCCCCGAAGTTATGACCTTCGCGGAAGCGGATAGCGGTCGGCACACAGGACTTGTTACCGTGACCGCTTCCGGTGGGGGGTACACGATTACGGTTTCAGATCAAGCGAACCACACAGCGACGAGCAATCCCTTTGCCGTGAACGCCGCGACGATAGGTGGGTTTGCGTTCGAGGCGATTCCGAGCCCGCAGACGGCTGGCCAGCCTTTCGAACTCATCATCCTCGCCCTTACTGAACAGGGCAACCGCATGTCCACTTTCACAGGGCCGGTGACCCTGGTCACAACCGCCGGGACGATTACCCCCGAAGTCATGACATTCGCGGAAGCGGATAGCGGTCGGCACACCGGACTTGTTACCGTGACCGCTTCCGGTGAGGGGCACACGATTGCGGCTTCCGATCAAGCGGACCACACGGGGACGAGCAATCCCTTTACCGTATACGCCGCGACGGTTGATCGGTTTGCGTTCGAAGCGATTCCGAGCCCGCAGACGGCCCGCCAGCCGTTCGAACTCGCCATCCTCGCCCTTACGGAACAGGGCCACCGCATGTCCAACTACACGGGGCCGGTGACCCTGGCCACGAATGCCGGAACGATTACCCCCGCCGTCCTGACGTTTTCAATGGCTGACAGCGGCCGGCATGTCGAGCGGGTCTCGGTCACGCGTGCCGGGAGCGGGGAGAGGATCGAGGCCACTGATGATTCCGGACATACCGGGATCAGTGGGCCATTCGATGTCAAGGCTGGTCCCGCAGTGCTCTTGGCCTTCGTTCAACAGCCAGGTGGAGGCGTTGGCGGCGCACCACTGACGAGGCAACCCATTGTCGGGCTGTTTGACGCCAACGCCAACCGTGCAACCGAGTCGGCGGCGGAGATCACCGTCGCGCTCCTGAGCCCGGACTCGGTCGCCGTTCACGGCACAACAAGGGTCGGGACCGATGAGGGCGTTGCCTCCTTCACCGACCTGGAGATCGACAAAGCCGGCTCAGGCTATGTGCTTTCTGCAAGATCGCCCGGATTCGAGCCGGCGCTGAGCGACTCCTTTGAGGTCACCTTCGGCCCGGCGGCCCAGCTTGCCTTCAGCGTTCAGCCCCATTCGGGGTTCGCACTCAAGCCCCTCGAAGCACCGCCCGAGATTTCCATTCTGGATGCTGGGGGGAACACCGTGACGAACAGCGCCTTGAGCATCCGGTTATCGCTCGATGACGATCCGTATGGCGCCGTGCTTCACGGAACGCTTGAAAGGCTCGCGGACCAGGGCAAGGCAGCTTTCTTGGACGTCGCGGTCGACAAGGCCGGATCGGGGTACAGACTCAGGGCCTCGACGAGTGAGCTGGGTATCGAGTCCTGCATCAGTGCGGCCTTCGACATTCTGCCCGGTGGCCCTACGACCCTGGTCTTCCTTACGCAGCCGGGTACGGGTGAGGCAGGTGTCCCGCTTGCCCAGCAGCCGGCTATCGCCGTCCATGACGCCGCTGGGAACCAAGTTGTCTCAAGTAATGTGAGGATCACGCTCGCGCTGGAGAGCAACCCTGGTAGTGGAACGCTGAGCGGTGATCTGAGTGGTCTTGCCACCGGGGGCGTCCTCAGGTTCGAGAGCGTCTCCATCGACAAAGGGGCGAGTGGTTACAGGCTAACCGGTCTCTCCGATGGCCTGACATCCGCCGTAAGCGAAACCTTTGATGTGCAGGTCGGGCCTCCGACCAAGCTCGCCTTCCTCGCCCAGCCAGATTCCGGCGTCGGAGGTGGTGCCCTGACTCCACAGCCTGTCATCGAGATCCAGGACCGGGGGGGCAACCGGATCGCCGCCCCCGTCGAGGTCACGATCTCAATCGGCTCCAACCCGGCGGGCGGAGGCCTTCGTGGAAACGCGGTCATTCCCGCGGTAGGGGGAGTGACGGTGTTCGAAGGCCTCGGCATTGATAAGGCGGGAAGCGGTTATACATTGATGGCGAGCGCACCCGGTTTCTCCTCGGCAATCTGCGATCCTTTCTCGGTACGGGTCGGTTCACCTGCCAGGCTCGAATTCACCGTGCAGCCGGGTGACGGGAAGGGTGGCGCCACTCTTGACCGTCGGCCGGCTGTCGCGATCACCGATGCGAGCGGAAACCGGGTGGTCGAGGACGGAAGGCGGGTCACTCTGGATCTCGTCGACGCAAGTGGCGCTGCGACGCTCCTGGGTCTAACCTCCAGGAGCTCGTTTGGAGGGATGGCCGTCTTCGATAGCATCGGAGTCGATAAAGTCGGTACCGACTATATTCTTGTTGCCCGTGCCGCCCATCTCGTAGAAGCGCTAAGTCAGCCCTTTGACGTCACCCGTGGCGATCCGGCGAAGATGTCAGCGCTCTCTGGCGAAGGAATGGTCGGGATCGTCGGGAGCTGGCTTCCGGAGAGGTTCTCCGTGCAGGTCACTGATGCTGGGAACAATGCGCTTTCGGAAATTCCGATTCACTTCGCCATTTCATCAGCGCCCGAGGATGCCTCCGGGCAGGTGCTGGAAGCAACGGAGACTCCGACGGATTCGACAGGTTGCGCCAGCGTTAGGCTCAGGCTTGGCGACCACGAAGGTACCTACAGTGTGATGGCGATACTGCCGGACCTGCCGGAACAGACGATCATCTTCGACGTGCTCGCCCGCGGACCGGACGGAACCGGAACGGCGATCCTCAATCCAGCCTGGACCATTACAGGCTCAGAGGTGGACCTGACCCTCATGCTTTCCGGGGATGGACGGGCGACGAATGCGACCGTGCGTGTAGAGGTGCCTGCGGAATGGAAATGGCCCGGCAGACCGTCTGACCTCAGGCTGGACGGCGAGGCATTCGTCGGCTCGACCGCGTCGATCGAGAAAGAGGGATCTGAGACGGATCCGTATGTCGTAACGGTGTCCCACGCGCAGATCGCGCGAGAGAAGAAGGGTCTCCTCACGATCCTCGGGACGACGGCCCCGGACGAGACCGGATCGCACTCCTTCGCTGTCTCGACTGCCGCCCACCTCGGAGAACTAGCGTCCATCGAGCACGCCCCCTCGATCGCCGTGTATCCGATCGTTCCCGGGG
>CAZNRY010000261.1:0-3424 GCA_964575675.1 uncultured bacterium
CAGGCCCCAGGCCTGCGCGCACCGTGCCGGCGAAGAGGTAGCCAAGACCTCGCGGTCCTCGGATCGGTTCGTGCGCCGACAGACCCAGGGCCCGAAACATGCCCCGAAAGGCCCCAGGTCATGGACCCGACGGATAGCAGTCCGTGGCATGTTCAGTCCCCATGACATGGGGCGTGAGGAATCCCACAATGAGTGAGCAGGGCCGCCTGGTCCTGAGTGAGCGCATCGCCCAGTCGATTTTCCTCATCCGGGACCAGAAGGTAATGCTCGATGAGGATCTGGCCCGACTCTATGGTGTCGAAACACGCACGCTGATCCAGGCGGTCAAACGACACCAGGATCGCTTTCCGCGGGACTTCATGTTCCGTCTTACCAAGAGCGAGGAGCAGCGTTTGAGATCACAGATAGTGATCTCAAACGAACAGGCCGGGGGGCGCGGTGGCCGCCGCTATGCCCCGTACGTATTCACCGAGCAAGGCGTTGCGATGCTCTCGAGTGTGCTCAACAGCCCGCGGGCGATTCGGGTCAACATCGAGATCATGAGGGCGTTCGTTCAACTGCGTCAGCTGATGAGAACACACGAGGACCTGGCTTGCCGGTTTGATGATCTCGAGCAGAGGTTCGATAGGCAGTTCAGGATCGTGTTCGACGCCATCCGACAGCCGCTGGCCCCACCTCATACGCCACGGCGGAGGATCGGATTCCAACAGAATGCCGACGGGCCGTCTCAGGGTGGTGGATGTGGGGCACCAGACCGGTCCACTCCATCCTGACCGGCGATCTCGACCGCGCTTCGAGATGGGATGCCTGGGGAATGTGCCTCCTGTAATGGTCCTGTTGGGGAGAAGAAGATCTCGACCCTGTGGTCGTAGCGGCAAAGCGCTACGTGGTCCTCGGCCTGGTTCGCGCCCCGACAGGCCCCAAGGCCACATGCGGACCGTCTGGCCGTTGCAGCAGAAGGCTGGTGAGAAATGCGGGCTACGGGGTTAGTGACCTTTGTCCGCGACGAAGGGGGAGGCGTTCGGAGCTTCGTGTCGGAGCTTCGTATCGGGGCTTCGTGTCCGGGCTTCGTGTTTGAAGAACCGGAGAATTTTCCCGGACGGAAGATCGACTTCCGCAAGCGCGATGCCGGCATCCCCTGAGCCCGCATGATGGCTGCGAGATGGCGGATCGGGCGACGCGCAAGGGAGGTGAAGCTCTACACCGGTGTCGGCCACCCGCACTCGACCTACAGGAGGATTGTTCGAGAGGGTTCTTACAGCGGTCCTACAGGATGCATCGCGCTGCACGGGTCTTCCCAATAGACATCGCAACACGTATACTCGTTTCGCTGTCGGGTGCCGCGGGTCGGCATCCCGGTCGGCCCGAAGGCCGTGGCCGAAACCTCTGTGGCCGAAACCTCTTGTAGGCTCACGGAGTTACGGGCAGAATGACGCGGAACCGGACCCGGGTTCCATCGGGTGTTTTGGGCGCAGACGGACCCTATCCCTTGACCGGAGGGACGATGAGCGCGTGCGCGCACAAGTGGTTCATGAGCAACTTCCGACCTGGGTACCTCGTCGTGGAAGGGTGCATGCATTGCGGCGCCCGCTCCTCCTTCTTCTCCGACGAGCCCGTCCCGCCGATCGATGAGTACTGTGAGGGCAAGCACTTCTGGGCCTACATGGGAAGCTCGCAGACCGTGAAGTTCGACCTCCAGTGCAGCGACTGCGAGCAGGTTGTGCTTCTCAACGACATGACCGCCCTCATGCTGTCCACGTGCGACGACCCCGATTGCGGGGTCGGAGACCTCGTGAGGCAGTGGGGCGAGGGCTCCCGAGTCTACGTCGCACTCTGCGGGGACAACACCCATGCAACCGGGAAGTGTGTGAGCGCCGACGGGATCGAAGCTCTCAACCGATGTTTCAACCAGGAGATGGGGCCATCGGACAAGCAGGTCGTCGTGGTCCCCTGCAAGATGTGCAACAGCATCGACCGATGCAAGGGGATCCTCATCGCGGATGTTGGCCTGACCGACATGTACTGATACTGAGGCGCGCCTCGGAGTAGATGACACGGCGGAAGGGACTGAAGAGGAGGACAGGAATGAAGGTCTCCAACCTAGCGGAAAGAACCAACCTCCAGGCCATCAACGCGGTCGGTGACAAGGAGGTGGAGCGCGTCTACATCTCCGACATGGTTTCGGACATCATTACGGGGCCGAAGGCCAACAGCATCCTGATCACGCTGCAGACGCACAAGAGCCTCATTGCGGCGGCCAACCTGGTCAATGTGACGATGATCGTGGTGGTCAAGGGCAGGCGCCCGGCCGACGACGTGGTCGATCTGGCCACGAAGGCGGGGATCGGGCTTTACACGACCAGCCTCGACACATGGAGTTACGCCAAGAAGCTCGTGGAGCTCGGGTTCTGACTTGAGGAGGGGTATGCGCGGCGGGGCGTGACGGCTTCGCCGGTCGGGTTCCTACTCATCGGCAGAGGGGGCCTTCGCGAATGTCGAGTAAGCCGTTCTCCGCGGTCGTCGGAGACTACAAGGGGGAGCCGTCGGATCTGATCCCCGTACTGCAGAGGGTTCAGGCGGCATACGGGTTTCTCTCTCCGGACGCCATCGGCCAGATCTCCCGCTGGATCAGGATCTCGGAGAACGAGATCCATGGGGTCGCCACCTTCTACGCTCAGTTCCGATTCTCGAAGCCGGGAGAGCATCCGATCCGGGTCTGCCTCGGTACGGCCTGCCACGTCAAGGGCGGTGAGCAGATCCTGGATGTGCTGAAACGCAGGCTCGAGATTCAACCGGGAGAGGCCACGCCGGACGGGAAGTACCAGCTTGACCGCGTCGCCTGCCTCGGCTGCTGCGCCCTGGCTCCGGTTCTGGCCATCGACGACCGGATCTACGCCCAGACATCGGTCCTGAAGGTCCAGGAGCTGCTGGGCGAGCGACGGGATCGTGAAGACTCTTGACGCAAGGAGAGATCGCGCCGTCCGGGCGTGGGACGAGCTCCAGAACAACGCCCGGCCCATCGTCTACGTCGGGATGGGTTCCTGCGGGATCGCGGCCGGCGCCGGAGAGATCCTCAAGGCGATCGAGGAGTACATCGAGAAGAAGAAGCTCCAGGCCGAGATCCTGAAGGTCGGATGCATCGGTCCCTGCTACCTGGAACCGCTCGTGGACGTGCAGATGCCCGGCAGTCCACGGATCAGCTACTCGAACGTCACCCCGGAACGGATCCCCGCGCTCCTGGATTCCTTCATCGAGAGGAGGGAGGTCTTCAAGACCCGCCTCGTCGGGCATTTCGGAGGTGACGGATTCGACGGCGTGCCCAGGTTCTTTGATCACCCAATGCTCGCGCGCCAGGTGCGCATCGTCCTGCGCAACTGCGGGATCATCGATCCGGAGAACGTCGATCACTACCTCGCCCGGGACG
>CAZNRY010000262.1:0-3404 GCA_964575675.1 uncultured bacterium
GACCTCGTCAGTCCGAGGAACCCACGGAGCTGTCGATCTCATGTCCGCTGAACGCTAATTGTGCTGGAGGAGTAGCGGGATAACCGCAGAGAGGAATGCGGCGTAGTCTGGCGATCGCGTCGCATCGGGCTCCCGGAACCTCCATTCGCACCACGGCCTAGATCGAACCGTCCGGTTTTCGACATGCGTTCCCTTGCGAGCGCAGCCAGTATAGCCGAGATACGCCTGCGAGTGAAACCAAAGACGCCTCTCGCGTCTTGGGTCAGTTCGAGGATTTTGTCGTCGTCCCCGAATACAGACTCTGTCCAAGCACTTTCGGGGGTTCGGCTCCTCCCTGCTGCGGCCGGCCGTCTTTCCCCGGCATCGACGGCTGGGATTGCCCCGCCGGGGTCATCTGGCAGAGGCCGCGGAAGAAAACCCCCTCCTCAATCACAAGGGCTTGCGTCGTGATGTCTCCCTCCACGTGCGCTCCCTTGCGGAGCTCAACGCGCCGGTGTCCGATGACCTTGCCGTGCACCCGCCCCATGACGAGTACCTCCGCGGCCTCCAGGTCGGCGTGGATCATCCCCGTTCCGCCGATGATGACCCGCGATTTCGAGACGAGGGAGCCCTCGATCGCCCCGTCGAGCCGGATGTCCCCTTCGGCCTTCATGTCGCCGCGAACGGTCATCCCTTCCTGAATCAGCGACTGCGACCTCGTGACGCCCGTCTCCGCACCCTTGGAAAACATTGCCATCGCATTCTCCCTTCCCGCGTGGATCGCTCGAAGCTCGGAGCCGGCCCAGATGCCCCCGCCGCGGGGATGGGACCGCTCGTCAGGATTTCCTTCTCCTCATGTTCAGTCAGCCCAGATCAAAATCTCGACCGGTAGGCCGGGAAGTAGATACCCGGATCGACCGCCGTTCCATCATGATGAATCTCGAAATGTAAATGCGGCGCCGAGCTCTTCCCCGTACTCCCCAACAATGCGATGACCTGCCCAGCGTGAACGGAATCCCCCTCCGCCACGAGGAGCGACTTGTTGTGACCGTATCTCGTCTCCCAACCGCCAGCATGACGAATGATAAGCATGTTGCCGAATGTCTCGTCTTGCCCCGCGAACGCCACCGTGCCGTCTCCGGCGGCGGCAACGTCGGTGCCCTCGCGCCCTGCGATGTCGACGCCGGAGTGCCCTGGACTGCGTTCCGATGCCGCGCCGAATCCTCTGCTGATCGGCCCGCGAATCGGAACCGAGCTCACCGGGGCGACCGCGACCGCCTGAACCGCGCCGCTATTGCCATCTTGCGCATCCGATGACATCGCACCGTTCGCTGAGTCCGTGGCGCGTGGGGCCGCTTCGCCGTCCCCTGTTTGCTCGATGCCCCCCGCATCGGCATCCTGAATCCCCGCGATCGCATAGAGTTGCTTGCGCACGCGGTCGAGCTGCGCGACGTCCCGCTCGATTTCTTCCATGCGCGCGGCTCGAGCACGAAGGATCTCGTTCTCTTGCCTGACCTCACGCAGCACGACCGCGTCGCGGATCAGTTTCCCGTAAAGCACTCCTCCGATGAGAACGAGTACAAAAGAGGCGACGAGAATCGCCCCGAGGAGACGAAGACTCCAACGCGGCAGATCAATCTGAAATGTTCGCTCGGCCTGCGAGGGAGCGACCGTCACCGTTATGCTGTTGCGATCCGCCGCAGCATGACGTCGGAGCCAGTTCGCGATTCCGTTCAAGAGCCTCGAACGAACCATCAATGCACCTGCACGCCGAGCAGATCGAGGATCCGTTCAAGATCCGCTTGGTCGGCGTAGCGGAACTCCAGCCTGCCGCTCCCCTTCTTACTGACGAAGAGCCGCACTTCCGTGCCCACGCGCCGCCGGATCGCTTCCTCGACCCGGGAAACGTGGGGATCGCGATCGATCGCCGGGGCGAGCGGTTCCCTCGCGCCGTCGCGAGGGCGAGTCGCCTCCGCGATCCGCGCCTCCGCATCGCGGACCGACCATCCCTCCTCGACGATTCTGCGGCCCCATCGATCCTGATCCTGCGGCCGCGGGAGACCTAGAAGCGCCCTTGCGTGCCCGACCGTCAGCGCGCCGCTGGCGAGGGAGTCGAGAACGATCTCGGGGAGCTTCAAAAGGCGGATCAGGTTGGATACCGTGCTGCGGTCTTTGCCCACCTGCTCAGCGATCTGGTCATGTGTTCTTTCGAATTCCTCCACCAAGATCTGGTAGGCGCGCGCCTCGTCCACCGGGCTCAGGTCTTCTCTCTGGAGGTTCTCGATGAGCGCCACCTCGAGGCTTTCTTTATCGGTGAGATTGACGACAATTGCTGGAATCTCTTTCATGCCAAGCCGTTGCGATGCACGCAAGCGGCGCTCCCCGGCTACGAGCTCATGCTTCCCATTGACTGGACGAACGAGGATCGGCTCGAGAACCCCCCTTGCTTGGATGGATCGAACCAGTTCGTCCATCTTCAGCGGGTCGGGAGATCTTCTTGGCTGCCACGGATTCGGTCGGATCCCATCCACCGGAATCGTGATCTTCTCGCCGCCGATGACGGGGGCGGTCTCCCCCATCGCACGGGGAATCAGTGCCTCAAGTCCCCTGCCGAGCGCCTTCCTTGTCATCTCCCATGATCTCCCTGGCGAGACCGATGTAGCTCGCCGCGCCAATACAGTGTGGATCGTAGACGGTGATCGGTTTCCCGAAGCTCGGGGCCTCCCCCAGGCGGACGTTTCGAGGAATCATTGTTCGATAAACACGATCGCCGAAAAAATGTCGAGCTTCGGCCGCCACCTGTGTTGAGAGGTTAAGTCTGTTGTCATACATCGTTAAGAGAATTCCCTCGATCTCGAGGCGCGGATTCAACGCCTCTCGAACCCGCTCGATCGTCTCCATCAGGCGGCCCAACCCCTCAAGGGCGTAATACTCGCATTGGATGGGCACCAGGATCGACTCTGCTGCCGTCAAGACGTTGAGCGTCAAGATCCCCAGCGAGGGTGGACAATCGGCGAAGATGAACCGGTAGCGCCCTATCTCGGGCTCCAGCGCGGACTTGAGAACCCGTTCTCGCTCCGGGACGGGCACCAGCTCGATCTCGGCGCCGGCAAGACGCGCATCCGACGCGAGCAGGTCAAGACCCGGGATCTCCGTAGAGCGAATCGCCTCGGCCGCGGAGGCTTCGCCGATCATGATCTCGTAAAGGGTCAGATCCTCGGGGGCAATCGAGATGCCAAGCCCTGATGTGGCATTCCCCTGGGGGTCGGCATCGACAAGCAGAACGTGATTTCCCATGGAAGCGAGGGCCGCCGCAAGATTCACGGCCGTGGTCGTCTTGCCGACGCCCCCCTTCTGATTGGCGATCCCGATCCCTTTTCCCGTTTCGTTCAATCGGGATTCGTCCGCCCCGAGGGTTGAAAGCC
>CAZNRY010000263.1:0-3329 GCA_964575675.1 uncultured bacterium
CAATTACCAGTTTCCCATCGGGTCATGTTCCCCCGGGTTGGTTGCGATCGATGACATCGAGGATGTGGCGTTGCCTTTGTATCAGGGGAAGATGATCTGGCAGTACGACTTTTCCTTTACAGCGTATCTGAAAGGCAGCGGTAGCAAGACATCCTGGCTGGAGCAGGACTGGACGGGGAAAGCAATTGGCCCGCAGCTTCTGATGCCGATCAAGGACTGGCACCCCTCAACTGGGTGCAAGCTCGTTATGAGGGACGTCTCCAGTCCATCTAACGAACGAACACTAATCGCTGCAAGGGTCCCAGACTATCCATGTGGACACAAAGTTCCTCGCCTTTATGACTGTGAAGTACCGACCCAGAAGGCGCTCGCTCTTGAGAGCGTCCTATGCTCGCTTGTGTTCGACTACGTACTGCGCCTTCGGTTCGCGATTAGTGGTGGCGGAGGTTCCCTGGTACTCAGCCTTCTCGAGGAACTCCCAGTACCACCCGCTGACCGGCTAAGAGGACCCGCCGAGGAAGTCCTTGGAGCGCTCGTGGCCTCGCTGAATCTTGGGCACTCCTGTTTCGCCTCCGACTGGATGACACTGAGACGTGATCGAGCTACTTCAATGCCGGCGAATGCCTGGCGGAGCAATTGGGCGGCTACTTCGCACTCGCGGACGCGCAGCAGGGCAAGTGTTGAGGCGATTGTTGCCACCCTCTACGGTCTTACTTCTGCTGATCTGATGTCGATCCTACGGGAGTGCGCACTCCCCTCCACTGATCTTGGGGAGCGGAAGTGCACCCGAATGCTCGATTCGAAGGGGTTCTGGCGTGTCGACAAGAACAAGGACCCCGAACTCCGCCACACGGTTCTGACCCTTTCCGCCTTCCGTGATCTCGAAGCCGAGATCGCCCGTCATGGCGGAAACCGCGAGGCCGGCATCGCGGCGTTCTGCAACCAGAACGACGGCGAGGGCTGGATGCTCCCGGACAAGCTCTGTCTCGCCGACCTCGGTCTCGGGCATGACGACCGAGCAAGAGTCTCGCAACCGGTCAGCAGTCGTCTTGGAGAGCGGTTCTATCCGTGGCAGCTCAAGCAATCCGTCGAGGACTCTTGGCGCGAGTGTGACATCCACGCCTCATGCCTTCGCCTCGCATTGCGTCACGCTCCGCCAGAGGCAGGTCCGAGGATCTGAGGCTGGCAACTCTTGAATCGGGCGTGTCGTCTCAGGGGTAAGCAATAAGGGGAAGAGAGGAGGCATGGGCTGATGGATGATGGTGGCTTGACCAGAGAGTCGGTGCTCGATGACATCGCTGATGCGTGCCTGTTTGGCAATCTCGGACTCTTCGTCGGTAGTGGGTTCTCAAAGGCCCTAACGGGGGGCCGGGCACCGAGTTTTCCAGAGCTTCTTGAGCGAGTCAGTGTCGAGCTAGGACTCTCAGACGAGTATCAGCAACTGCAGGCAGAACCCGGGCACTCCTTTCCGATAATTGCACAAGCCCTTTGTGAGGCGCTGGCGTTCAAGAGTGATGGAGTCGCCACCGCCAAAACACTCCCAGGAGCAATAGAGCGCTTCAAAAGGGCGATCGCGGAAGAGTGCGAACTTCAGGCGACCCCCGACCTAGCGACGGAATACAGGAAGATCCTATCGGCAACCCCGAAGTCTTGGATCATCACGACCAACTACGATTTCATTATCGAGAGCGTCGTTGACAGGCATGTGTACATCCTTCCAGATCAAGTCATGAACACACGAGAGGACTTCGTCCCGATCTATCACATGCATGGCCATCGTCGGGCTCCCGGGAGCATTGTCATAACTCAGGCCGACTACGTGCGTGCACTCGGGCCGCTGGACTACAGGCAGCTGCGATTGGTCCTCTCTGTCACTGAGTCGACGACCCTGATGCTCGGATATGGTCTTGGAGATGTGAATGTCCAGACTGCGGTTGAGTGGTCGCGACGATTCCGAGAGGAGCATGGGCTACAGTTCGCACCGTATCAGGGAATCGTGGTGCAGGGGCTGTTCACAAGAGGTGCAGTGAATCCGCTGCCCTATCGTCGGAACTCTGGCGAGCTTGTGATCGAGACCGACAATCTCCTGACGCTGCTGAAGGAGATCGGGGCAGCCGTTGGTGCGAGGCGCCGACAGCATGAGGAGGCGTGTGGTGTTCTCAGGGATTGGATGGCGAAGCCGCAAAGTGCCGAGAAGCTGATTGCTGATAGGGCAACGCGGGAGCTGTTCATTGGAGTGGTTAAGAAACTCCCGCGGTGCTACGACATTCAGCAACTGATCAAGTTCCTAGACTCTGCCCTCGGACCGACCTGGAAGAAGGCGCGGGCCGGGCCGGAAGGGTTCCCACTATACGATGCGCTTCTAGAAGTGCTGCTGGATGTACTAGAGAACCTGCCCCTTGGGGCAATCCATCCATCCTTGTTGTCGTACATGGCGGAGCGACTAGATGAAGTGAGCAACTACATTGATCCAGAGCTCATGAAGCGAGTGGGCGATGCGTGGGCTGCGTCAAGAACCTGGGTGAGGCGGCGAACTGCCCTGCCGATTGAGACAGCCCGTGAGTTGCAGAACTATGCGCGACGCCACAATCGACTGGGATTACTGAACCTCCTTGAAAAGAGCGAGGATGCAGCCGTTCCAGAGGATGGCGCAAGGAGAGTCTGATTGGGTGTCCCGCGGCTGAAGCGTTGCGGGGTATAGGCAAGCCTGGCGAGTGAACTGCTTGGCAGCTGGACGTGACAGCCGCTTCGAACTTCTGGAGGCACATTGACTACCCGACTACCGATTCTCAACGAGGGGCAGCAAGAGCTGGTTCGTGGGGCCGCGGCGAGGATTACAAGGGCTGCGAACTGGGCCCCTGAGATCGAGCGCCGGCTGGATGTGGCCCGGCGGTTTCAATCCCTCATTGCCGAGAGCCACGTCCTGGATGGAGCAAGCATCACCTCGGATCACCTGGCCGAGATGATCCGGCTCGAGTGGAAGATCCAGAATCTGAATCCGATAACACTCCCCCGACTGATAGGCACGTATAACTACTACCGTCACTTCAAGGACTACAAGGGCACGCGGGAGGAATTCCCGGGATACCTGACCAGCAAGAAGGACAACTGGACCCCCGACGATGCCGGCTATCGTGGGGTCGACCTCGATCAATTCAGCAAGGACCTGAAAGCGCTTCTCACCAGCGAGGGGGACGCCCTGGCACTTGCCTTGGACCAGATCCTCACACACCCAGGCGTGGGGAAGGCATTCGCAACCGGGCTCCTCCTCCTTTATGACCCGATGCGGCACTCCCTCGTGAACAGTGCATCCTGCGCAACCTTCGACG
>CAZNRY010000264.1:0-3328 GCA_964575675.1 uncultured bacterium
GGGCGTATGACTCGAAGCCGGGTTGGGACGACAGCTTCCGGCGGACACCGGCCGTATCGACGAGAACCATGTGGCGCCCGTGATACCGGAAGGGCGTGTCGACGGCGTCACGCGTCGTCCCTGGAACCTGATCGACGATCATCCTTTCCTCGCCGAGCAGACGATTCACGATAGACGACTTTCCGACATTGGGCCGGCCCATCACCGCGATCCGGATCGCCTGCGCGTCAGCAGGTTCCCCCTCCCGCATCGGGAGCCTGCGAACGATCTCGTCCAGCATCTCGCCCACGCCGCGCCCCTGCATTGCCGAGACCGACCAAGGCGTGCCGTCGAGTCCCAGGGCCGCGAACTCGGCCGCATCCGCCTCCCGGCGATCGGAATCGACCTTGTTCGCGACGAGCAGGAGGTTCCCCCCGCGTTTCTGGAGCTCCCGGGCGATCTCGATGTCGTGCGGCTGAAGGCCCGCCACCGCATCGACGAGGAAAAGGACCACGTCGCATTCATCGAGCGCGCGCAGGACCTGCTCAAGAATCCGGCGATCGATCTCGACCCTTCCGCGAGGGATCCATCCCCCCGTGTCAACGAGATGGAAGCTCCGCCCGGCCCAGTGCACGACGGCGTAGTTGCGGTCTCTCGTGATCCCGGGCGCATCGTCCACGACGGCAAGTCCCCGGCCGGTCACCCGGTTGAAGAGCGTCGACTTCCCGACATTCGGGCGTCCGATGATGGCGACCACGGGGAGCCTCATGTCCGGAAGAATCCCGCCTGGACCGGAACCCCTACCGCTCCGGCAAGCTCGTCGAGGGTCATGTCGTCCAGGAAAACCCCGTCGTCGTTCAATGTCGCTGGGGGGATGTAGACCCGTTCGCCGACTTCGCCACCGTCTAGCCCCTTGAGGATGTCGCGGCCGGCCAGAAGGCCGGCGACCGTCACACTGTGTCCAAAAAAGTCATTCCCGCAGCCGACGATCCTCACCGACACGTCCTCCTTGGTCCTCGCCAGAGCCGCGGCGACGGCCCGACTCAGGATCGGCTCGAACAGCTCCCCCGTAACGAGCGTGAAGTTCCTCTCTCCCCTTCGCGCGGCTTCCGCAAAGAGCTTCCGCTTGCGCGTGAGGCGAGCCAGGAAGTGCCTCGTCATCCCGATGCCGTTCTCCAGCTGCGGGAATCCGTCATAGTGCGCGTTGGGCGGGGTCTCGATCGACAGCAGGCGGTAGATCTCGTCGGCCAGATAGATGAACCCGACCCCGAGCCGCTTGCGAAACTCCCTCTGCCGTCCCCCGACTTGCCGGAGAAGCGCTTCCGCATCCTCCCGCGCGAATCGGCGGAGCGCAATGAGTCCTTCCCGATGGTCGGTCATCCCCAACGGTACGATGGCCAGACTCTGGATGCCGGGCCACCGCTGCGAGAGGTCCCGGATCGTCCCCTCAAGGTCCTCGCCGTCGTTGTACCCCGGACAGAGGACGATCTGGGTATGGACGGCGATGCCGTTCTCCAGCAGGTAGTCGATCAGCTTGAGAACGTCGCGATCCGCCTTGGGACGAAGGAGCCTTCTGCGGGTCTCGGGGTTCGTGGAGTGAACCGAGACGTAGAGGGGCGACAGGCGCTGCTCCACGATCCGTCTCAACTCCCAGTCCTTCATGTTCGTCAGCGTCACGAAGTTGCCGTGAAGGAAGGAGAGTCGATAGTCCTCGTCCTTCACATAGATCGTCCGGCGCATGCCGGTGGGGTTCTGGTCGATGAAGCAGAAGACGCACTCGTTGCCGCAGAGCCGCGTCTTCAGCTCGTCCACTTTGACACCGAGATCCTGGCCAGCATCGAGGGTCACGGAAAGACGCCTCTGGTTGCCTTGTCCCTCGTCGAGCAAGATCTCGAGCTCGGAATCGGCGACGTGGAAGTGGTAATCGAGGAGATCGCGGATCGGTTGTCCATTTATCGATACAAGGTTCTCCCCGGCCCGCAGACCGAGTTTCTCGGCGGGCGACCCAGGAATGATGTCTCGAATGATCATGTGAGGCTCAATTCAAAGAGACCGGAGGACCCGCGGTAGACCTCCGGCAAGAGGGTGGAGCGGGCAACGGGATTTGAACCCGCGACTTTCAGCTTGGGAAGCTGACACTCTACCACTGAGTTATGCCCGCTTGATGACCGTCCTTCTGAGACTAGGTCCGCCCCGCCAGGGTGTCAAGCGGCTCTGCCGGGGGAGCCGCTGCCCCGAGGTGTACCGGCGCCCCTATCGGAGGCTCGCGAGCACCCTCTCGGCGGTTTGCCCGGGCGTCTCGCCCACGGGAATGACGATCTCGATCCGCTCGGGATGCCGATTTCGGAACCAGGTTTCTTGCCGTTTCGCATAGCGCCGGGAGTTGCGAATGAAAAGATCCATCGCCGATTGCCGGTCGAGCTTCCCGACGACCCAGCGCCCCCACTCGCTGTATCCCAGCGTCTTCAATCCCGGCGATGAGAGCGTCAGGCCTGACTCGAGAAGACCCCGCACCTCCTCGGCGAGGCCCGCGGCGACCATCGCCCGGCAGCGGTTCTCGATGCGTCCGTACAACTCGCGCCGTTCACGCGTCAGGTAGAAGACCGGCGTCGTCGGCGGACAAAGAGCGGAGGCCGGTTCCGCGAACCGCGCGCTCAAGGGGTGTCCCGTCGACTCCGCGACCTCCAGGGCGCGAATCACCCTCTGCATGTCTCGCGGGGCCAATCTGCGCGCCGTCGCCGGATCCACATCGAGCAGACGCCGGTGAAGGGCCTCCGGTCCCTCACGCGCGGCGATCGCCTCGTACTGGTCCCGGAGATCGTCGTCCGCAGGTGGAAGAGGATGAAACCGGCCGAGACAGGCGTCGACGTAAAGCCCCGCTCCACCGACCGCGAGGCCCCGGACACCGCGCTTCCGCAAGTCATCCACGACGCCGCGGACCAGTTCGACAAAACGCCCCGCCGAGCAGCGCTCCGCCGGGTCGAGACAGTCGACCAGATGATGCGGAACTTTTCGCCTCTGTGCGGCCGTCGGCTTTGCCGTCCCGGTCTCCAGCCTGCGATAGATCTGGCGCGAGTCCACGTTGATGATCTCAGCGCCGAGCTCGCGCGCCACGATCAGGGCGACATCGGTCTTGCCAACCCCCGTCGGCCCGACCAGGAAGGCACGCACGGGAGGGTCGGTCAGGTCGCCGTCACCCATCGCCACCGCTTCAAGGAGGCCCCGCACTTGTTACACAACGCTCCCGCCCCCCGATCGCCCGAACCGCCGGTCGATGTCGGCGACGCCCAAGACGACGTACGTCGGCCGGCCGTGCGGGTCGCCGTGCGGCAGCCCCGTCGCGAACAGC
>CAZNRY010000265.1:0-3297 GCA_964575675.1 uncultured bacterium
GACTTCCGGACGAGCCACCCGGAGTTGCTCGACGAACTGCTGACCCAAAGCGTCGCCACCTTGATGGAACAGGATTTGGTCGATCTCGACCGCGTGGCCCAAGACGGCATGCGCGTGCGTGCCAGTGCCGGGGCGTCGTCGTTCCGCCGACGGCCGAAGCTGGAGCAATGTCCGCAGCAGGCCCAGGAGCAAGTGGTCCGGTTGCGTGCCGGAGTCCACGCCGATCCCGCCAAGGGCGCGGAGTCTTCGGACGGCCGGCGCGAGGGCCATCGGGATCACCTCGACCGGCACCGCCGTCCTCTGGCCGAGCCTCCGGACAAGCTTCGATTCGTCGACGACCACCACGAAGAGCTTCGCCGCGGATGCGATCACCTTCCCGCGCGTGTGGGCCCCCCCCCCGCCCTTGATGAGATTGCGGGCGGGATCCACCTCGTCGGCGCCGTCGATCGCGATGTCGAGCCCATCGACGTCGTCCAGCGACCGCACGGGGATTCCGCGATCCCTGGCCAGCCGGGCCGCTTGGTACGAGGTCGGGATCCCGACGATCCGAAGCCCCTCCTCGCGGACGCGGCGCCCCAGTTCCTCGATCGCGTGGGCGGCGGTCGATCCGGTGCCGAGTCCCACGATCTGGTCCGTTCGGACCATGGAGGCCGCTTCGATCCCGACGCGGCGCTTCGCTTCAACATTCAGGTCCGTTGAATCCCCGCGCGCTCGACCTTCCACCGCTGCCTCCTTCCGTCGGATCTCCCGATGGCGTGCGGGGCGAGCCTAGCAGCCGCTCTCCGCTCGGGCAAGTCGAGCGGTGCATCTACGGTGCCTCAGGCCCAGCCCCGCTCGATGGGGAGGGCGGAAAGACGGCGTCGGCGCCGCAGAGACCACGCAACCCCGCCCTCCTTGCGGCCGTATTGCAGGGACGTCTGGCCGCCGGCTGCCCGGCCGGCCGGCATTCGCCGGCTGACGGGGCGACGCCCCGGCCGTCCGAACGGGAGGGTTCTCCGATGAAACGTTGGATCGTCGTTTCCACCGTCGTGGTCGTCGCGGCGGCGGCCCTTTTCTTCGTCCGCCAGAATCAGCTCCGCGCGGAGCAGGCCCCCAAGACGGTTCCCGTTACTCGGGGCACAGTTGCACAGGAGGCCCTCGCCGTTGGCAGCATCGTTCCCGAGCAGGAAATCTCCGTGAAGTCGAAGATTCCCGGAATCGTCGCAAGGGTCCATGTCGCCGTGGGGGATCCGGTGAGAGCCGGTGACCCGCTGATCGACATCCGCCCCGACCCGACCCCTATCGAGCGCGCCGAGGCACAGCGCCTGTTTGAGATCGCACGGGTCACTGAGGAGGCGGCCAAGAAAGGGCTCGACCGCGCCCAGGACCTCTCCGCCAAGGGCCTTCTCTCCGCGCAGGGGCTGGAGACGATCCAGCGCGACCATGATTCCGCCCATTTGAGGGCACAGCTCGAGGGGGAACGGCTCCAGCTTCTCAAGGAGGGCCGCGCCCGCCTCGACGGGGCGGAGGTCAGCAACCGGATCTTCTCCCCCGTCGACGGCACGATCCTCACCTGCGAGGTGCATCCCGGCGACCCGGTCGTGCCCCTGACCTCCTACCAAGCCGGAACGGTTCTCATCACGATGGCCGACATGAGCGGACTCCTCTTCCGCGGAACGGTCGACGAGGTGGACGTCGGCAAGCTTACCGTGGGGCAGCCGGTCCGCTTCACGATCGGCGCGATCCCCGAGGCGCAGGTGGAGGGAATCCTGAGCCGCATCTCGCCCAAGGCCCGCAAGCAGGAATCGGCGACGCTGTTCGACATCGAGGTCGCCGTGACCAAGACGGAAGGCCGCACCCTGCGTGCGGGTTACTCGGCCAACGCGCGGATTGCGATCGCCCGCGCGGAGAGCGTCCTGGTCATTCCCGAGCGGGTCGTGAAATACGACAACGGCCGTGCGAGCGTCCGGCTGCTCGCGCGCAATGGGAGGCCAGAGGAGAAGCAGATCGAGACCGGCCTTTCGGACGGCCTCACGGTCGAGGTCAAGAGCGGCCTGAGCGAGGCCGATTCGGTCCTCGAGCCCGACCGGAGCCCCCTGGAGAAGAAGTAGAACCGCCATGCAGATCCGGATCGTTCTCATCCAGTTCTGGCGCGACCTGAAGGCGCAACGTCTCCGCACCGGACTGACCCTCTTCGGCCTTGGATGGGGGACATTCTGCGTCGTCGTGCTCCTGAGCTTCGGCGAGGGACTCCAGCGCAAGCAATACGACACGATGGCCGGCATGGGCGAGCGGATCATCCTGATCTGGGGATCTCGGACATCGCTTCCGCATGCAGGGCTCCCCCGCGGGCGGTACATCCAGATCGAGGACGCGGACGCGGACGCCATCGCACGGCAGGTGCCGGGGGTTTCGAGGGTCAGTCCCGAGTATTCCGATGGGGTCGTCCTGAAGGGACCGAAGGGGGAACCCTCGGCCGGACTCGCCGGGGTGCGGCCCGGTTTCGGCGCGATGCGCAAGATCGAACCCGCCGAGGGGGGACGTTTCCTGAACGAACGGGACGAGGCCGAACGCCGGCGCGTTGTTTTCCTCGGGGACCGGGTGAAGAAGGACCTGTTCGGCGACGAGCCCGCGGTGGGCAGAACGCTCGAGATCAGAGGGATTCCCTTCACCGTGATCGGATCGATGCCGCACAAGGAACAGGACAGCAACTACAACGGACGCGACGACAACAAGGTCTTCGTCCCCGCCTCCGTCGCCCAGGCGTCCCTTGGGCTCCGGTATCCGAGCAATCTAGTCGTCGAGGTCGAGAGGGAGGCGGACGGCAAGGAAGTGATGAGGCAGATCAACGCCGTCATGGGGAAGGTCCACCACTACGATCCGGCGGATGAGGAAGCGCTGATGTCCTGGGACGTCGGCGAGATGCTCGCGATGTTCATGACGATCTTCCTCGGCTTCAAGGTGTTCCTCTCGATCCTCGGCGCGTTCACCCTCGCGGTCGCCGGAATCGGAGTTTCCAACATCATGAGCATGGTCGTCGAGGATCGGACCTCACAGATCGGGATATCGATGGCCGTGGGGGCGCGCAAGCAGTGGGTTCTGGGGCAGATCCTCATCGAGACGCTCCTCGTGGTCGGCGTCGGAGGAGGCCTCGGGGTTCTCGCGGCATCCGGCGTGGTGCGGGCGAGCCGGTTACTCCCGCTCGACAACAGCATCGGACATCCCGTCTTCTCCTGGCAGGTCGCGGCCCTGACGGCCGGACTCCTCGGGTTGATCGGGGTCATCTCCGGGATGGGGCCCGCGCGCCGCGCCGCCCAC
>CAZNRY010000266.1:0-3274 GCA_964575675.1 uncultured bacterium
TCGCCATCGCCTCCCCGGCAGGCGTGGAGGTATCAACGCCAAGATCAAGGGCGACAAGCCCCCAGTGCTCGCGGGTCGCTTTGTCCATGAGGGCGGCGAAGTCCAGCATTGAGCGCGAGAGACGGTCGAGCTTCGCCACTACCAAGGTATCCGCCTTGTGGTGCTTGAGTGCGTCAAGCGCGGCAATGATTCCCGGACGCTTCAAGTCCTTGCCGCTGTACCCGGCATCTTCGATCACCTCTACGAGTTGCCAGCCCCGTCGCTCGGCTTCGGCGAGGATCGCGGCGCGCTGCGCCTTGAGGCCCGCGCCGCTGTCGGCCTGTTCTTCGGTGCTCACGCGGACGTAGCCAATGACCTTGTCCATTCTCCGATTGTACAGCAGATGACCGTGAGCTGTACGGCAGTTTCGGATCGCCCGCCCAAGAATGATGGGTTCCGTCGTGTATTCATTAGAGGAACAGTCCTCTACGTACCAGTGGAAGACGAATCCAATCCTCCAAGGAGGTGCATATGAATTGCACGAAATATTCAAGAAGATAAATAGAAACGGCGCATGCTGGGACTACGCAGGAGCGAAGTCCATGGGTTATGGCTATGTCTACAGCAAGCAAGGAGGGAAGTTCGCCCATCGTATTGCGTATGAGCAGACGCGCGGCCCAATTCCTGCCGGGTACGACATCGACCACCTGTGCTTTAACCGCGCATGCGTCAACCCGTCTCATCTTGAGGCGGTCACACGGGGCGAGAACACCCGTCGCGCCAACATCTATCACGGAAGGATTCGTGGCGGCTGCCGTCGCGGCCACGAGCGAAATGAGGCTAATACCCGCCCCCGAGCAGATGGGCGGGGCATGGTGTGTCGGGTCTGCTGTCGCGACTACATGAAGGGGTACCGCCGGGCGCGGGGGGCAATCGATTCCTCGACTCAAGCCAATCTCTGATGGGATTGGCCCGCCCAAGAAAGCAAGGGCGTGAAGTGTATTCAGTGAAGGGCAAGGCAGGCCCATCCCCGCCTTGACCCTGAATTCGCCGGATGGGACAGGTTTCTGTGCGTGATTACCACGTACGTTAGGACGAGGGTTTCTGGGAACTGGAAGGCTCAGAGACAGGACTGTCAGCTCAGCCTCGTTCGCACGATGCGTAGCGATGGAGCGGGACGCACAGGCGCCGAGGTCTGCACCGTTGACTGCAGGCATTTCGAGGGTGTTGCGTGAAAAACCCTCGCGGACCCAGCCGATAGGCTGCTATTGCCTAAAGCAGGAAGCCTCCTTCGGAGTCTTCCGGAGTGAAGCCTGACGGCTTCACTCAATTCATAGAATAAAATACATACATAAGACGAGAGGGGAGGCCGATGAGGCTTCCCCTCTCCGTTTCTCTTTCCTCTGCGCACGTCGTATCTTGGACAGATGTATCTTCGGAACACAAGGAACCTCACGAAGAGTGACTCCTAGGTGACGCGCAGCGGAACCTAGGAGTGGTGGCGAAGCCACCCCACAGACAAGTTCGGCATGCGGCCTGTGTGCGGCAGGCAATACCACGGGCGCAGGAATAGATCGACTTGACCGGAAAGTCAGAACACCGAAACGCGTCCTGACTTTGATCCATTGTTAATCATATCCGTAATCTTGTCTTGCGTGATATCTATGAAATGCAGGGAGCCGGGAGGGTGAGCTGGGCACACCGCCCCCTTGCGGGGAACGGTGTACGTGCATGCAGTACAGCCAATCGGTGTGTCGCAGTCACATTCGAAGAAGCTCAAGCGCGCTCCATAGATGCCTTTTATCGCATCGCTTCTTCCCGCCCAGCCTTGCGGCTGCATCAGGGGTCGCCAAAGAGTTGAATGGAGGATTCCAAGGCATTAGCTTGGCTCGGTGACAGTCCCGAATTACCCCTTCGGCCCGGACACGTCGACGGAGCCTATCCTAGGATTTGCGGATTCCTTCTCTATTGTGGAACGCGATTCTATCGCCGCTTTCCATTTCTTCTTCTCCCTTATGGCAGATCGAGGACCAGAAGTTCTACTCAAAGAGGGCGTACTTCTGGAGCTTCATCTGACTATTCGGCGTCTGCCTTCTTGCCATCTTTGGCGCCCCCCCCCCAGTATTCGCGGGCAACACTGCCTGTGGGCGCTGAAGTCGGGCCTGTAGGTCGCCTCAAATGAGGGAGCGATCATCCCCACTTTCCCTGAATTCCGGCATCAGTCGACGGCTGATCTGCTCAGCCGAGGACGCCTCGCCCGAGTAGGACGGCCACGGTCATTCGGGTGCAATTCATCTAACCGGGCCGTTCGTCCCGGCGCCGATGCGGACCGCTGGGCTACCCAGCTAGTACCTATCCCCGAGGCCGAGCCGTCGGTGGGCTTCACGCGCCCGCTGGTCGGCTGCCGATGCCCCGTATCGATTGAGCATGTCGCGGCTTTGCCACCCGGCGAGCCGCATCAAGTCCCCTTCCTGCCCACCTTCTGACAGCCATTGGTGGGCGAAGGTGTGCCGAAACTGGTGGCAGAAGACGGATGGCACGCCCGCCTGCTTGCCACGTTCCTTGATCGCTTGGTAGACGCCCCCATCGGTCATCGGCCCTGCGGCACCCAACCACAGTTCAGGCCGTGATGACGCACGATGCGTGACTCGCACCCGGAGATAGCGGTCAAGAGCCAAGGCTGCCTTGCGACCAAAGGGCACGACTCGCGGACGTCTCGCCTTTCCCACCACGAGGGCCGTGCAATCCACGAGGTCCACGTCTTCAACCATTAGACGCGCGAGTTCCGCTCGGCGCATTCCCGTGTCTATAAGAAGCCGAATGAGGGCGAGATCGCGGCGGGCAAGGAAGTCCCGCCCCTCACAGGCTCGGATCAGTCTCTTCAACTGATCAGGCGTCAAGATGGCGGGCGGCTCTATTGGGACAATCGGCGCCCTAATGAGTGTCATGGGCGAGGTGTCCAGCTCGTCCTCCCTCACGGCCCACTTGAAGAACTGCTGCAGCGCTCGGAACTGCACCGAGATAGTCGCGGGCTTCACCTTCGCTAGCCGATCCGAGATGAAGACCTCGACCTGACTGCGCCCAATCGCTCCGACCTCGCTAGGTAGTCCCTCACCGACGAGATAGGACTGAAGGGAATCCAGAGCGCAGAGGTACGTGCGGACTGTGCGGGGGCTGTGGTTCCTCGCGAGCAGGTGGCGCCGATAGGACGGCCTGAGGGCTTCCAACGTCAGAGAAGACATGATTGTTGCTCCAAGCGAGTTATCAGCTCGCTGGGACCTTGCAGAGCGGCATC
>CAZNRY010000267.1:0-3216 GCA_964575675.1 uncultured bacterium
GACTCCTTTCTCCACCCAAGTGGAAAGGTATCCACGAAACCGGGTCAACTCCAGTTGTGGAAGAAGAGCATCTTCCAACAGAGCTGGATGATGGTATTGACGACGGCGAGATCTCACGCGAGTGGCTGGAGGACGTTCTGACGGGGACGATTGCCCCGCGGATTGCCGATCTGCGAATTGTCCAGATCACGCGGTCGGAAAACCGCTCTGTCTATGTGATCGCGATTCCAAAGAGCTTCAGTGGCCCACATCAAGCACCATCGAAACGATACTATAAGCGGTACAACTTCAAATCCGGACCAATGGAGGACTATGAGATCCGCGATGTGATGGCCAGGAAGGCTACTGTGTCGCGGCTCGTGACTGTTGACGTGGATCTTGTTCGGGGCTACGAGTTCATGCTATCGATCGCCAATCCAGGCGCCTTCCCCGCGCACGACGTGGAGTTTGCGCTGCCGACTGACTGGCAGTGGTCAGCGCCCGGAGGCATCCCATCTGCACTTAGGCGCGGCATCAAGTATCTGGCTCCTGGTAAGCGGCTTCGCTTCCGTTATGGGCATGTAGCTGTAATTCTGGATGATCCAAAGCGTGCGAACCAGCGTCAGATAGAAATCGGCGTAGCCTACTTGCATCCCGGTACAGGGCAAAGACACTCGGAGTCGTTCCCCATAGATTTTGAAGACTTCCGTGGAATCTCTGTGAGTCCTGCACATGAAGATCCGGTCGCCGATGCGATCAGCAGAGCAAGCACGAACATCGCGAGCAAGCTGCAGAGCTTGGTGAATCGCCCGAGGCATTAGGGAGCGACAATTGTGGCATAGCAACGCTTTGGAACAGGCGGCGTCCGCGGCCCACCGGCGTCGCGTGGACGGCAGGATCCTGTCATGTGAGCGGGGGCCGGGGCCCAGGCCGCAGATGCTCCGCGCGGGCGCTAGACACTGAGAATGCTATGAAGCGGAAGCGCAGGGTCACCAAGCCAAGCGGACGTACCGGCTTCTTTCGGGTGAGGCTCGGCAGCGAGGGCGTCGAACTGACTAAGTCGCCGACTTCGTTTCCAGCCAAGAAGGAGGCCATTGAGTTCATGGTCGCCCGGGACTTCGCGCATTCTGAGATGGCGACTTCCGAACTGAATCTAGACCCAGTGACACTTCTGCAAAATGACACGGACGATTTCGACTTCAGCATCGCCACGCCTACCCATGACCGCTACGACCTTGAGCTACTCGAGGTTGCCCCTATATCGACGGAGATTTCGTACGATTCGGCGAGTCCTGTGATTCCGGGTTACAGTCTCGCGGAGTTCGTCCTGCACCAAATTGAGAAGAAGGCCCGACGGTATGGGTTCAGGCAAGCAAATCAGCTCATATTGCTACTCTACTCGACTGACTGGAAATTCGTCCTCGTACCGCCCATCACAACAATCGTTCAGAAGTGGCTCGCCGATCTCAAGCATCCTTTCGCGGGCATCTACTACTACTTCCCCATAGTTCCGGGGGAAGGATCTGTCGAGACCCTTTTCCCTGTGCCCGACGAAATGCTCGCCGGCTTCGATCCGGAAGCGCATCGCAACTTCGTACTCTTCCCGATCGATCCGATGTCCTTTGAGACTACAGGCAACCTGGCAGTAGAGGGTGAGGAGCCACGGATCGATGGACGCGAGTCTGATGAGAGTCGCGGTGTCTAGCACCGTATCAGAGCTGCCGGCGTCCGCGGCCCGCCCTTGGCGAGCCACTCAAGACAAGACCGTAGCTCGGGGTGGGCCAAGGCAGAGCGCTAGGCGGCGGCTGCTCGGTGCGGGCGTTAGATCCGGTCGCATGTCCTTGCTGCTGACAGAGAGTCGATTGCCATGAACGAGATTCCGGCCGATAGCCCCTTCATCCTCTGGTTTGTGCCCGAACGCTGGTGTGCGACAGAGCTATTCAGTCGTTTGGTCCGTTTTGCTGTTGCCGCCGATCGATCAGTCGTGAAAGGCGCATCGTCTGCTCAACATCATCTGGACAAGCATGCTGTTCTTGTTGAACTGATGAACACTCTCCGACCCACCCTCGCTGAAGATGACAGCGAGCTGGAGGCCAAGGGCTACTCCCCTGCACGACGGACGAGGACGTATGCGGCGTTGATCGAGATTCTCTTCTGTGAGCTTTATGCCTGCTTGGACGGCGTCAAGCGATCTATCCATGGCGCTTACCGGGGAGTTGCAGGCTTGTCCGAGAAATCGACCCAGAAGCTGTTTCGGCGCGCCCATCACGGCACGCTCGGCCCTGATTTCCCTGAGGCTCTGAGGGCCCTTCTTTCAGATGCCCAGGGAGACTGGTTCCCTCGACTTGCATCGATCCGCACCGAACTCGAACACGGGCTCACGGGCACCTGCTCTCGCGATCGGAAGACCGGCACGCTGCGATACATGCATCAATCACTGCCAGGCGCCTCCGCACATCGCAGTTTTGTCATCCAGGATGTCGAAGCGGAGGCAGATCGACTCAACCGTGCGGTCCGCGAATTGTCCGACAGGGTGTTCGAGTTCCTTTTCGAGTCTCTGCGCTTTCAGCCGGTCCGAATCATGTGCGGCATCTACCGGGGCCGTTGCTATGAACGAACCCTGGTCCCCTCCGCCACTCTCACGCGCCATTCCGGTCTGTGCTATTCAAGAACCTGGTTCGAATCGGACGGAGCGCAAAGGTGCCCTCTCGCTGCAGAATGCGGTGCATATCGCGCCAATTCCGACGGGGTTCCGGATGAAGGTCCTGCTGGTCACAGTCATGGGGTCTAGCAACGCATTAGGGCAGGGGGCGTCCGCGGCCTGCCCTTGGCAGGCCGATCGAGGCAGCGATCTGCGAAATCGAATGAGGAGACTCGAGCGTGGCAGCACCTGACCATGTGAACCTTGGACCCCGAACCCGGGCCATCACAGACGGATCTGCGTTGCAGGACGCCGACGAGTTCCCGGCGCAGCAGGCTTGGGCAGACGAAGTCGAGCAGATCCTTGCCTTTGTCGAGACACAGGGGCAGCTCAACCGGTTGCTCCCCCGGTTACGGGCTAAGGAGCGCGATGCAGCTCTAGCGGAAGCCCGCGCTGGCTTCTACTTTCACCGGAAGGGGTTCCAGATCCTGCAGTGGGAACCAATAGCTGTACGCGGAGTACCTGGCGACCTCGAAATCGTGTGGCTCGACACGGAACCCGTGTTCATTGAGGTGAAGTGCCCGCGATGGGAAGGC
>CAZNRY010000268.1:0-3196 GCA_964575675.1 uncultured bacterium
CGACACGCCGAATGCTGCCCAAAAAGCGCAACGGCAGGAAGGCCCGGAAAAGCTCAGGGCAGTTAAACCCAAAATTGACGGAAGCCGAGATTCGATTCTCACCGACGTAGCTTACGCCACGCAATCGCGTAGGACTCAAGGTGAAAAGGGCGAGATTATAAGGGACTGCACTATAGTGTTATCGGTCGCCTATCGTCTGCATCTAGAAGCCTTGGCGATGGCCCCGATAATCGTTGTGCAGGCGTCGCGTACAATCATCTCAGCTCCGGTTGACACCGCAAAAAAGATCAATTTTCGGGGGCTGACTCAACTTCGAAATCTGCCGGACTATGTGTCCTCCATTGAAGACCGGCTTGCTTATCAGGTAGCGATTGTTCACGACGCCACCTTAGCCTTGGCCAAAAACGATGGTCTTGATTTGCTCGCCACAGCAGGGTTTGACTTACGTGAGAGTCTCGTGGATCAGGTTGTTGGCATCACCCGGGACTCATTTCGATTCAACATCAGAGCCGGGGGTGAGGCGTTCTTCTTCAACCATGATGTGAGCAAAAAAACAGACACTTCCGAAAGCTCGTCGAGTAACGATACCGTTGTAACCAAAGACTTTCGAGGCAGAAGCACGCGCCTGGTATACAAGATTCAACCCATCGTGCTGGCCTCGGCGCGTCTTGATGTCGGCTTTGATTGGCTTCATTTGCCCAACGCGGCCAATTTGAATTTCGGCTACACGACCGATCGGGCGTTTTCCCGCGGGGGCAGGCAGGTACTTACCCGGGGAAACTCGGGGCGGGGTACATTTTCAAGATGAAGGACCTGTTTTCCCGGGGGGGCGGGCCCCAGATCGCTGGCGTGCTAGGCGACTGCATCGCGGGCGGTGGTTACATGCCAATCATCTCGGACAAGCTCTTCATGACCGAGCAGGCCTACATGGTGATCGCCGGGGCCGCGCTCGTAAAGGGCGGCAAGTCGCAGACGATCACCTCCCTCTCGATCGGAGGGGCGGACATCCACGTCCATCTCTCGAACTGCGCCGACGAGCGCGTACCGGACGATCGCGCCATGATCGCCCGGATCCGACAGGAGATCGCGAAACTGCCGGGCAGCGCGGCCGGATACTACCGCCACGCGTTCGACCCCGCCCCCCCGCGCTTCTCGCCCGGAGAGCTGAACGGTCTCGTCCCGACCGATCACCGGATCACCTACGACGTCCGGCAGGTCCTGGCCCGGTTGGTCGACAGCTCCCTCTTCTGGGAGCTCATGCCGCACACCGGCGAGGAGATGGTGACCGGAATCGCTCGGATCGGCGGGCTCTACGTCGGCATCATCACGAACAACCAGAAGCTCACCCCGCACCCCGAGACGCGTGAACGAAGTCGTCCCGGCGGGATCCTGTACCGCGAGGGGATTGCGAAGATCTCGCAGTTCTCGCGCAGCTGCAACTCCGACGGGATCCCGATCCTCTGGCTCCAGGACATCTCGGGATTCGACATCGGGCTCGAGGCAGAGAAGAACGGCTTGCTCGGCTACGGTTCTAACCTCCTCTACACGAACTCTACGAACGCCGTGCCGATGATCACGGTTCTCCTGAGAAAGGCATCCGGGGCGGGCTACTACGCGATGACCGGCCGTCCCTACGAACCGGTGATCCAGCTCTCGACGCCGCTCACGCGCCTTGCCGTCATGGAGGGACGGACCCTCGCCATCGGAGCCTTCCGGACGAAGCTCGACGAGAATTTCCAGATCACCACGAAGGATCCGAAAGAACGGGCCCTTGTGGAGGCGGGGATGAAGGAGGTCGAGTCCCGGATAGAGGCGGACATGGATCCGTACAAGACCGCGCGGCAAATGGACACGGACGAGATCGTCACGCTGGATGAACTGCGCGACTACCTCGTCACTTTGGTCGAGATGTGCTATCAGGGAATCGGATATCGCAGGGTGAAGAACCCGCGGATCTGGTCGATGCACGATTTGAGCGCGCTCACCGATGCGATCGAGGGAGATTCGCACCATGGAGAGGGGTGACGGATGCCTGAACGCACGCTGATCGCGCGGACCCGGGTTGATGAGACCGACCCCGAGACGATCATAGTCGCATCCCCCGTCGTCGGTCTGGCGCAGGCCCTGCCGAGAACGGGAATCTACCTGAATCCCCTCGATCGGGTCCTCACCCTGCGAGTGCTGGGCCAACGTCACGTCGTGCGGCTTCCGCGCGACGCCCACGGACGGGTCACGCAGGTTTTCCTGCCCGATTCGCTGACGCCGGTCTCCTTCAACGAGCCGCTCCTGCGCCTGGATCCGCGCGGCCTCACCGGCGTCGGTGATGGAGCGCACGGGACCGCCCAGAATGCGGCCGAGGATGGATCGACCGAACAGGACCTGATCATCGTGAAGGCGCCCTCCGAGGGGATCTTCTACCGGCGCCCCTCGCCCGAAGCTCCGCCCTACGTGGAGGTGGGCTCCCGGATCTCGGCCGGGGCCATCCTCGGGCTTGTCGAGGTGATGAAGTGCTTCAATCAGATCACGTTTGGGGGACCGGGCCTTCCCGAGCGCGGCGAGATCGTGAAAGCACTGGCCGAAGACACAGTGGAAGTGCACTTCGGCCAGCCGCTCTTCTGGGTCAAGCCCGCGGAGTGATTCTCGAGTTCGCTCTTACGCTCCCGCGGGGACGAACTTGTACCCGTAGCAAATGACGCCCGATTCGCCGTCCTGCTGAACCCTGCGGAACTCCAGTCGGACGCGGTCGCCGATCGCAAGGACTGAGAGATCGCAATCGACGATCTGCGCCGTCACCTTCACCCCGTCGTCGAGCTTGATGATTCCGACCGCATAGGGGGCCTCGTCACCGAAGCCCGTCGGCGCGACCCGGATGATCGTGAAGGTTTCGACGACGCCCGATTGGGCGAGAACGACCTTGGTAAACTCCCTGCCGCGGCACCCGCGACAAACGAGCCGGGGAGGGAAGTGAATCTTGCCGCACTTGACGCACTTCGCCGCCTCGTAGCGATAGCGTTGCGGCATCTCTCTCCAGTAGCGCGGAGATCCAATCATGACTCCTCCTAGGCCCGCTCGAAGATGTGGACGACCGTGCTGGCTCCGGTCCCGCCCATGTTCTGGGTCAGGCCGCGCCGCGCTTCCTTGACCTGCCCATCCCCGCCCGATCCGCGGACTTGAAGAACCGCCTCGCGGAACTGAC
>CAZNRY010000269.1:0-3157 GCA_964575675.1 uncultured bacterium
GTGGCCGATAGCCTTCCTGGGGGTGTCGGGGATATCACGGCCGTCTCTGCGGACGACGGGCTCGTCGGCGGCACCCAGAGCGGTGACGCGCACCTTGCCGTGGGAGTCGGGACCGGCATCGAGACGACCGCCGACGCCGTTCAGCTCACCGCCCCATACTCCTCGGGCTCGGCATTCGACTCCCGCTTCGTGAACGAGGGTCAGGCCAACTCGGTGACCACGGATATGATCCAGCCGAGCATCGTCTCAACCGTGGACGGCGTCGCCAGCGATGTGGGGAACATCGATCTCGTGGCCGGCGCGAACATCACGATCACGCCGGATGATCCAGACAACCGGATCACCATCGCCGCGACCGGCGTCGGTGGAATCGGCGGAGGGGGCACCGCTCAGTTCATCCCGCGCTTCACGGACCCGACGACCCTGGGGAATTCAGTGATCTATCAATCCAGCAGCAACATCGGCATCGGAACGACGACGCCGGTGACTCCCCTCGACGTCAATGGTGGAATCAACGGGTCCAACTTCTATCTCCGGGGTCCGAGGATCATCAGCTACATCGATGCGGATACCTATCGCCTGCAGTCGCTCGATGAGGCGAGCAAGGTGACGATCAACAACACAGACGTGCGCTTCGGCAGCAGCGTGTCCCCCTCATCCGCGAGCGCGTATGATTGCGGAGTCTCAGCTCGGCCTTGGCGGTTGGTGTATGCAAAGAATGTGGATGCGGACGTGGCGCTCTACGGAGAGACGAACGCGACGCTGAACGCGAACGCGGCGATCAAGGGGAAGGCGACGGCCGATGGTGGCTGCGCCGTGTTCGGGCAGACCGATTCGCGCGGAGTCGCTGGCGGCAGCAGTTTGGGAGTGTACGGATGGGCACCAACCGCGGGAGCTTCCATTGGCGGGGCCTCGCTGGGAGTCCTCGGAAGAGTAAACCAATACCAGGGAACAGGGGCGTCTGTCCCGGCCGGCGTCTTCGGTTGGGCGACGGCGGGATCGGGAACAGCCGCGGGCGTTTGGGGCGAATCACAATCGTCGACCGGGTTCGGAGTCTACGGGGCAGCAACCCACACCTCAGGAACCGCGCATGGGGTGGTCGGGCGGGCTGATTCGCCGAATGGCCGTGGCGTGTACTATTCTGGGGGACTTGCAGGATCAGGGCCGAAGTCGGCGGTGGTCAAGACGTCACGGGGGCCTGCCCTCGTCTACTGCCAGGAGAGTCCGGAGAGCTGGTTCGAGGACTTCGGAAGTGGCCGCCTTACGGCTGGGAGGGCCGTCGTACAGCTGGATCCTTTGTTCCGAGAGACGGTCTCAATCGACGAAGCGAATCCCATGATGGTGTTCGTGCAGCTCAACGACGACTGCCAGGGCGTGTTTGTTAGACGGGGAACCGAGAGCTTTGAGGTGATCGAGTTGAACACAGGTCACACGGACGCGGCCTTCACCTACCGGGTCGTCGCGAAGAGGAAGGGGTTTGAAGCAAATCGGCTCGACGCGTATGAGCCAGCGCGGGACGACCCGTACCTCTATCCGGAGAATCGTGCGGTCATAAGCCCCTCCGAGGGCATGAGGTAGTTGGTCCGTCCGGGGAATCGCTCTCTGCTCCCGAAGCGGCCGCGTCACGCCGTCCTCCGGTTCGACGGCCGAGACCGCTACTGGCTCCACATGTTCGATGCGATTGCTGTGGCGCTTGCCGTGGGAGCGATTCAACATGCGAGCTAACCTTTGCGATCCAAAGCGGTTAGACCAATTGTCCGGATCTCCGGTCATCATCATTATGCGCGGCCGGCACCCGCGTGGGATGGCCGGCCCTTCTCCTCGCCTTAGCATTTGACGTTGGCACAGCCGAGGTTTGATGGGTAGCCTGAACCGGCGCCGTCATCCGGCAACCCTTAGCTCAGTACCTGCTGATTCCTCAAGAGGAAGGTCTAATGACGCTGGTCGAAGCTCTGCTTGCGATCGGAACGGGAGCCGTCGGGAGCGGCATCGTAGAGTTTGTCAGTCGCTGGTCCAAGTCCTCTCCTTCGAATCCACCGACACCCATCGAACCCGAAGCGGTCTTGCTTCTCGCTCGCAATCAGGAGTACTGCCGTCACGTTGTAACCTTGTACGGCGAACTCGGCCGATTGATCGAGCAGCTCTCCATTGTCTACTGCGAGCTGATCGGAATATCTGACGATCTGGACGAACGGACGGGTGCTCTGGATCCAGCGACAGGTTCGATGGGATTTGTCCCGGCTTCCGTGCGGTTCTTTTGGCAGAACATCTACCGTATTGGTGTCGCTCCAGATGAACTTGAAAATAGGCTGGATGATCCTCGGTACGGACCCGGCAAAGAGCGGCTATCGCGACTACTGTCGTTTCGACGCTCCGTTACTCCAGAGACAGTGCTTCGATCGTCTCGGAAAATCCACGAGCTCCTTACCGGAGCCGTCGCACACTCGAAGGAATCGGCGGCTCTTTTCGATTCTGTTGGCGAAGTGATCTACCAGAATGTGGGAGCACGAACTCAGGGCTTTCGCGCGACGCTTGTGGATGACACCGGTCAACAGCTTCGGTTCTACACCGTTTGGCAGGACAATCGGTTCATTGCCACAGAACAGGCCATGGCGATTCTGGCGCGGTCCCGGGAAGGTGGGTTCAGGAAGAGACTGAAGTCCAGTGATCGCGCATCCGCTCACCATTTGATACTCGCAGTTTTCAGCGCCACTGGATTCCTGCTAGAGACAGCTGCGACTGTGTTGCACACATTGACAGAGCAGGACGGCTCCAGAATCGGCGATGCCAGGACGGAACTTCATTCCCAGTATAGCGATCTCTGGACCGTTGGATTCTAGGCAGCAGGGCGCCCGCCCCATGCAACGATTCCGCTCAACCTGAGAGCGTGGTCCACAACCTGCCGTGATTCCCCGACGTCCACCCCCGTACGAACCCTGATCCTTCTTCCGTACCGTGCAGGATGGAGACTCGCTCTCTATTCCCACCCTGTTCCTTCCCAAGAAGGCACGCCCACCACCCGCACGGAAACGGAGGTTTCAGATGAACCAGATCGAGCTTGTCCGCACGATCGAGATCAAGGATCGAACCGGCCGCGTTGTCGGAACGAAGGAAGTCGTGACGTACCCGGGCCTCCTTTCGAAAGCCCACGACGAGG
>CAZNRY010000270.1:0-1496 GCA_964575675.1 uncultured bacterium
GGAGACCATGAAGACCACCGAGATGGCGGACCGGGAGCGGGCGCGCCGGATCAACCGGATCCTCGCCTCGCTGCGCACCGCCAGAACGCAGCTGGATGAACTCGACGCGACGGTCAACACCGACGACTTCAAGTACTACCGGGCGCGACTGGACGACATCGTCGGAAACGACGAAGAGGGTCTGACGTACCTGTCGACCGTCTATGCGACCCGCAATCCGAAGCACTAGGGGGGCGACATGGACACCACGTTTTCGCAGAGGATCCACGACCTGCTCGAAACGGACCGGGCGGGGCGAGTGGAGGTCGTCGACACGGTGATCCGGGAACCCAAACGGAGGGGAGGTCAAACATGAGCTACGAGGAGCAGATTGCGGAGATTCTGAAGACCGAACGCATCCGTGCGGTCTCGCCTCGCCACATCGAAGCCTGGATGCGAAGCGAGCACGCCACCCTGGATGGCCTGAGCGTTTCGGCCTTCCGCCGGGACGTGATCGAGTTCGCCCAGATGATCGCCCACTACAAGACCGAGGAGCTCTCCGAGCGCCTGGCCAAGTCATTCGGACTGTAACGGGAAGGTGTGGACCATGGACCAGACCCAGAGGAGCGAAACCACGAAGGTCGAGATCACGCGCGAGCAGGTGAGCGACCTGCTGCGCAGTTACCCTCCCGCCCGCGACGACGCCCGCGTGTGGGTCCTGGTCGACGCGATCGGGCAGTACGAGCAGTACACGGAGAAGATCGCGTGGCTCGCCAGAAACCTGGCCGACGAGGTCACGAAGAACGAGACCTACGGTATGCCAAGCGTCTACGACACCATCATGAGCACGTCCCTGATTCGCGATGTCGCCGAGCACGCCGCGAAGTTCACCGCCCTCAAGCGGGTGCTCCAGACCACCTGCAAGTCGAACGAGGTCCCCGAGGCGACGGTGGTCGGCGAGTTGATCCGGACGTGCAGCGGGTAGCCGGAGGAAACCATGAGGACGCAGCTGAATCCCGAGGCCGTTCGGAAGGCGATGCAGGCGGCCACGCTCCTGTCCAAAGCCGCGGGTCTCATGCGGGAGGCGGCGGCCATTTCTGACGGAACGGTCGCGAGCGGCAAGTACGACTTCATCGCCTGGGCCGCTCAGATCGAGCAGATCCTGTCCTGCGACAACGGCGAGGCGGGCATCGGCCCGACTCTGTCGACCTTGACCCGGAAGGGTCGGTAAAGGAGGAGACCAGAGAAGATGAGAATCGTCCCCTCGGACCAGAAGCTCACACGGACGCAACTCACCCGGTACCTCCGAGCCGCGACCTGCCCGTACTGCGGCGGCCGCCTGTCGGCCCACCACATGAGGTCGGAGGACGGGATGAGAAACCTGCCGATGATCTACGGCTGCACGATCTGCGGCCGAAACCCGCGGGAAGCCCTCGCGGACGAGAACCACGAACCGGCCGGGCAAAGTCCCAGGCCAGAAGGAGAAACCACCATGGCAGCGAAGAAGAACGTAACGG
>CAZNRY010000270.1:1506-3152 GCA_964575675.1 uncultured bacterium
CGACAAGACGTTCGAGGATCAGGACGGGAAGGCGGAAGAGACGCCGAAGGGCCGCGTCCACACGATCGCCAAGCCGAGGCCCACGCCAGTGACGGGGAAGGCCCCGGCCACGACCACGGACGCCACCCCGCAACCGGACGACGCCGCGGAGATTGTGGTCTTCGCCTTCCGCCTGACCCGTGCGGAGCGAGACGAGATCCACGCGGCCACCGGATCCGCTAAGGCATCGAAGTTCATCCGCACGCTCGCCCTCGCGGGAGCGCGCAGGGATATGAGGGCGCTGCAAGAGGCGATCGACGAGGTGCACGCCACGAGCAAGTAGCGTCATCCGCGATCGAGCAGACAGCCCCGGCGAGAGATCGCCAGGGGTTGTCGCTTGGACCCGAGAACCCTCCACCCGCCGATCCAAACTCCCACTCGGCTGCCCCCGACCCTCTCGATTGGCGACATGACACAATGACGACACCCCTAAGGGGTGTGTCGTCGTGTCGTCAATTGTTGGTCCATGTGGGAGACCCAATGTCGTCCTTCTCTGCAACGTACTTCCTAGCTTCTCGTTGCACCGAACAGCGACATTGAAATCACGCATTGTCGTCTGTCGTCCTTTGGACTCGCCGGTTGCGGCTGTGTCCGGTCAGTGCGACTCGATCCGTCCGGGCCTCGGCCCATCGCCGGATGGTCGTTGTCGTGACCCCCAGCTGCTGACTCAGCTCACCCATGAGGAGTCCATCTCCACCGGCAGCCTCGACTAACTCCACCATCCGGACCTGGCTCGCGTGGGACGCCTCGCTCTTGCTCTGAGGGGCGTCGGTCACGACGAAGACCCCCGATTCCTCCTGTTTGAGCCAGATAGGATCGGGCTTCCTTCCCTCATTCGTCTTCGAGAAGGAGAGCAGGAAGAGTCCGTTCCTTTTCTGAAGGTGCATGGCGAAACGAACTTTGGCTGGCAGGCGGGTGTCGCCGCGAGAACGGTGGGACAGGTTGTCCTCTCCCCGGGAACGGCCTGTTGAGATCATCTTGGGCTCGTGGTGCGCGAACTGGATCACCGCCCCTGTTTCTCGGCAAATCGGTAGGACGGCACGAATGACGGGTCGTAGGTCCTTCTCGTCGGCCGTGTGCGCATCAGCCAGGGTATCGATTGCGACAACCTGGAGCCCGAGATCCTGGATCCAATCCTTCAGTGTCGCCTGGTGCTCTGCCTCCACCAGATCGAAGAGACCGCCGAACCGTGGCGGACAGATGAAGTGCAGGTTCTCGCGCAGGATGTCCTCATTGGCCTGTGCCGCGAGGACGACGTGAGGCAGCCTCTTTTTCAGGACACGTCGAGGATCTTCGAGACTTAGCAGGCCGCACTTGACCCTTCGTGTGGGGAGCCCGAATAGCGGCAGTCCCGCCGCCAGATGGACGAGCTCTTGCAGTTCGATCCATCCTTTGCCTGTTCCCTCGACCGCGACGATCTCGGCAAGCGATGCCGGGTACAGAAGCTCTCCGAGAATCGGCTCAGGCTCCGGCGAGTCGTCCGTCATCAGCTCGTAGTAGCTCTGGCTCGCGCTACGAAACGCCTTGGCGATCCCTCCTGAGTCGGCTTCCCGCTCGATCTCCCTGACTTCGCGGCCAAGGTCCATGGTGGTCAACTCCTCCACTTC
>CAZNRY010000271.1:0-3126 GCA_964575675.1 uncultured bacterium
CCGGCCACGTCGACTTCACCGTCGAGGTCGAGCGCTCGCTGCGCGTGCTCGACGGCGCGATCGCGCTGTTCGACTCCGTCGCCGGCGTCGAGCCGCAGTCCGAGACGGTCTGGCGCCAGGCCGACAAGTACCGCGTGCCGCGAATCTGCTTCGTCAACAAGATGGACCGGGTCGGGGCCGACTTCTTCGGAGCAGTCCGGATGATCCGCGAGCGGCTCGGGGCGCACCCCGTGCCTCTGCAGGTCCCGGTGATGGTCGGAGACATCTTCCACAGCATTATCGACCTGGTCCGGATGGTCGAGGTGACGTACGTCGAGGAGCGCGGGCTGCCCACCTTCGAGGAGCACCCGATCGCCAGTGATCTCGTCGAGTTCGCCGAAGAGCACCGGGTCCACATGCTCGAGGCGCTGGCGGACTACAATGACGAGCTTCTCCACCGCTACCTTGAAAGCCATGACCTCCCCGTCGAGATGATCGTTCGCGCGATCCGCCAGGGAACGCTCGAGGACCGGATCACCCCCGTTCTCTGCGGCTCGGCCTACAAGAACAAGGGCGTGCGGAGGCTCCTCGATGCGGTGATCGACTATCTGCCCTCGCCGCTCGACATTCTGCCGGTGACGGGGGAGAACACGGAGACGCTGGAAAAGGAGCTGAGGGCTCCGGATCCCGAGGAGCCGTTCAGCGCCGTCGTCTTCAAGATCATGACCGACGCGTATGCGGGCAAGCTCGCCTTCTTCCGCGTCTACTCCGGGCGCGTCGCTACGGGCTCGACGATCCTCAATACGAACAAGGGGACGCAGGAGCGGGTGGGCCGGATCGTTCGGATGCACGCCAACCAGCGCGAGGAGTGCACGGAAATGGTCGCCGGCGAGATCGGCGCCTTCATCGGGATCCGCAAGGTCTCGACCGGGGACACGGTCGCGGACCCCAAGCACCCGATCTTGCTCGAGCGGATCGTATTCCCCGAGCCCGTCCTTTCGATCGCGATCGAGCCTCTGACCAAGGCCGACCAGGATCACCTGGCGATTGCCTTGGACCGCCTTTCGGAGGAGGACCCCACCTTCCGAGTCCGGGGGGACGAAGATACGGGCCAAGCCCTTAGCTCAGGCTAGGGTAGGCTGCATCTCGAGATTTTGGTGGAGCGGATGAAGCGGGAATTCAACGTCGGGGCGACCGGCGGCCGGCCGGGGGTTCCCTACAAGGAGACGATCACCCGGGTGGGAGAGGCCCGGGGGCGCTTCGTCAAGCAATCGGGGGGGGGGGGGCAGTACGGGGATGTCACGATCCGGCTCGAACCGGCCCAGGGGCAGGGGTTCGTCTGGGAGAACGCGATCGTCGGGGGGGCGATCCCCCGCGAGTACGTGACTCCGACCGAACACGGCATCAAGGAAGCTATGGCAAACGGCATCCTGGCGGGGTATCCTGTCGTGGACGTCAAGGTGACCCTCCTCGACGGCTCCTACCACGAAGTCGACTCCTCGGAGATGGCCTTCAAGGTTGCGGGCTCGATGGCGTTCAAGGAGGCGGCGGCGAAGGCGCGGCCGCGTCTCCTCGAGCCGGTCATGGACGTTGAAGTCGTGGTTCCGGAAGCCTACGTCGGCGATGTGATGGGGGAGCTGACCGCGCGTCGCGGGAAGGTGGGGGGAATGTTCGAGCGCGGCAGTGCGAGAGTAGTGGCAGCTCACGTTCCCCTGGGGGAGATGTTCGGGTACTCCACGAAACTGCGCTCGATGACTCAAGGGCGGGGAATCTACAGCATGCAGTTCGCCCGCTACGATTTCATTCCCGATTCGTTGGCCGAAGAGGTCATCAAGAAAGTAAAGGGAGCTTAGTTCTGTCAACGTCGGTTCGAGTGGGCGGAGAGTCCGCATGGGAGGATTGAGGGAGTATGAGTAAGCAGAAGTATGAGAGGACGAAGCCGCATGTAAACGTGGGGACGATTGGCCACGTGGATCATGGGAAGACGACGTTGACGGCGGCGATCACCATGGTGTTGTCGCAGGATGGATTGGCGAGCGTGCGGACGTTTGATTCGATCGACAACGCGCCGGAAGAGAAGGCGCGCGGGATCACGATCGCGACGGCGCACGTGGAGTACGCGACGAAGAACCGGCACTACGCGCACGTGGACTGTCCGGGTCACGCGGACTATGTGAAGAACATGGTGACTGGTGCGGCGCAGATGGACGGTGCGATCGTGGTGGTGTCGGCTGCGGACGGACCGATGCCTCAGACGCGGGAGCACATCCTGTTGGCGCGACAGGTGGGGGTGCCGTACATCATCATCTTTCTGAACAAGGTGGACACGGTGGACGACCCGGAGATCGTGGAGTACGTGGAGTGGGAGATTCGGGACCTGTTGAAGCAGTACGAGTTCCCCGGCGACGAGATACCGATCATCCGTGGCAGTGCGTTGAAGGCGATGCAGAATCCGACGGATCCCGAGGCGAAGAAGTGCATCGTAGAGTTGATGGAGGCGGTGGACAGCTACATACCGACGCCGGTGCGGGAGATAGAGAAGCCGTTTTTGATGCCGATCGAGGATGTGTTTTCGATCACGGGGCGCGGGACGGTGGGAACGGGTCGAGTGGAGCGCGGTCGGGTGAAGACTGGGGACAAGGTAGAGCGGGTCGGGCTTCGGGACACGATCGAGTGTGTGGTGACGGGAGTGGAGATGTTCCGGAAGTTGCTCGACTACGCGGAGGCAGGCGACAACATTGGGTTGTTGTTGCGTGGCGTGGAGAAGGAGGACTTGGAGCGCGGGATGGTGTTGTGCGCTCCGAAGAGCATCACGCCGCACAAGAAGTTCAAGGGGAAGGTATACATTCTGTCGAAGGAGGAAGGCGGGCGGCACACGCCGTTTTTCAACGGATACCGGCCGCAGTTTTACTTCCGGACGACGGACGTGACGGGTGTGTGCAAGGTAATGGACGAGCGGGAGATGGTGATGCCCGGGGACAACGTGAGCCTGGAGGTTGAGCTGATCACGCCGATCGCGATGGAGAAGGAGTTGCGGTTTGCGATTCGCGAGGGCGGTTGGACGGTCGGCGCCGGCGTCGGCGTCGAGATCACCGAGTAAGCACGGAGCGTGAGCGAAGCGCGCCTGCCGGGCGGGCACAGAAGAGG
>CAZNRY010000272.1:0-3112 GCA_964575675.1 uncultured bacterium
GCCGGGAAAGGCCCCGCAGGTCACCCTCTACGTCTGGCTCCCCGACGCGATGTCGGGTCCACCCCCGGTCTCGGCCCTGTTCCACGCCGCGACGATGGTGACCTCCGGCATCTACATGGTGAGCAGGATGTCGTTTCTCTTCGTTGCCTCTCCGGTCGCCCTCATGGTGGTCGCGATCGTGGGGGGGCTGACCGCGCTCTTCGCCGCGACGATCGGGCTCGCGCAGAACGACATCAAGAAGGTCCTCGCCTACTCGACCGTGAGCCAGCTCGGCTACATGTTTCTCGCGTGCGGCGCCGGCGCATTCGCCGCGGGGATGTTCCACGTCGTGACGCATGCCTTCTTCAAGGCCTGTCTCTTCCTCGGCGCCGGCAGCGTCATCCACGCTCTCTCCGGAGAGCAGGACATCCGGAAGATGGGCGGGCTGCTGAAGCGGATCCCGATCACGGGGTGGACGTTCATCGTCGCGTGGCTCGCGATCGCCGGGGTCTTCCCCTTTGCCGGCTTCTTCAGCAAGGACGAGATCCTGGCCTCGGTCTTCCTGCAGCAAAACGCGCTGCTCCCTTGGTTGCCGAAGCTCCTCTGGCTGCTCGGCATCGTGACGGCAGGTTTCACGGCCTTCTACATGACGCGCCTCGTCGCATTGGTATTCCTCGGAGGCGAGCGGTTGAGCGCGGAGGCGAATCGCCACGTTCACGAGTCGCCCAGGACGATGACCCTTCCCCTCGTTCTCCTCGCAGCCGGCTCGCTTTTGATCGGCTTCATCGGGGTGCCGGAGTTCCTCGTCTCGGGAGGCAACCGCTTCGGGGGGTGGCTCGCGCCGGTCATGGGCGGGCTTCACGGTGGAGGGCACGCCGCGGCGCAGGCCGGCTCAGGCGCGTTGGCCGCGGAGGCGCACGGCGGGACGGCTCACGCAGGCGCGGCGCTCGAGTGGGTTCTGATGCTCTCGTCCCTCGCGGCGGCGTTGATCGGGATCGCCCTCGGGATCCACTTCTACCTCCGCAGGCCGGAGATCCCGGGACGGATCGCAGCGCGAGCGGGAGGGCTCTACCGCGTCATCGCGAACAAGTACTACGTGGACGAGGGTTATCGGGCCGCGATCATCCGCCCGGTGCTGGTCGTCTCGCGATCCTTCCTCTGGCGAATCATCGATGCGCGGGTGATCGACCTGACCGTGAACCTGGTCGGAATCGGGAGCCGCGGGGCGAGCTACATCGTTCGCTTCGCACAGACCGGCTACCTTCAGTTCTATGCCGCCGTGGTGCTCCTCGGCGTCGTGATTCTGCTCTGGGTGATGGGGTAGGGGGAGGATGATGAACGCCGGACCGGGAATCCTGAGCCTGATCCTCTTCCTGCCGCTCCTGGGCGCGGTCGCGATGCTCTTCACGCCGAAGGGGAGCCCGACGGTCAGCCGTGCGATCGCCCTGGCGGTCTCGATGGGGACCTTCGTCCTCTCAATCCCTCTGCTCTCCGGTTTTGCGTCGAACGCGAACATGCAGTTCGTCGAGGATCTTCCCTGGATCGCAGCCTTCGGGATCCGCTACCACCTCGGCATCGACGGGATCTCGCTCTTCCTGGTCCTCCTGACGACCCTGCTGACGCCGATCGTGATCCTCTCGAGCTGGCGCGACGTCGACAAGCGGGTGCGCGCGTTCCACGGGATGATGCTCCTCCTCGAGACGGGGATGCTCGGCGCCTTCATGGCGCTCGATCTCTTCCTCTTCTACATCTTCTGGGAGTTGATGCTGATCCCGATGTATCTGCTGATCGGCGTCTGGGGCGGGCCGAAGCGGATCTACGCCGCGGTGAAGTTCGTCCTCTACACGATCGTGGGGTCGCTGCTCATGCTGGTGGCGATCCTCTACCTCTACTTCCAGCACCATGCCCAGACGGGGACCTATACCTTCGCCCTGATGGATCTCCAGAGGACGGCCCTAACGCCGCAGATGCAGTTATGGCTCTTCGCCGCCTTCGGGTTCGCCTTCGCGATCAAGGTCCCTCTCTTCCCGCTCCACACCTGGTTGCCCGACGCGCACGTCGAGGCGCCGACGGCCGGCAGCGTGATCCTGGCCAGCGTGCTGCTCAAGATGGGGACCTACGGCTTCCTGCGTTTCGCGATCCCGTTCTTCCCGGAGGCGGCGGTCCGTTTCCAGCCGCTCCTCGTCACCCTCGCCGTGATCGGAATCATCTACGGTGCGCTGGTCGCGATGGTCCAGGAGGACGTGAAAAAGCTCGTCGCCTACTCGTCGGTGAGCCATCTTGGCTACGTGATGCTCGGGCTCTTCTCCTTCAACCTCGAGGCATTCTCGGGGGCCCTCTACCAGATGCTCAACCACGGCCTCTCGACCGGCGCGCTCTTCCTTCTGGTCGGGATGATGTATGAGAGGCGACATACGAGGATGATCGGCGACTATGGCGGGATCGCGGGGAGGGTGCCGCTCTACGCCGCGGCCTTCCTGCTGGTCACCTTCTCGTCGATCGGACTGCCCGGGTTGAACGGCTTCGTCGGGGAGTTCCTGATCCTGATCGGCGCCTTCGGAGCGGTGAAGACCGCGGCCGTGTTCGCTTGTCTCGGGGTCGTGCTCGGCGCGGCCTACATGCTCTGGCTCACGCAGCGCTTCCTCTTCGGGCCGATGAGGAACGAGGAGAACCGCACGCTTAAGGACCTGAGTCTGCGTGAGGGGCTGCTTCTCGCCCCGATCCTTCTGCTGATCATCTACATGGGGGTCCAGCCGAAGCCGTTCCTCGACCGGATGACGCCGGCCCTGCAGGCGACCCTGTCCCTCCTCCAGGGGGTGGCGCGATGAACCTCCCGATCCGCGCTTCCGACCTGGCGCCTTTTGCGCCTTTCCTGATCCTCGCCGGAGGGGCGCTCGCCCTCGTCCTGCTCGATGCGATTCTAGGCAGACGCCGCTCCTTCCCCTGGAAGATTCCGACGCTCGCCGTTCTGGCTTTCGCCGTTGGGAACCTGATCTCGCGCGCGGGCGCCGGCGCAACCGATCTCTCGGCGGATCGGCTCTCCTTGATCACCGCCTGCGATCCGTTCGCGCGGGCGATCCTCCTCTTGGTTTGCCTGGGGGCGGCCGGAGCGGTCCTGATGTCCGATTCGTAT
>CAZNRY010000273.1:0-3090 GCA_964575675.1 uncultured bacterium
TGACGCTGAAGGGCGAGAACAGCATGTCGCTCCATCGTCTTGCGCAGCGGGCCCTCGACTCGGCTGCACCCGCCGGGACGACCTCGGTCCGGATCAACGTCGATGGGGATCCGGTTCGAACGCTTTGACCGGATTTCCGCCCGGCGAATCGCGCAGCCTCACGCGGGGCATGACGTTACCGCAGCGGACTGGGAGACGGGAGGCCCCTTGACGGCTTGACACCCTTCCGCGAGGCTCCTAGATTCTCAGCGTGCGGCAGGCGCGAACTGCGGCCGGGGACTGAGTGTGGCCAGGGAATGAGGGGGGCTCGGTTATGCGACGCGGAATCTTCTCGATCTTGTTAGCAGGTTTCTTCCTTGTCGTCTCGACGACGAGCTGCAAGAACCCCAACTTGAGCGGCGGAATTCTCCACTTCGACCAGAAGCGCTACGAGCGCGCCCGCGAGACCCTCTTGAAGGCGATCGCGCAGGAGCCAAGCAACGCCGAGGCACATTTCTGGCTCGGCAAGGCTTACGCGGAGCTCGACAACACCAACATGGCCCGCGCGTCCTTCATGAAGGCCGTGGACCTCGCCGGTCCGAAGTTCCCCAACATGACGAAGGACGTGGAAAACGCGATGGACCATTACTGGAGCATGCGCCACAACGACGGACTCCAGTATGCGAAGGCGGCGCAGGACGCGAAGACGGCGGAGAAGCCGGACGAGATGAAGAAGAACTTCCGGCTCGCTCTCAACCAGTTCAAGCGGGCGCAGGTCTACAACGCGAAGAAGGAAGAGACCCCCCGCAACATGGGGGTCTGCTACTTCAACCTCGGACAGGTCGACTCCGGCCTCGTCTCCCTCCAAGAGGCCCAGAAGCTCTCGCCGCCCGGGGACTCGAAGGCGGCCAAGCTCCTCTTCGGCCAGTACCGCGATCTCGGAGACCAGGCCGCGGTGAAGGGCGGGGTGGAAGGATGCAATGCGGCGATCAAGTTCTACTCCGAGGCCGAGGGACTGATCACCAACGATTGCGACCTTCTCTACTCGATGGCCGTCGTCCACTACCAGCTTGCGGAGGCCGATACGGCCCGGAGGAAGGCCGAGTACAGAAGCGCGGTCGAGTACTTCGAGAAGACCCTCCAGTGCAAGGAAGACGATGAAGACGCCCTCTTCAACGCGGCCTCGCTCTACCTCGAGCTGAAGGAGTGCGACAAGGGGATCGTCCTGGCGAAGAAGCTGCTCGATCTGAATCCGCACGAGGGACGCTACTACGACATGGTCGGCAGACTGAACGATTGCCTCGGTAAGAAGAGCGAGCGGGTCGCCGGGCTCGTGTTCTCGCGCGCCCTGAAGTCGGGCGACGTGGTGCCGCCGGAGAATCTCAAGGGGGAGATCGAGAAGATGGGCGGGACATCCGACGCGATGCGCAAGTATCGCGAGGAGGGGAAGCCGGAGGAGGTGCGTTCCTTCACAGATGCCGGAGGAGCGGACTATCTCTGCTGGTTCTACTGGACTCGCGGCAAGGCGCTGGCCTTCATCCGCGGCGAGTACAAGTACGAGATGAGCTTCAAGCCGCAGAAGGAGGCGCCGGCCGGCGGCGCGAAGTAGCGCGGTCGCCTGAGCCGGTGGCGGGCCGGAGGCCTTCGATTCATGACGGACGTGCGGGGATATCGGCATCGATGCCGTGCACGTCCGTCGCTCGTTGAACGGGGGCCGTGCGGCCGGCGGGATCCTCGCCCGACACGGAGTTCTCCGTACGGAGGAAGGCCTTCTTTGAAGACATCCCGGGGTAGCCTGTGATGCGCGAGTGGACGATCGGGATCCTGGGTTACGGCAACCAGGGGCGCGCCCAGGCATTGAACCTCCGGGACGCTGGGTTCCGCATTCGGGTCGGAGCGAGAGCAGGGGGCGGCTCCGCGCGCGAGGCGGCCGCCGCCGGCTTCGCGGTCGATGATCCCGTTGAGCTCGCGCGATCGTGCGATCTCGTGGCCCTCCTGGCGCCCGACCATGCGCACCCCGCCCTTCTCGCTTCGCTCGCGCAAACGGAGCGTCTGAAGGCGGTCGTCGTGGCCCACGGATTCGCCCTTCGCTTCTTGGATCCGGTGCTGAGAGCTGATTGGGACGTCCTCCTTGTCGCCCCATCCGGTCCGGGAACGGCCCTCCGCACCGCCCGAGGGCCGGGCGGGATCCCCGCCTTGATTGCGGTCCACCAGGACGCAAGCGGGCATGGATGGGACCGCGCGCGCGCCTACGCGATCGGCGCCGGATGCTCGGGGAGCGCGCTGCTTCCAACGACCGTGGCAGAGGAAGCCGAGGTAGATCTCTTCGGGGAGCAGGCCGTCCTCTGCGGGGGGATCACCGCCCTGGCGCAAGCCGCGTGGGAGACGCTCGTCGAGAAGGGGTACGACCCGGCGGTGGCCTACATGGAATGCGTCCATCAGATCGGGCTCACGTCGAATATGATCACGGAGTTCGGGATCGCGGGGATGCGGGAGCGGATCAGCCCGGTGGCTCTCTTCGGAGATCTCACGAGAGGGCCCAGGGTGATCGACGGACGGGTCCGCGAACGGATGGCCGAGTTGCTGGATGAGATCCGGAGCGGCCGCTTCGCCGCCGAGTTCGCCCTCGAGATGGAATCCGGGTTCCTCGCGAGCCGGCGCGGCCTCGCGGAGAGCCGGCGCCACCCGCTCGAACGGGCAGGCGAGGAGATCCGCGAGAGGGGTAGACCCGGCGCCGGGCAGCAGCGAGGGTAGTGGCGCCGCGGCATCCGGCGCTTTTTCGTTGACAGATTGGGTCCGGGGACCGTACTGTTCTGCCTTGGGATGCCGGTGGCGGAACGACGCCCTGATCCCTCCCATGTCCACCCAAGCTTCGTTAAGGAGATTCCAACCCGCTTTCCCGAGGAATGGTTGCTCACCCTATCCCAGGGAGTCGGTGCGGCGCCAAGGCCGCTGAGGTTCAGACCCTAGTGAAAGACCAGGAACGAGACGCGGAAGATCTCCGGTCGTCGCAAGACGAGCTGGCTGTCGGGACCGCTGACCGCCGTTCGCCCAAAGACGCCGACAACATGGACATCGCCCAGATGAAGCGCAAGACGATCTCCGAGCTCG
>CAZNRY010000274.1:0-3056 GCA_964575675.1 uncultured bacterium
GTCTGCTCCCCGGGCACCTCGTGGACCACCACCTCTTCGGGTTTATCCACGAGAGCCCGCACGAGGCGCTCGATCAGCTCTTTCATCGCATCTCCGTTCGTTGCACAGGTTGAAGAAACCCGGATGCGCTCTAAAAGAGCCTCTCCATGGTCATCATGTCGAAAGGGATGATCTCTCTCGGGCGATAGTCGCCGTTTTCGACGACCGCGTCACAAGAACTTTCGGCAGGCGGGGGATTGCCTCTTAGGCCGCAACCTCGAGTCGGGGCAGGATTCTCCTGTCGCCTCTATGGAGAAAGGAATCCGCTAGAGAGAGATTGCAACGGCTCAGAGGGGATGATGCTGGCGTTCGAGGCGCGGGGGACGGCGCTGGTACCGACCTGATGGGGAGTGGGTTGGAATGGCCAGGGGCGCGGCGCTCTCTACAGACAGGCCAACGTAGACGAGGCTTACAGAAGGGACACAGATGCCAGAGCTGCTGCTGCCCCTGTCCCGGCGCTGGCAACTCCCAATGGAAAGCATTTCCTGGAGGAGTGGCCCATTGCGAACCGGCAGGCGTGCAGGTATCGTCGAATCCACCCGCACTTGCTGGCTAGGTGGTGGGGACGCTTTCCTGGAACGAGCCAATGGGAGTAGGCGAGAAATGACGATGCGCCGCCCGTGCTTGGGAAACCTTCAGTTCGGCCTTGTGTCTCACGGACCGCAAGCCAGTTCTCGGTACTTTGCCCGCCTTCCTGCGGATTTGTCCGAGCTCAGTCCACCTAACGTTGGGTGTCCAGCCCATGGATGTGGGTGCGATGGCTGACATTCCGCCAGACGACTTGGCGCCATCGGGTCCCTACCGTGAATGCGCCCTTGTCTGGCGTCGTCGATCCCTGTACACGCGAGACGTCGCGCTCATGAGATCACCGAGATGATAGACCTTGGCACCATCTACGATGCGGTAAAGAGCAGGATCCCACCGAGCGTTGTCATTGCGCTGCTTCTGCTCTTTGCAGGCGCCTTCGCCGTATTCTATAAGACCGCTTATGAGGTTGCTCGCAATCAGCGGGACGACTACAAGACCGAATCTGAACTCTGGAAGGACCGCGCAAAGGGGTTTGGCAGGACGGATTCTGTGCTTACTATGATTCATGAGATCGAACTCGACATGCCCATCCGGCGATTCTCGGAGGACCTTCGCGACGCACGACTACGCCTTCAAACCACTGGTCAAGCTGGCGACTCGGACAGCGTGAATCTGACGAAGCGGATTCTAAACAATTATGAGACCATGTTAAATGTCCATAGACGGCTTCGATCGGCTGTTGCCACGAGTACAGACTGATGGAACCCAACGTGGATATGCCGGTCCGCCTATTCTACCTCTACGACACCCTGGTCCTCGGGGTGGCGCTCATTGTCGGACTGATCACGCTGTTCCTTCGTCTGAAACAACATGTGTTTTTGCCTACCAAGGGCGAGAGACATGACCACCGGTTGTGGGTCCATCTTCTGAAGGAGCCACTGTACTCGGCTCTTGTCGCAGTTTCCGTTTACGCTCTGGGTAGCATCGTTCGACTATTGATCGGATGGATCAGTCACCTTCTTTACTTGGTGGTCTCACGCTGACTCGTGCGACGGCATGGCGTTGGCGGGTCCGTCGAGTGGTCGCGGCGTGAAGTCGATGGACGCCCCTACGAGGCCATGAGCAAGTTGGCCGCTAACATGATCCCCGACTCTCGATCCCGAGGGGTTGCGCTTCTGAGTTCGGATGCGGTCCCAATTCGAAAGGGGGACGAGGACAAAGCGGCATTCGGAGGAGCCGATCATCCGGGCGCTTCGGCAGGCGGGGAGCGGGGTCCCAGCGACAGAGATCTGCCGGGCGCAGCGTCAGGTTCTCGACAGCCAGAGCATGCTGATAAGCTATGCGTTGCTCAACCGCACTATGGAGGTTGCGCTACACAGCGGGCATTTCTCAACGGGCTCGGGTGTGGTGCCGTCGGTCCATTGGTGTTTGCAGAGTCCGCACGACCAACGCCCAGGAAGACGGGACGGCCGCTGCTGATAGGCTGCGCGTGTTCCGATGGTTGCCTCCAGGATGCGGATGACCTCCTCCAGTCCGATCTCGAAGAATTCCCTGCCAAGCACTCGGTGCTGCGAGAGTCGCTGATGGATGCTGAGTTCCATTTCTTCGGGAGATGCGACGGCAAAGTACGCCTCTACTGCGAAGGGGACGGGCACACCGGTGGCGGAATTCAGCTCGGCGACCCGCTCTGGAACAGAGCGCGTGGTGGATCCGATCTTTAGTAGACCGGGCATCCTTGGGTTGGACAGAACGTACACGTATCCCGAAAGGACTCGGAGCTCGTAAATCGTGTGCCCGCATGCATCGCATATCGCATTTCCATCGGCGGATGCCTCGGACACGAACAACTGGGATTTCTTGCCGCAGCCGGCACATGCTAGCGTTACTTGAACCAGCCTCGGCATTTGTGACCTCCGTTGCCATGCGCATCACGCTCACGGCAACTAGCGACGGCCAGGGGCCGGTCTTTGCCCACGTCGACCGACGGTGTTGACCTGAGCGGTCAGCCAAGGGCGGGCCGCGGAGGTTAATGGCTCAGGCGCGGTGTTCTGCGACGCTCTCATACTCTCAACCAGGGCGGCGTCTTGGGTCGGGCACTTTCAGCAAGGAGGACTTGCTTTGCCGCTTCCGGTAGCGCCCTCCCGAGACCCGGGGTGAGGAGAACCCGGTACTCGATATCCTGGTCATAGAGAACTGGGTTAAGGAGGAGCACGCCAGAGACTGCGGCGTAGATAGGATTGGCGAGCTCACGTGCCAGGCGCCCGGCCACGAACTCGCTAGGCATATCGAGAGGCGAAATGAAGAGGTCATCAACGATAACCACTAGATTCACTCGACCCCCGTCGAATTTCGGCAGCGCCTTGCTCAACACGCAGGTGACCCGCTCAACCGGATCGATCATCCGTCCCTCCGCGTTGATGTACTTCGGTCGCCTAGATCGACCGGCCTGGATCTCCTCTCGGCCGAGCTCGCCTTCCACGCGCTCGAGG
>CAZNRY010000275.1:0-2992 GCA_964575675.1 uncultured bacterium
GCACAGACCTTCCAAACGATCACGAAGCATCTGGGCGAAGACTTTCTCGTCGTCGATCAAGAGAACCGTGAGCATCCCGCGGGTGTCACGTAGCGGCTCCTCGTTCATGATTCCCTCCATTGATCGTTGTCTGGTCTCTGGCTGTGAGCACCAGATGCGAGCAGGGCCCTTTGAGGTTGCAGGACTAGCCGTGCCGTTGTCCCGGGAAGGGGATCATTGGCCTGGAGGTCGAGACGACCTGCGTAGTGTGACAGAATTGTCTGTACTAGCGGGTACCCGATTCCCCCGGCTCCTCCTGTGCGAATCCGCTCCCTCCGAGCTGCCGTCATACCCGTTCCCGTATCCGAAATCTCGATCATGACAAAGCGCCTGTCCTGCTCCCAGGCGCGAAAGCTCACGCGTCGAACAGCCGCGCCGGACATGGCGTGAGCTGCGTTCGCAAGCAGATTCTCCAGGATCCTGCGGAGGTCAAGGGGTGCAATGACTGCCTTCAGGCCAAGGTCCGTGTCCACGGGTTCCACTTCGACTCCCAAGGCGTTCAACTTCATCCTCTCCACGGCGACCAATTGCATCCATTCCTGCGCGGGGTTGCTCACAATCATGGGAGCGAGGCTCTCCTGACACCGTGCAAGGACGGTCAGAAGATCGTCCATCGTCCGTCTCCCGGTCGGGGCCAGATTCATGAGGAGGTTCTCGTCGTTCGGATCGGCGAGAGCTGCGCGAATAGTCACATCAACGAGTCGGACCCTGACAAGGAGCTGCTGGGATACGCGCGAATCGGGCGAAAGCCGCGCAGCAATCTCGGCAAGCTCCTGAAGCCGAGGACGGAGGAGCACATCCCAGCTGCCCGCGAGGTGCACGAGCCAGTCCCGGAACTTCTCCCGGCGGTTTGGAGCTGCGGAGACGAGCTCCGCCCATGCTGTCCGGATCCCGTCCAGCTTCGCAAGGCACTCTCCGCGATGGCCCAGGTCCAGCGCGGTCACGGCGAGCTCACGAGCCAGGTGAGTCGAGGGGCGGGTTCGACGTCGCCGCCCCACCAAGGTGCCACTGGCGGCGAGGAGGACCAGCCCGATTGATATCGCGGCGATTGGCCGGGTCGTGATTTCTCCCTCCCAGCGCGCGAACCACGGGCGAACTCGAGGCTGGAGAAGATGAAGCCAGGGTTGATCATGGAGCGCCACAACCGATGTCCCATCAGCAAGTCGCATGATGCGTGCAGAATGGTCGGTATCTTTGCTGACGGGTATCCATGCCACAGGGTGGAGTTTCCGATTGACGATCTGGACGGTGGTTGGCGATTCGAGGAGAAGGAACTGCTCATCGCTGTTCGTGCCAGGCAGACTCATGGACGCTATGTAGTGGAGAGCCTGTTCAGGGGAGCTGCGGTGCACGATTCGAAGAGAGGTGTCAAGCAGCAGGAGTCCATGGTCCCTCGTCGTCGCCAGGATTGCCTCCTTGCCTCCTTCGAGAAAGCCATGGAGCAAATGGAGGGTACTTACATTCTCCGCCCAGTCGGTCGTGCGTCGAATCGTCCCAGCGGCCGCATCAAGGACCGTGAGCGGTTGTAGTGTGGGATCCCTGCCGTTCGCATTGAGCCCTCCCACAACGACCTCGAGGTTACCGTCTCCTTCGAGGTCTAGAGCTTGGACTACGGCACCCCGATACGGTCCGCCAAAGAGATACCGCCACAGCTCCGTGCCGTCGATCCGATACGCTAGGACCCATGACTCATCATCGCGCATCCCGTCTGCCTCACGGCCGTTGCACGGAGAGTAGGTGCCAACGACGATCTCTCGGAGACCATCTCCATCGATGTCAGCGAATGCTGGGTAGCCTGGAATCGGCCCCATCCTGTGTTCCCAGAGCTTCTTCCCCGACGGCCATTCATACCCCACAAGCGCCCGCGGAGCCGGGAAATGCACCGGGTGAACACGAGCTAGCAGAACACGTCGAGATCCTGCGCGAGCCAGAAGGACCGGCTCTACAGCCGGCTGGATTCCCTTGCCCCCCTCCCTGAGGAGCCAAGCCACGGCGGGATACTCCTCGAGATCAACCCGCTGCGCCGGCTCGCTGAGTGATAGATCAATGAGCCGTGTGAGGGACTTCCCTTGGCGCACGCTCCGGATCGCCAGGAGATGTCGTTTCTCATCCTCGACAGGTACTACACTGGCCCAGATGGAATCTTGTCCCGAGGAGTAGTCGAGCAGGTTCATCATGGTCGTGCCGACAAGGCGATTCACCAGAACATGGTGAGGAGACCATTCGATCAGCTCCTGTCCAACTTCGTCGTCAAGCTCGGCGACGATCATCTTCGCCGTCATAGGGATCGGATCGCAGACACGTTGAACGGTGTAGGGCATTCGAGGCTCTGGAGGGGGGGAGGTGCCTCGGTGGCACCCCAGGAGCAGAAGACCCACCGATGTGAGCGTGTGGCCCCAACACCTTCGCATATGGGCAGTTCCCCCCAATACGGGATCTCGGTTTCTGCACAGGCAATTCTAGCCGCTTGAGGCGTGTGAGTCCAACGGTTCCGGCCGCATGCTATCTGCGGAATCGCTGGGCCGCATGGGTGATGTACTGGATTGTGTGTCAGATCGGACTCCGGTGGGGGCTTGAGGGGGCTCCTCCCAGATCACCTCCTTCGCCGGTCTTCCCCGACGGCTCAACAGGTGCACCGAGGCATTGGTCGGTCGGCGAGGAATCACGCTCGGGAACGCACTTGCTGTCGTCGGTCAGTCCAGAGGATCGCTTCGGCTCGCCTCGGCGTGAACAGAAAGGGGGGAATCCCCACCACTGCCCGTAGCCACATCGTTCCTCCCGGTCCGAGGGTGGATTCGTCATGGCCCGGAGTGATGCGGCAGTAAGCGAGTGGGTTTTCTGCGCGAGTCGGCAGTCTGCGGAGGGCGTGGCCCTAATCCTGCTGCTCCCCTATCAAACATGACCGATCGACGAAACCAAGACGGAGCAAGAAGATCGTGGCAGATGAGTTTCC
>CAZNRY010000276.1:0-2845 GCA_964575675.1 uncultured bacterium
TTCGCGTAGGCCCCGTAGTGATGGTAGGAATGCATACCTGACACGGATCCACGGCGAGACCGTGGTCCTCACTCACCCCTGTCATCCCCGATCAGGCCAGGAAGCCTTGGTCCTGCAGTACGACCGGGAGGCGGTAACCCCGAGCCTGGTGGTCGAGTTTCCCGACCGGACCAGGCAGCGGATCCCTCTGGCGTGGACCAATCGGACCGATCCCAGCCTGCATCAAGTGGGAGCCTCTCCGGGTGCGCGTCTCTCGGGACCGGCACTGCTGGAGCTGTTGAGGCTCTTGCGGGATTGGCGAGAAGAGGCTTGACTGCTCCGGATGGAAGCTCAATGATCTGACCATGTTGATACAGGACAAGACAAGGAGCAGCCGTTGAGAGGTCAACGCCGGTCCTCCAGATCTGTCGCTCTGCGCAAGCGAGAACGCCTCCTGAAGGAACTGCCCGATCTCCGGGAGGTTCTTCGCGGTTCTCTCATCACTCGCTACCGCCGCTGCGGTCGGCCCAATTGCCATTGCGCCCGACGGGGAGATCCGGGGCACGGCCCTGTCTACTCTCTGATGGTGACGGTGGCTCCGAAGGAGACTCAGGAAGTTTACGTGACCAAGGAACAGAAGGCAGAGGTAGAGGCCCGGATCAAGAACTTCAACAAGGTCCGGAAGATCCTGGAGGAGATCTCGTCGATCAACCGGAGGCTCCTGCAGGAGAAACAACTGTTTCCCGAAGAGTAGGACCTAGTGGCAGCGAAAGGACTCGCTCACATGGACACTTCGGCAGGGAGAGTCTTGACGTGGCGAGACGGACCGTTTCCGGGATCCGTCGAGCCTGTTCTCCAGGACCTGAAGATCGAACAACGAGACGGGATTCGCGAGATGTTCTGTCAGATGCTGCTGGTAGCCATGCAGGAAGACGAACCCCAGGGGGAGGCTCATCGCCATGGGAAAGATTTCCCTGCGTCATCTCGAGCGCAAGGCCTGCGTCTATGTTCGCCAGTCGTCCCTGGCCCAGGTTCACCATCACCGGGAGAGCGCCGCGCGGCAGTACAACCTGCAGGCGCGGGCCGTGGACTTGGGCTGGAGAGACGAGCAAGTGGAGGTGATCGACGAGGACCAGGGTGAATCGGGCGCGAGCACGGAGCACCGGGACGGATTCAAGCGCCTGGTTTCCGAGGTGGCCTTGGGGCAGGTGGGTGCGGTTCTGGGGCTGGAGGTGAGCCGGCTCGCCCGGAGCTGCACCGACTGGTACCGGCTGCTGGAGGTGGCGGCCCTGTCGGGAACGCTGATCGTGGACGCCGACGGGGTCTACGATCCGAACCACTACAACGATCGTCTCCTGCTGGGCCTGAAGGGAACGATGAGCGAGGCTGAGCTGCATTACCTGAAGCAGCGGATGGTTGGAGCACGGCGCCACAAGGCCAAGCGGGGGGAGTTCCGGATTCGTCTGCCGGTCGGATATGTGTGGGAAGAAGCGGGGATCCGCATGGACCCCGAGGAAAGGGTTCGCGACACGCTGCATCTGTTCTTCCGGTGCTTCGATCGTCTAGGCACAGCCATGGCGGTGGCCCGGTACTTCGACGAGCATCGGCAGGTGTTTCCCAGGCGGGATGGATGGGGTACGGTCGGCTTTGGGGTGACCTGGGGAATGCTCAGTCTGTCCCGGGTGGTCAACGCTCTGCGGAACCCAGTTTATGCGGGGATCTACGCCTACGACCGGCACAGCACGAAGGATGTGGATGCAGAAGACCCAGTTTGGGGAGGGCGTGTCTGGATCGAGAACTCGCATGAGGGCTACATCACAGTGGAGCAGTACGAAAACCATGTGGCGCAACTGGTGAGCAATCGGAGCCTCTACAGAGGGATGCGGAACAAAGGGAGTGCCCGAGAGGGCCGGAGTTTGTTACAGGGAATCGTGCTCTGCGCCGAATGCGGGCGTTCGATGAACGTGGCGTATCGGCGAGACGGGAGTTGCGACTTCACTTGCCAGGATTCACGCACCAAACGGAAGTGTCGGACGATCCCCGGTCGAGACGTGGAGTCCCTCGTGGAGACAATTGTCCTGGCGGCCGTGGTCCAGGAGGAACTGGAACTGGCGGCGGGAGCACTCGAGAAGGTGGCGGAGCGCGCCGCGGAACTGGATCTCCAGTGGCAGAAGCGGATCGAGTCGGCACGGTACGAGGCCGAGAGGGCGGCCCGGCGCTACTACGCGGTGGAGCCGGAGAACCGACTGGTTGTACGCACGCTCGAGAGCGAATGGAATGATCGCCTGGAAGAGGTGAGGCGTCTGGAAGAGGAATACGAGGAGGTCAAGAGAAAGCCACCCCTGGTGATGACAACACAGCAGCGCGAGAAGATCCTGGCTCTGTCGCAGGACCTGCCCCGGCTGTGGAACGCTCCGACGACAAAGAACAGCCAGCGGAAACAAGTGTTTCGGTTGCTCATCGACGACATTACCCTTCGCCGCAGGGACGAGCCCTGGAGCATCGAGGTGGCCATCCGGTGGAAGACGGGTGCAGTCACTCGGCACGACGCTCCACGCCGAGTGCCGCATCCGCAGACAACTGCCGCGGAGACCGTGGCGCGGGTCCAGGAGCTCATGGAGAACAAGACGGACGTGGAAATCGCGACGGCTCTCGGCCAGGAAGGATACCGAACGGGAACCGGCAGGCCGTTCGACGCGAGGAACGTTTGCAGCCTTCGGAGATCGAGAGGCTTGAAGAAAAGGCGCCAAGACCAGAACCAGGAAGGAGGTTCGCGCTCCGATGCCCGAGAAGACACCCCACAAGAGGGAGGAGCCGGGTCGGAGTTGCAGTCCTAAGATCACTACCCGTAGTAACGCACCAGGTG
>CAZNRY010000277.1:0-2772 GCA_964575675.1 uncultured bacterium
CAGGAGCCCGGCATTCCGACATCAAGTCATCTCCATGAAGGCCTTGAGCCGGCGCTTGCGCGTAGGATGCTTGAGCTTTCTGAGCGCCTTGGCTTCGATCTGACGTATCCGCTCGCGCGTCACATTGAAGAGGGCCCCGACCTCTTCGAGGGTTCTAGGACAACCATCCTCCGTCAAACCAAACCGCAGCCGGATCACCCGCGCCTCTCGCTTCGTCAGCGTCTCAAGGACCTCATTGACCTCTTCGCGAAGCATCGCGAAGGTCGCCGAGTGCGCCGGTGAAACAACACTCGTGTCCTCGATGAAATCTCCCAGGTTCGAATCGTCGTCCTCCCCGATCGGCCGGTCGAGCGAGATCGGTTCCTGGGCCGCCTTCAGGACGAGCTTGATCTTGTCGACGGGCATCTTGAGACGGTCGGCGATCTCTTCCGGGGTAGGCTCGCGGCCAAGATCCTGCACCAGCCGCCTCGAGGTGCGCACGACCTTGTTGATCGCCTCGATCATGTGGACGGGCACGCGGATCGTGCGGGCCTGATCGGCGATCGCGCGCGTGATCGCCTGCCGGATCCACCAGGTCGCGTAGGTGGAAAACTTGTATCCCTTGCGGTAGTCGAACTTGTCGACCGCGCGCATCAACCCGCTGTTGCCCTCCTGGATCAGGTCGAGGAACTCGAGGCCGCGATTCGTGTAGCGCTTGGCGATCGAGATCACGAGACGGACGTTCGCCTCGATCATCTCTTTCTTTGCCTGGTCGCGGCGAGTCTCGCCGTCGTGGATCAGGAAGACGACCTTCTCGAGTTCCAGGCGATCCATCCGGATGTCGTTCTCCATCCGCCGCAACTTCCGCCGCTCGGACTTGAGCTCTTGATCGTATTGTTCGATCAGCGCCTTGATTTCTGCCGCGTGCGGATCCTTCGCGGCCAGCTTCACCTTGGCGGTTGATCCCTTCTTCCCGCCGTCCTTCGACTTGGCGGCGCCTCCCCGCGTCCCCTTGCCAGCGCCTTCCTTCTGCGACGAGAGCGACGCCTTGCGGCGATCGATCTCCTGCGCGAGCCGCTCGCTTCTGTGCTCGATATCGCGAAATCGGTCCAGTTCCTTCTTCAGGCGCTGCGAGAGCTTCTCGATCAGCTTCAGGCTGATCTGGAGCTTGAGAACGTCCTCGACGAGCTTGCCCTCGCGCTTCTGGCACTCCGCGGTGATCTGCGCCTTCCGGGCGGCGGGGGCCCTCTTCTCCGAGGCGACCTTCGCTTCCATCCATCCTTGGTAGGACTTCAGGATGCGCGCGACCCCGGTCGTGGCGCGGCGATACTCCTTCTTCGGAGAGATCTCCGCGTCCCAGTTGCCCATGTCGAGCTGGATCACATCGTTGAGCTGACCCTTGCCGGCCCGCAGTTTCTCCGCGGCCGCTTCGATGTCATGGATAGCGATCGGCGTCTTGAACATCGTGCCGGCGATCTGATGCTCGGCAGTCTCGATGCGCTTGGCGATCTCGACTTCCCCCTCGCGGTCGAGCAAGGGCACGCGGCCCATCTCGCGGAGGTACATTCGCACGGGATCGTCGTAGCGGACGGCGGGAGCCGGCTGCAGACGGGCGTCCTTGCGATCCGGCGCGCTCTTACCCGGCGCATGCAGCAGCCGCAGCTCACGTAGGGCTTCCTCGGCGGTTTCGAAAATGCGAACTTCACGTCCGTCCGGCCTCTTCAGATCACGCAGCAGGACGAACGCTTCGTCCATCTGCTCGACCATCTCGCCGGGAGGAGCGGTGCTGTTGACCGTTGTTTCGATGTCTTCGTAGGTGACGTAACCCTGCCGAAGGGCAAGGCTCTTAAGAAGTTGTAGGTTTGCCCTCCCCGGCTTTTCCTTCATGCTGGACAGGCTCCTTTCCGACGCATTATGTCAGAATGCCAGCTGATTACCGTCCTGTCTAGAGAAAGTTCCCGTCTTGCCCGGCCCCGCGCGGCTCTAGATCCCGAAGGGCCGCAGCGAGTTGCTGTTTCTCGATGAGAAGCTCCGCGAGATCCTCCCGATGCTCCTCGGCCCTACGAATCCGGTCGGTGACTTCCCGCATCCTGTGCTGGAGTCCCCACCGCCTGATCCGAAGGAGAATGTCGTGAGGCGCCTCTTCGACCTGCCGGATCTCGTCGTGGAGAAAGGCCAGCTCGCGGATCCGCCCCTCCTCCTCCGTGGCGCGCGAGAGGAGCCCGGCCTCGTCGATGATCCCCTCCTCGCAGCGGGCGGCGATCCAGGAGAGGATCTCGCGACAGCCCGGCGCGATGTCCGGAACGTCCTCGCATGCCTCCCTGAGATCAGCGGCGAGCCGGGGCGTGCGAACCGCTGCCGCCATGATCTGCCTTTCCCGTGCGCTGAAGATCGGTACCGCGGCCGCCGGGATGGCGCCCGGGCCGCCACTCGGCGGCCGGCCGATCGCTTGCCAGATCTTGGATTCGCGAATGCGGAAGCGCCCGGACGCTTCCTGGACCCAGAGGTCCCGCACCAACGGGTCGGCGACCTTCCGCAAGAGATCCGCCACCTTGGGGATGGTCGATTCCGCGCTCAGCCCCTGCCCCCGCGCCCACTCCTCGAGGTGTTGCAGCGGCGAGGATGTCTGCTTCAATCCATCCCTCACCTCTTCCGCCCCCTTTTCCCGCACCCAAGTGTCCGGATCGAGCCCATCGGGGCAAAGAGCGATCCGAACCCCGGGATGAACGGGCACGGCCGCATCCAGCGCGCGCATCACGGCCGCGCGCCCCGCCGCATCCCCGTCGAAGAGAA
>CAZNRY010000278.1:0-2771 GCA_964575675.1 uncultured bacterium
CGGGGCAGGCGCCGGAGCGGGTGCCGGCACGATCCTCATGCTGGCGACCAAGGGTGACGAGGTGGAGCTCGAGGCAGGCCAAAGACTGAACGTCCAGATGATCTCCTCGACAAGCATTCAGGTCCTGGCTCAACGATGATCCGGAACCCATCGATGGCCGGTACTATCGATCGGACTCCAATCGTGGTTCAGGTCCAGCCGCCGAAGGACCGCACCAATGCAGGCTCCGGCGGTTCGGGCCGCAGACACAGGCAATAGGAGGAGAAGAAGATGAAAAGCACTCGAATGATTCTGATTGCAGCTGCACTGGCCGTAGCCTTGGCCCCCGCCATTGTTCTAGCAGGTCCTGACACAGACGTCGGCTTCCGCGGCTGGGGCCCGCGAGTCGGACTGTCGCTTGACCCGGACCAGATCCACTTCGGTGCTCACCTCGACTTTGGAAACTTCGCGAAGCACGTTCGCTTTCAACCCAACGTGGAGTTGGGCTTCGGCGACAACGTGAAGCTCTTCACCGTCAACGCCGAGGCGGCGTATCGCTTCAGCTCAAACTGGGACGTCTGGACTCCGTACCTCGGTGGCGGGCTCGGCGCGAACATCGCGAGCTTCGACAATGGGGAAAGCAGCGATTCAGAGACCGACCTAGGCGTCAACCTGCTCGGCGGGATCGAGAAGGGACTCACAAACGGTGACCGTTTCTTCATCGAGGGCAAGTTCAGCCTGAACGACGTGCCGGACGCAAAGGTCACGGTCGGCTGGACGTTCTATCACTAGCAATGGGGCAGCGAGGGGCGCCGTCGCTTGGCGCCGCCCCTCCCTTCCCCTGACACCACAGGAGGTGGCACATGCTCTGGACGATTGCCGTAATACTCATCGTTCTCTGGCTGCTCGGCCTTCTTACGTCTTTCACCATGCACGGCTTCATCCATGTTCTGCTCGTCGTCGCCGTCATTGCTGTGCTGATCCGCATCATTCAGGGACGAAGGGTGCTGTAGGCAGCCCTGCGGCCAGAGGCGCCGCAGGACACGGCACTCAATGGGGTCGCTCTCGTGGTCCTCGGCATTTTCGCCTTGGTCTCTCGAGGTCAGGATCGGTTTCGTCAGACACTTGCGACCTGTCGACGGTTCCACCCAGGAGGATTGACATGAAACTCACTCGAAGCCTTCTCGCTGCAGCCCTAGGTCTGTGCTTTGGGCTACCGGCCGCAGCTCAGTACATCGGGGTCCTGCAGTCCGCCGAGACGATGGACCGCGGCACCTTCAAGCTCATGGCTGCCCCGATCATGGCATTCGGCAAGAACGGGGCAGACGACGAGTTCGGGCTCGCGGCTCGTGCGGGGTATGGATTCACCGACCGCTTCGACGCCGAAGCCAAGCTCGGTTTCTTCGAGAATGGTACGTTCATCGGCGCGGATGGCGAGTTCTGGATCCTGAAGGGCGAGGAAAAGGATGCCGGCTTGGACTTCTCGTTGGCGGGAGGCGTCCATTGGATGTTCGGGAGCAATGGGTACTTCGACACCATGGGCTTGGAGGTCACGCCTCTGTTGAGCGGGCACGTGAACAAGAGCATCGAGCTGTGCAGCGGTCTGGATGTTTCGTTCGAGTCGATCAAGGACGCCCCGCCGGTGGTCGACGACACGTTCACGAGAGTGCATCTCGTGCCGGGAATCGAGTTGCGCCTGTCCGAAGCAGCCGACCTGGTCGGCGAGATCGGCATCGGGCTCACCGACGAATCCTTCACCTATGCGGGCGTCGGCATCGCTTTCTACCTCCGTTGATAAGGAGTAACATGAAGACCATTGGAATCGTGCTCGTGGTTCTTGGAGTCCTCGCGCTGGTCTACGGAGGAGTCAGCTACAACAAGAACAGGACGGTCCTGGAGGTGGGTTCGATGAAAGTTACCGCCACGGAGCAGAAGAGCATTCCAGTCCCGGCAGTCGTTGGTGTGGTTGTGCTGATCGGCGGCGTCGCACTCCTGGTGGTCGGCAAGCGCCGTTCCTAGCCGAAGCGCGAAGGGCGGTCTGCTGTCCGGGCTCAGCGTAGCAGCCGCCAGGTTGGTCAGAGTGTCATACCTGCGAATCCAAAACCCTAACAGGAGGATGCGATGCGTCTAGCAAGAATATTACCCCTTCTGATCATTGCTCAGATCGGTTGGGGAGTGTGCGCGAGCGGTCAGGCGGTGCCGACGCCGGCAGAGCGACCCCTGACACTCATCCCGACCGCGCTTCAGGAGCTGAACGAGCTCCGGGTCAACACCGACAAGAAGGCGATTCTCAGCGACGGCACGATGAGCGCCGTCTATGTGACACACGTCCCCTCCAAGGGGAACACCTACCTCAACTTCCACATTGACGTTGCCTCGGAGGCCGGACCGATCGTGCTGCATTCGAAGGAGATTCGTTTGGAGGGTGTGACGGCAAGAACGGCGACTACTCGTGTTGAGGCCACGAAGGGGAAGATAGATCCAGAAACTCCGGCAACCCCGTTCTATACACCCTTGGATTGGTTCATCGACACCGGAGCGGCTGAGGTGCGCGGCGAGTCGTTGGAACTGAGCAAGGCGATCGTGCAGTTCACGATCGAGGTACCGCGGGCGGGTTTCGACGATCTGACCCTCTTCGTGCATTTCCAGAGGATCGGGACCGTCAGGGAGATCCGTGAGCAGATCGCCAAGGACGGGGAAGTCAAATAGCGTTCAGGGCGCGGCCGCATTCCTAGCACGCATTTCTCACCACCGTTCGTCGCGAAACGGCGTCAGAGGGCCGGAGATGCAAG
>CAZNRY010000279.1:0-2750 GCA_964575675.1 uncultured bacterium
CGCCGGTTCGGGGAATCGCTAGCCCCGTGTCGTCGGCGCCCGCAGCCGCGTACCGCAACCTCGCCCAGATGTTCTTCGAGCGGGCGTCGGTCCGGAAGGACCGGCCGCGCTATCGGGTGAAGCGGGGCGGGGAGTGGCGCGAGGTCACTTGGGGCGAGGTTGCGACCGCCGTGCTCGAGGTGGCCGCGGGTCTCGTCGAAGACGGCCTCGTGCCGGGAGACAAGGTCGCGATCCTCTCGGGGACCCGGCCCGAATGGGTCGAGGCGGATCTCGCGATCTACGCGTCCGGCGGCGTGACGGTTCCCATCTATCAGTCGAATCTCCCCCACGAGTGCGGATACATCCTCTCCAACTCGGAGTCCCGTGTCTGCTTCGTCGAGAACGGCAAGCAGCTCGCCAAGGTGCGAGCCGTCCAGCGCGACGGCTTCGAGCTCGAAGGCGAACGGTGCCGGGTCGAAGTGTCGCGGCTCGTGCTCATGGAGGGCGAGGCCGACGGTCCCGACGTCGTCCTGCTCGGGGATCTGCGCGCGCGGGGGCGGGCGGCCCTCGGTCGCCTGCAGGCGTCGATCGATGCCCGCATCGCCGCGGTCGGCCGGGACGATCTCGCGACGATCGTCTACACGTCCGGGACGACCGGCGCGCCCAAGGGCGTGATGCAGACCCACGGCAACCACCTGGCGGCCCTCGAAGCTGTGGGCTCGCTCGGCCTCGCGCACGAGGGCGAGGTGGATTTCCTTTTCTTGCCGCTCGCGCATTCGTTCGCGCGCATGATCGAGTACTTCGGGCTCTATGTCGGAACGACGACGGCGTTTGCGACCTCGGTGGATACCCTCACGCAGGAGATCGTCGAAACCCAACCGCACCTGATTCCGTCGGTTCCACGGATCTACGAGAAGATCTACGGCCGGATCCTGAGCGCGCGTCAGAGCAGCGGCTTCCTGCAAGGAGCGATCTTCGACTGGGCGATGAGCGTCGGACGGCAGCGGAGCACCTACCAGCAACGCCGTGAAGCCCTGCCGTTTTTCCTCTCGCTGCAGGCGATGGTGGCCGATCAGCTCGTCTTCACCCGGATTCACCAACAGCTGGGTGGGCGCGTCCGCCTGATGGTGTCCGGTGGCGCGCCGCTCGCGCGTGAAATCATGGAGTTCTTCCACGCGACGGGATTGCTGATTCTCGAAGGCTACGGTCTCACCGAGACGACGCCGATCCTGACCTGCAATCGTCCCGATCGGTTCAAGTTCGGTACGGTCGGCCCTCCGCTGGACAGCGTGACCTTGCGCATTGCTCCGGACGGAGAAATCCTCGCCAAGGCGCCGAACGTCGCGCAGGGATACTACAAGCGACCGGAGGCGACCGCCGAGTCCTGGGATCGGGAGGGGTGGTTCCACTCGGGCGACATCGGGGAGCTCGACGCCGACGGCTTCCTCCGCATCACCGACCGCAAGAAAGACCTGATCAAGACCTCGGGCGGGAAGTACGTCGCCCCGCAGAACATCGAGAACCTCCTGAAGACACAGCTGCACATCAGTCAGGCCGTGGTGATCGGCGACAATCGGAAGTACTGCGTCGCTCTCATCACGCTCGACCTCGAGGAGGTCGAGCGGTTCGTGGCGGCCGAGGGGATCGTGTTGGAGAGCCGGGACCAGGCGCATCGGCATCCGCGGGTCGCCGAGCTGATCGAGCTCGAGGTCCAAACGGTCAACAAGCAGTTGGCCTCGTTCGAGAGCATCAAGTACTTCCGGGTTCTCGAGCGTGACTTTTCGCAGGAAACGGGCGAGCTCACCCCCAGCCTGAAGGTGAAACGCAAGGTCGTGACCGAGCGGTACCGCGACGTCATCGACACCATGTACGGGTAGGCGGGCCGGACGGGCGCGGCAGTGAGGATCTTGCAGCGGTGCGGCACTCTGCCGCACTGCGTCCTCTGCTTGCGCCCCCCCGAGGGCCGTGTTATTGCCCCGGACTGCTTCGAAAAGTGGGCCCGTGCCCGCTTTTTTTATTTGGAAGGCGCACAAAACTTCTCGGCTCAGCCTTCCGCACGCCGGGGTTCCCTGAACGCAGTTGATGTAGTGCCTCACCCCGGTCGCGGAGACTCGGCGGAAGGGTTTCGTACGCTCGAGTGACGAAAACGTGGAAATCGATCCCAAAACTGCCCGTGTCTGGGAGATCGCGGAACCGATCGCTCTCGAGCTCGGCCTCGAGCTGGTGGACGTCGAGCACCGGCGTGAAGGACGGGGGGCGGTTCTCCGCCTGTTGATCGACAAGCCCGGCGGTGGCGTGACGCTCGAGGAGCTCACCGCCGTCAGCCGGCAAGTGTCGGACGTCCTCGACGTGCGCGAGGATGCCGTGCCGGGGGCGTATACGCTGGAAGTATCGTCTCCGGGTGTGAATCGTCCGCTGACGCGTCCCAGTCACTTTCCGGCGTTCGTGGGCAAGCGGGTGCACGTGAAGACCCGCACGGCCATCGGCGACCGCCACTCGTTTCGCGGCGTTCTCGCGGCCGCCGGACCGGACCGTATCACCGTCATGAGCGATGATCGCGAGTCGCACGAGATCCCGTTCGACGCGATCGCTCGTGCCAACTACCAGCATGAGTTCCCGTCGGTAGGAAGGCGCCGGCCAGACCGCCGTGGCCCGATGCGTCCGATTCACCAGCCTGGTCCCCGGTAATCGGGAAGGAGATGACATGCAACCCGACCTGAATCGCGTCATCGAGCAAGTCAGCAAGGAGAAAGGTATCGACAAGGGCATCA
>CAZNRY010000280.1:0-2727 GCA_964575675.1 uncultured bacterium
AGGAGAAGAAGGCCCGCGTCGAGGACGCCCTGCACGCGACCCGCGCGGCGGTCGAAGAGGGCATCGTCCCCGGCGGCGGCGTCGCGCTGATCCGGTGCCTTCCGGCCCTCGACAAGCTCGAGGTCGAGGGTGACGAGAAGGTCGGCATCACGATCGTCCGACGTGCGCTCGAGGAGCCGCTGCGGACGCTCGCGAACAATGCCGGCGTCGAGGGATCGGTCGTCGTGATGGAGGTCAAGAAGCTCAAGAAGTCCTTCGGATACAACGTGGACAAGGACGAGTACGTTGACATGCTCGAGGCGGGGATCATCGACCCGACGAAGGTGACGCGGACGGCGCTCCAGAACGCCGCGTCGATCGCCGGCCTCATGCTGACCACCGAGGCGCTGATCACCGAGATCCCGGAGAAGGAGAAGTCTCCTGCGATGCCGGGCGGCGGCGGCGGCGGTGATTTCGGCGGGATGTACTAGAACGAAGTCGTAGAAGTCGCACAGCAGGCGGGCCGGAAGGGCGACCTTCCGGCCCGCTTCGACTTTCGATCGCCGGTTCAATCGCAGGGAGGGTGGATGGCCTCCTGCCATGCAGCCTCTGTGACAGGGGAAGCCCCATCACACCCTCTGTCAATCCTGGGATCCTTGCGCAGCGCCAGCCATTGCGGGATACTTCGACCGCCCGTTGTCCTCCATTGTGGCGTCGATTCCTTGCGGCTGGAGGTCTCGATGAGAAGGTGTCGCCTCACTCCCATGGTTTCTCTTGCGTTCCTCCTCCTGTCTTCGACCTGCAACAATTGGGAGGATGTCCCCTCCGCTCCCTGCAGGGGAACCGCCAAGATCTACGGCGTTGTAAGCGGGGGTTCCGGGCCGCTCGTCGGGTTGGGTGTCCGGGTGGAGGCAACTGATCGATCGGCGCGTTTCGAGGTCGAGACGGACGCCGCCGGCGCCTACGAGGTCCCGACCCCGCCCGGACGGTACTTCGTAACAGTATTTTCCCCCTCGTCCTACCGGGAGATCTTCTATTCATCAGAGGGAGCCACCCGCGAATCGCACAGCGCGGACACGCTGCGGATTTCGGAAGGGGATGGAGACGCGAGGGCCGACTTCCGCCTGGGCGGGCTTCTTCTCTTTCTTCACGTTCCCCCCGGCTATGAAGAAGGTGACAGCTATGAAGAACGCGGCATCAGATGCTCCCTCGAGGATCCGACGCGGGACCGTATCTACGATTACTTCAGGGGCTCGGTGAGTGACAGCGTCGTCGTCTTCGATTGTCCCGCGATCATTCCGGGGAGCTACGTATTGGGCATTGGTCGATCGTATGATCGGGCGATGTGGCTTCCCCCCACACTCGATCGGGGACAGGCCGATCGAATCGAGATCAGGGTAAACGAGACGGTTTTTAGAAGCGACACGCTCCCCTTGCCGGCCAGGGTGCGTGGCCGTGTCACCGGCGCATGGACGCTTCTAGAAGACCAGCAGGTTTACGCGCGCGTGTACGGTCCGGACTCCTCTTCCAGCGTCTCCCGGGGAGATGTCGCCTCTGACGGTTCCTTCGAACTCTCGGTCTCGGCCGGGGAGGTCGTGCGTGTGCGGATCGCATCCTCCGGGGCGGCTGTTTGGCTGGGAGGGTCGAGCTACAGTGGCGCGACGCCTTTCACGATCACGCCCGGCGCGATCTTGGACGTCGGGGAGATCCCGACCTGTGGGATTCGTTGCAGTCTGATCGAAGTGCCGGGAACGGAACCGGCCAGATGGAGTGCCGGAGCATACGATGATCAAGGGAGGGAATTGGCGGACATGTGGAGCGATGGTGGCATCGAATGCGTGATTCCCCTGGCCCGGCCCACCACCTGTCGCATTCTCATCCAAAGAGACGCCCCCGGGGTTTGGCGGTCCCAATGGTACGACCGCCAGGTCGACCTCGAGCACGCTGCGCCGGTCACGGTGTCGGGGCCGAGCGAAGTCGCCGAGGTGTCGATACGGCTCGAGAAAGGGGGGAGCATCTCCGGTCGCGCCGTCTACCAGGACGGGTCGCCTGCCACTCGAGTGCGGATCCGGGTGCGATCGGGAGGGAGTTTCACTGATTACCTCTACGTCGAGGAAAGCGAGGGCGGCTTCGCGTTCCGAGGACTTCCGGATGGCGAGATGGAACTGACCGCCACCACAGACTGGGGCTACTACTACTTCTACCCCGGTACGGCCTTTCCGGATTCGTCGGAGGCGATCCCGATCGTCGACGCGGGCGATGTGACCGGGCTGGAGTTCCGGCTACCGACGAGCGGCGCGACCTCCTTCCAATTCGTGGGCGTCAGTTCCTGCCAGCCCTGTCACCAGACGGAAACTCAAGGGCGGATCTACTCGATCTGGGCGGCCAGCGCCCATGCCCGGGCCTACACCGATCTTGACGCTGCCCAACCACGGAACGCGGAATGGCTGGCCGGCCACACGACCGGATACGGGCGCGAGCTGGCTCCCGGGCGCGACAGGGAGGATCTCGTCGGGGTTCAGTGCGAGGCCTGCCATGGTCCGGGGAGCGCGTACAAGGCGATGTCCGTGATGAACAATCCCACGGAGGCGGGGCGGTTGGGTCTGATCACTCCCGACGAAGAAGACTGCGCGGGTTGCCACCGGGGAAGCCTCCCGACGGAATGCTGGGGCGGTGCGGGGACCTCCCCCGCCTTCGATTACGCGCGGCCGACGGAGTCGGACGTGTATTTTGCCTGGTATGGACTGG
>CAZNRY010000281.1:0-2710 GCA_964575675.1 uncultured bacterium
TGTTGGCATGGGTGGACGTTCGCCGGCCTCATCGACTCAAGTCGGCATCGCATCCTGCCGTCGTCGTTTCGACACGAATCGTGCGCATACTCCCGGTGAAGCGAGAAGCATGCCGTCCGTCTTCGATTGGAAGGTCAGAGTAACTTCCGTGAGAAGTTCTTCCGAAGCTTGACACTGGCCGATGATCGTAGCCAGTGCATTCGAGGATCATAGATCTCGTGCCGGGATCGGTGCGACGCGCCCAGGCTGTTTCGTTGGGCATGCGCCCCGACTGGCGATCGATCGGTAGCGACAGCATCAGGTCGCAAGTGGACACGACCCCGCCCGCTGGCGACCAGAGCGCAGCCTGGCAGCACTCGACCAGTCACAGCCGGGCAATGGCGGTATGGAAAGGTCCTCAACAGGTCCTGACCATGCGTGGTTTGGGCTGAAAGGGCGATCCTCTAGTGGCGAAATGGCCCTCCGATCAGTCTGGAGAGCCCTCAAAGGGGTTTGGGGGCGATGTGGAAGCACACCCCCGCTCCTGCAGTACTCAACAAGGGTGCGTCAACGGGTGTCGCAGGGTTGGACGCAGAATGACCATGACCTGATTGCGGGCCTCGAGCTCGTAACCTATGATGTTGGCGCGGTTTTGGACGCCCAAGCCGATGGTGGCGTCCGAGGGAGCTGGCCGAAAGGCGGTAGGTCAATGGTTCGGCTATCAGCCCGTTCCGTTTGAGAGCTTGTTCGGTTCCAATCAACGGTTTCTACGGCGACCTTCCTGGTTGTGCGGCTGATTGCGATTGATCAGCATCAACGCACTAAGGCCAACTTCCTCATCTCTTCGAGCCCCCCCGCGGAAAGTCGGATGTAGTAAATCCCCTGCGATACTGTCCTGCCTCGATCGTCCTTTCCGTCCCACCGCAAGTGGACCATGGCGCGCTCCCGCGGGCCCTGATAGAGGTCCCGAACCAGCGAGCCGCGAATGTCGAAGATCGCGATCTGAACCGGTAGGGGCGCTCGCCCGTCGACCCGGAAACTGATCACAGTTTCTTCCTTCATTGGATTCGGGGTAGCCGATACGAATGAGATCCGGGGTTCTCCGTCGTTCGACGATCCCTCCTGTCCATCCAGGAGCCACGCATCCTGCTCGGGGGGTTGAGACTCCGGCGGCGGGGGCGGTGGTGGTGTGTCGGGCGAAGCAACCAATCTGCGCCCGTCGTTGCGAATGGCGCCGGTCCGATCGGCGAGATAGACGTATGTCCAGTCCGGGCGAACCGGCGCGTTCCCCGTGTATATCTCCGCCCATTCTGCGTCGGTCAGGCGGTCGAATCCGCTCGTCACATACTCGTGGAAGGCGCCGACCGGGCCCACGTATAAGCCGTCGAGCGGCCGTCTGCCTCGGGGACGATGAAGATCCCCAGCTCGGAGTAACCGGTCGCAGCATGCAGGATCCTCGGGTGTTCCGGGTCGGGATCGGTGTGGACGTCCGCAACCAGGGCGTCGCCGTCTTGCGCCGTATTCCCGTTGAAGTAGAGACTCCGGTACCAGCCGGCTCCAGGCTCTTCGCACGGTTCCTCAGGGGTGTAGAGCACGGACCCGAGGAATCGTCTCTCTTCTTCCGTGAACTCCTCGCCGCTCAGCTCCTTCTCCGCGATCCCATGCAGTTTGTCCATCACCATGCGCATGTTTCCGAAAAACGAACCAACCTCGCTCGGCATTCCCGGAATGGCCGAGAACACGCGTCCCGCATCGTCGGCGAGCTGCCCCATCGTTTCATAGAAGACCGGAATCGGCTCAATGTACGTGCAGGGGAACGAGCAGGTAATCGCGATGCCCGTGTACGACTGCTTCGCATAGAGGAGGTTGTCATGGCGGATTTCCGCCCATGAGGCGAGCTGCGTATTCATCTTTTCTTGCTGCCATGCGCCCGTGGTCATGAAGGGTGGGACCCCAGCTTGGCCGCCGCTCCGCGACAGGGTCCGGATCGCCTGTAGCCATGAGTTGTAGAGGCTGCTCCGCCAGAAATCCGGCTCGTACCCGTCGATCAGGTACCGGACAGCAGCGAGATTCGGGGAATAGCCGTACAGGGCGAGGTCGTCCCTCAGGAGGGGGAGTACGTCGTCATTGCCGATACCGTAGAGAACGTCGAGCGGATCCGGAAGAGTTCGGATCGGATGAGCGAGATCCGGCGGTACGGCGTAGGGCCAAACGACCTGCCCTGTGATAAAGGAGTCGACGATGAACCGCTGCCCCATCAGAAGGAAGGCGTACGGCGGGCGGAGTCCTTCTGGATTCATGACGTCCCATGCGAGGATCTGCGAGAGGATGGCCTGGCCGGTGTAGGTTCCGTTGGTCAGCTCCTGCCCGAAGGCGGACAGGTAGGCCGGCTGGAGGAGCTGATCCGCCGACTCAATCTCGATCGCCCGGCTGAGTCGATCCATTTCAGACAGCGTCATGTTGTCTGGCGGCCCCACCATTGCGCGGATCGCCTGGTCGATCTTCTGCAGCTCCGCGTCCGCTCCTGTGTCCCGTACCAACTCCATCATGAGGCGCGCATCGACAATCTCCCTCGTGACGTCGATGGGAGGATCCGCGGGCGGTGAACTCAAACGGAATTCGGTCCGCCCCAACCACATCATCGAACGAAAGTAGTCGGCCAGTTCGGGATATTCATCATTGACGTAGTGCCCGCGCGGCTTGAGTTGGCTGAAGTCATAAAAGCGCTCTT
>CAZNRY010000282.1:0-2678 GCA_964575675.1 uncultured bacterium
CGTGCGATTGCTGCTTTGTCATGGATGGACATGTGTGTTCGCACTCTCCCAAAGTGGTAATGAGTTACTTAAGGGGAGAAGCAAGAGGTGGGCCGAAAGCGGGCTCACATGGGGGCGTGTGCGAAAGTACCTCAAACACTGGATTGGCGCGGCATTCACGATGGTGAGGGCTCAACCCGACGAACGACCCGGCGGGATCGCGACGTCTACAGGTCGACGACGCGCCGAAAAATGGACAACCGCAGGAAAGCGGATACAGGTTGAAGGACGGAGATGCGCAAACAATCATGCAGCATGGGTTGGGGGCGAAGGCTGGCACGAGATCTCTAGTGCGCACCTGGCGCTCATTCGGGGCGTGCCTCCGCTCGGCACCTGTCGCGCTCGCCGCGCGCATGCCTCTCCGGGCGGCTGTTCGTGCGTGCTTTCGCTCGGCACCTGTCGAGTTCGCTTGGCACATCCTGCTGGACGGGCTAAACAAGCGGGGCGTCAGCCTCGCGTGCGCGCCAGCGCGAGCGCACACAGACCGGGGGACGCTGCAAGCGCCGCGGGGGATCCTGCTATACTCGCGCGGGGGACGTTGATGCAATGAAACGGGACCGAATCCTCTGGTTGATTCTTGCGGTGGGCGCCGTCCTCCGATTCTGGAAGATCGACGGGGACCTGCCTTACGTTTTTCATTACGACGAGCCGACGATCGTCGACAACGCGGTCTGGATGCTGAAGAACGGAACGCTGAACCCCCACTTCTTCAACTATCCGACCGGGTTGATCTATCTGCTCGCCGCCGTCTTCGGTCTGCTGATGTTTTGGGGGACCATCTTCGGCCAGTTCGCGGGCTGGAAGGGCGCGATCGCCTGGCTCTCTGCCCATACCTACCCGCGGCCCCCGGAGGGGGGCGTCCTCTACGTCTATCCGACGATCGGCGTGCCGGTCCTCTACATGATCGGACGGATCATCAGCGCTTCGGCTGGAGTCGGCGCCGTCGCGATACTCTATGCGGTCGCGCGACGATCGGGGGGCGGCGTCGGTCTTGCTCGATTGGCCGCGCTGATGCTCGCGATCTCCCCGCTTGCCGTCGAGCATTCTCATCTCCTAACGACCGACATGACGGCCACGATGCTGGCGACAACGTGTCTGCTCGTCTCGATGCATGCGGAGGGGGGCGGCCGGTCGCAGTGGATCAAAGCCGGCGCATTCGGAGGTCTCGCCGCGGGGGTGAAGTACAACGCGGGGCTCGTCGTTGTTGCGCTGCCGCTGCTGGCTGTGTGGAAGTGGCGGGTCGGGGGCGCGAGCATCGATCGGAAGCCCGGTGCACGCAGTGGGGCTCTTTGGTCCCTTCTCCTCGCAGGCTTGGCTGCGATCGCCGCCTTCGTCTTGACGACGCCCTTTGCGCTCGTCGACTTCTCTCGTTTCGCGAAGGACCTCGCATACGAGTTCAACCGCGTCGGATCGATCACGGCGTCCTTCCGAGGGGCGGAGGCGGTCGAAGCGACGCCCGGCGAGAAGCTGGCGGGGATTTTCTGGCACAATCTCGGCATATTCGGAATCGCGGCCGTCTTATGGGGCGCGGTGCTCGCGCTCCGCTCGCGCACGTACGCCAGGATTGCGGTCCTCGCCTGGGTGGCTGTCGCGGTTCTTCCACAGCTCAGGTGGTGGAGTCTCTATGCCCGCTATCTTCTGCTCGCGTGGCCGGCGATCCTCCTCCTCGCTGCTTGGGGGATCGAGGACGCGGCCAGGCGGGCTGCAGGATACCTGCGAGGCGTCACCCGATCGCGCGAGCTCGCAACGGTCGTGATCGCGGTCCTCGTGCTGGCGCCCGGAACCGCGCGGTTGGCCGCACGCGAGATCCGGCGGGCGCGGCCCGATCCGCGCGTCGAGATGACTGCGTGGATCGAGAAGAACATCCCGTATGGCAGCCGCGTCGTGGTGGAACCGGCAGGGGCATTCCCGAGCAACGCTCACTTCACGATCGACCGGGTCGATTTTCTGGGGAGGACAACGCCCGACGAGTATCTTGGTCGCGGAGTCCGTTTCCTCGCGGCGAGCGGCCGTGAGAGGTTGATTGAGGGGAAGGAACCCTACCGCAGCGTTGAAGAGAACCTCCAGCGCATCCGCGAGGGGTCCGATGTTCCTTGGGCCAACGGGAAGTACGTCATCTACTTCCTTCGTGGTGAGAACTCCTGGCTTGATGCGGTCGAGCGGGCCATCGCGCAGAAGGATTTGGGAGGGGCGCGATCGATCTTGGAGGATGCGGCGCGGTCGGGGGCCGGGACCCCGTACCTGTACAAACAACTCGCCGAAGCGCGCCTTCAGGCTCGCGACACTACGGCGGCGATACAGGCGTACCGCGAGGCGGCTCGTCTTGACACGACTGATGTGGATCCACACCTGGCGCTCGGCGATCTCGCGCTGGAGCGCGGGGATTGGGATGGATCGTTGCGGGAGCTCGCGGCCGCGCGTCGCATAGCCCCACGTGCGCCGATCGTCTTTCACAATCTCGCCGTGACCTACTTGTATCGCGCGAGGGAGAGGGTTCGGGCGGGGGACCGCGATGCCGGGCGGGCCGATTGGCTGTTGGCCCGAGAGAACGCGGCGACCTGCGCGAAGACTTCACCGGGCGATTCCACGATGGTGGAGGTGCTCGAGCAGGTTGTCAGGATGGGCAGGAGGTGGGGGTT
>CAZNRY010000283.1:0-2649 GCA_964575675.1 uncultured bacterium
CGGCTTCCTCCAGCCGCACTGCGCGGTGTGATCGTCGCCGTTGGCATCGCGGCGGTTGTGGGTGGGCTGGACGAGATTTACCAAGCGACCGTGCCGGGGCGCTACTCGAGCTCCCTCGACTGGTTGGCGGATCTCGCCGGAGCATCCATCGGGGCCATGTCGTTTTCGGCGATCATTGGGCGCCCACGCTTCCGCCGCGAGGCGGGCAGCGCAACGCGCAGGGAGAGCGATCGATCGTGATAGAGATCCGTGACCTTGGAGGATGGAAGAGGACTCACTCCTGCGGCGCCTTGCGCGCCGGGGACGTTGGCCGGAGTGTCTGTCTCGCCGGGTGGGTCAACCGCGTGCGCGACCACGGCGGAGTCTTCTTCCTCGACCTGCGCGACCGGGGTGGTTTGACCCAGATCCTCTGCCGTCCCGGGAGCGTCTCGGATGATGTTTTGGAGATCGCCCGGTCGGCCCGGCCGGAGTTCGTGCTGGCGGTCCGCGGCGAGGTCGCCCCTCGACCGGATGAGATGCGCAACCCGAACATGGCAACCGGGGAGATCGAGATCGTCGCATCTGAGATGAGGGTTCTGAATGTCTCGGAGGTCCCGCCCTTCGTCATCGGCGACGCCACGACGGCCGGGGAGGATCTCCGCCTCGAGTATCGCTATCTCGACCTGCGCTCCGCGTCGCTGCAGGCCGCGATGGGTCTCCGGCACCGCGTGGCGCTCGAGACGCGGCGATTCCTCGACGAGCACGAATTCTGGGAAATTGAGACCCCCATGCTGGTGCGGCCGACGCCGGAAGGGGCGCGCGACTACCTCGTGCCGAGTCGTGTTCATCCGGGCAGCTTCTATGCGCTGCCGCAATCACCGCAGTTGTACAAGCAGATCCTGATGGTCTCGGGCATGGACCGCTACTTCCAGATCGCTCGCTGCCTGCGGGATGAGGATCTCCGGGCGGATCGGCAGCCCGAGCACACGCAGATCGACATCGAGATGAGCTTCGTCGACGAAGAGGACATCTACGCCCTGGTCGAGGGGTTGATGGCCCGCCTCTTCGAGCGATGTCTCGGCGTCCCGATTTCGGAGCCGTTTCCTCGTCTGACATGGGAGGAGGCGATGGAAACCTACGGGACGGACAAGCCCGATCTGCGCTTCGAGCTGCCCCTTGTCGACATCTCGGACGCGGTGCGCGGATCCGATTTCCGTGTCTTTCGCGAGGCGCTCGAGAGCGGGGGGTGTGTGAAAGCGCTCGTGATCCCCGGTGGGGGATCGCTCTCGCGACGCGAGCAGGATGAGCTCGAGGCGCTCGTCAAGACGTACGGCGCCAAGGGGCTCGCCCGCGCACGGGTTGCGGAGGGCGGACTGGATGGGGGGTTCGCGAAGTTCGTCGCCCCCGACGCCGCCGCGCGCATCTTGGCCGCATCGGGGGCGCGAGAGGGAGACCTCCTCGGCGTCGTCGCAGACCGGCGCGGCATCGCGAACCGTTCGCTAGGGGCACTCCGAAGCCGTATCGGGGCGCAAGGAATGGACGAGGAGTCCCGCCGGAGTTGGCGGTTTCTCTGGGTCTGTCGTTTCCCCCTCTTCGAGCGGGACGAGACGACGGGAGCTTTCGTTCCTGCCCACCACATGTTCACTATGCCGCTGGAGGAGGACCTGCCGCGCCTCGCGAGCGATCCGCTCGCGGTCCGTGCGCGGCTCTACGATCTGGTTCTCAATGGGTCCGAATTGGCCAGCGGCAGCATCCGGATTCACCGCCGCGACATCCAGGAGGCCGTGATGGAGGTCGCGGGGATCGGCAAGGAGGAAGCGGAGCGCCGCTTCGGCTTCCTCCTGCGGGCCTTCCAGTTCGGGGCGCCGCCCCATGGCGGGATCGCGATCGGCCTCGACCGGGTCATCATGCTGATGGCCGGTCGGGCCTCGCTGCGCGATGTGATCGCCTTCCCGAAGACGACGAGCGCGGCGAGCCTCATGGATGGAGCCCCCTCGCAGGTGGGTCCGAAGGATCTCAAGGAACTACACATCCGTGCCGCAGCGGAAGCCAATGGCAAATCCTAGGAGCTTCCGATCCGATGAAGAGGCAAAGGTTATGCAAGAAGAAGCGCGGATCGCGCTGTTCATGGATTTCGAGAACATCGCCCTCGGATTGCGGGGGAAGAAGTCGAAGAGCTTCGACGTACAGCTGATTCTGGAGCGCCTGCTCGAGAAGGGGCGGATCATCGTGAAGAGGGCCTACGCCGACTGGACCCGCTACTCGGAGTACCGGCGGGATCTTCATGAGGCGGCGATCGAGCTGATCGAGATCCCCACCCGCCAGCAGGCGGGCAAGAACTCGGCCGACATCCGTCTCGTCGTCGACGCCCTCGACCTCTGCTACACGAAGGAGCACCTCGACACGTTCGTCGTGGTCTCGGGCGACAGCGATTTCTCTCCGCTCGTGTCGAAGCTCAAGGAGAACAACAAGCAGGTGATCGGGCTCGGACTCCGCGATGCGACGAGCGATCTCTTGGCCGACAACTGCGACGAGTTCCTCTATTACGAGGACCTGATCCGCTCCACCGCGAAGGCCGTCCACGGGGCGGACGTTCCGTCGAAAAAGCAGGACGCCTTCAACCTCCTGCTCGACTCGATCGGGGCGCTCCTGCGCGAGAACAAGGAGGTC
>CAZNRY010000284.1:0-2638 GCA_964575675.1 uncultured bacterium
GGCGCTGGAACCCATGTTGCTCCTGTCCCAGGATCGCCGTTGCGGAATCGCTGGCTTGAGACCCGTCCGCAAGCGGGGGGAGCTCATTGCTGCTATACTTGCGCCGGACGTAGTCGAGGCCAACACAGAGGGGCTCTGGAAAGGAGATACGCGATGGGAGACAAGGGCGGCAAGAAGGACAAGGACAAGGGTAAGAAACAGAAGGCGAGTAAGCACGACCAAGAGGAAAAGAGAAAGCTGGACAAGCAACCGAAGAAAATCTCATAACGGGGAGCACTCTGGAACTGTCTCGCTTCGGCCGCGCTCATCGCGGAGGACGTAGACCGAAGCCGGCGTGTTCCGCCCCGTTCGCTTCCAAGAATCCCACCCAACGCCAGGACTGCAGGCGATGCGCTCCGCCGCCTGATCTGTGCCCATGCCGGGACCACCCGCACAGGAGACCTGACCCGATCCTGGTGTCAGGTCTCCCCTGTGACGACCCGCTAATCCAGGACCACGGCCTTCCGCTGGAATCTCTTCCCGCTGCTGGTCAGCTCGTAGTAGTAGACCCCTGCCGCGACGGATGCGCCGGCTTCGTTCCGCCGATCCCAGGCGACCGTATGGTCACCTGGATCCTGCCGACCTTCCTGCAGCGTGCGGACGAGCCTGCCCTCGACGTTATACACGTTGAGCGTGGTCTCGCCTGCTTCCGCGAGCGAGTACCGAATCTCGGTATGCGGGCCGAATGGATTCGGGCTGTTTTGCTCCATTGAGGACATTCCCGCGTCGGGCGTTTCGGGAGCAGCCGCGCCCCCCACCCGCCCCCAGCAGGTAGTCCCGTAGGAAAAACCGATCCCCCACCAATGGGCGATGATCTCGCAGGCGCCGGCGCCGCCCGCGGCGTTCACGTCCACAAGGATAATGTATAGGATCTGACTCGCGCCTGGTGGGTACGGGATCCTCGCTTCCACCGTGCCTGTGGCGCCGTTCCATACCACGATCTGGCCCAGAAGAACGTTGTCGCTGACGAACTCCATCGCCCCATCGCCATCCGTGTCGCCGTACACGGTGTGGGCCTGGTACGGGAGAACCAGATCTCCATGGACGCCGCCAACCCCGGGCCTCGCTAGAGCCCGCGCACTATAGGCCGTCCCGCCGGGCCACGCTCCCTGGGAACCATGTTGCGTCATAGGAAAGAGAAGTGCGGCGGTCTCATCACCGAGGTCAAACGTCATGGCGTCCGGCCCCCCTGTGGACGGGAGGTTCCAGAGTTGAATGTACTGAGCCTGCGCCACCCCCGTGAAAGACGAGAGAAGCATCCCGAGGCTCAAAAGAACGAGAACGCGATTCCCATGGAAAGACACAGCACACCTCCTATCGGCTTCGACCGTGCGCGGGGGATGGGGAGAAGCGCAGATCGAGATCCTGGCTCTGTGCCGCCAGCTCGCCCTCTATCAGCGTACGGCCAAGCGTCCGCCTATCCGACCTGCCGACCGAATCCTGTGGGCGTGGCTTCCCGGCCACTGTTCGCGGTGGCGCGAGGTACTGGTCTGTCTGGTTCACTCCCTGGCTCCGAGGCGTTGAGCCGAAGCCGTGGGTCAGAACTTCGTGCAGTCGATCACGAACCTGTACTTGACCGCTCTCCGGACCACCCGGTCGTAGGCCTCATTGATCTGTGCAGGGGTGATCCTTTCGATATCGCTAGTGATCCCGTGCTTCCCGCAGTGATCGAGCATCTCTTGCGTCTGGGGCAGCCCTCCGACGAGAGATCCCATGATGCGCCGACGCCCGAAGATGAGCGGGAACGCCGCTACAGGGAACGGGATCGGCGAGGCCCCCACCATGACCAGGGTGCCGTCCCTCTTCAGGCAGTTGAGATGGCCGTTCACGTCGTGCTCCGCAGACACGGTATCGAGGATGACGTCGAAGCGTCCGGCGAGCGGGGCGAGCGCATCGGTCCCACTTGTGAGCACGAAGTCGTGCGCCCCGAGGCGCTGCGCATCTGCCGCCTTCGAGGGCGAGTGACTCAAGACGGTGACTTCCGCACCGAAGGACGCCGCGAGCTTCACGCCCATGTGGCCCAAGCCTCCAAGGCCCATCACCGCGACGCGCGTTCCCTTGGACACGCCGAGGTGGCGGAGTGGGGAGTAGGTCGTGATGCCCGCGCAGAGGAGCGGCGCGGCTCCGGCTGGATCGAGGGACGCAGGGATCCTCAGGACGAAGTCCTCGTCCACGACGATCTGTGTCGCGTAGCCGCCATAGGTCGGGCTCGTTCCGTCCGCTTCGAAGCTGCCGTAAGTCATCCGGGGGCCGGACTCGCAGTAGTTCTGCAATCCATCCTTGCAGCTCGTGCAGGTTCTGCACGAGTCGACGAAGCAGCCGACGCCGACCAGGTCGCCTTCTCGATACCGGGTGACGCCGCTTCCGACCTCGACGACGCGGCCCACGATCTCATGTCCAGGTACGCAGGGGTAGGCCGTGAACTGCCACTCGTTCCGCGCGAAATGGATGTCGGAGTGGCAGATGCCACAATGTTCGATCTGGATCCGAACATCCTTCTGCTCAGGACTTCTTCGCTCGAACTCCCATGGGGCAAGGGGGGAGTCGGCAGACTGGGCGGCATATCCTCGAACCTTCATGTATCGCTCCTTTGTTAGCC
>CAZNRY010000285.1:0-2619 GCA_964575675.1 uncultured bacterium
GGGGGGTCGACCAGCATTAAACGGCGGGCCCATTCGGGCCGGGGCCGCAACTCCTCGCATTGGCCGAGTACATCACGAAGACCCTCGCGATCTGCGTATGCTGCGGAAACCCCGCCAATCGGACGCAGCGCGTCGGTGTCGCCACCGGCAGGATCGCCGTCGGATCGACCGAGCTCTACGAGGCGCGTTGCCGCCGCTGCTTTGTACCACCCAAGGAGGAGGACGCCGATGCGTAAGGGCCGCCTGTTCACCGCAGCCGCCCTCGCCCTGATGCTGATTGTGGGCTGCCAGGGGGGCGAACGGACCCGGGCGACGCCTGGTGCGCTCCAGGTGGGTCTCGTCTTCGACATCGGGGGGATCGGGGACAAGAGCTTCAACGACGCGGCCTACCGCGGCCTCCTCAAGGCCCGCGATGAGCTGAAGGTCGGCATCGAATACCTGGAGCCCGCCGAGGGAACCGACAGGGAAGCGGCCCTGCGCCAGATGGCGGCGGGAGCGCCGGGATTGATATTCGGGATCGGCGCCCTCTTCACCGACGACGTGAACGCCGTCGCGATCGAGTTTCCGAAGAAGAAATTCTCCTGCGTCGATTACGTTCCGCCCGAGAGCGGAGCCGTTCCGGACAATCTCCTGGGGCTCAAGTTTCGCGAGCAGGAAGGGTGCTTTCTCGTGGGGGCGGTCGCCGGTCTCGTCACGAAGACGGGTACGGTGGGTTTCGTCGGCGGGATGGACAACGCCCTGATCCATCGATTCGAGGCGGGCTACAGGGCCGGTGTCGCCGCAGTGAATCCGTCCTGCCGGATTCTCTCGAACTACGCGGGCGTCACCGGGACGGCCTACAAGAATCCTGCGAAGGGCAAGGAGCTCGCCCTTGCTCAGTACGACGCGGGGGCGGACATCATCTTTCATGCGTCGGGATCGACCGGGCTCGGCGTTTTCGAGGCGGCGCGAGAGCGGGAGATGCTCGCGATCGGCGTCGATTCCGACCAGCAGTCGGAAGCGCCGGGGCACATCCTGACCAGCATGATCAAGCGGATCGACGTAGCCGTCTTCGAGACGATCCAATCCGTGCAGCAGGGCAAGTGGAGCGGCGGAATCCGCGAGATGGGCCTCGCCGAAGGGGCGCTCGACTACGTCTACGACGAGAGCAACAAGGTCTGGATCACAGACGACCTCCGGGCCAAGGTCGAGGCGCTGCGCGCAGACATCTTGGCAGGCCGGATCACGGTTCCGACCCGTTAGGCGAGGGTGTGGACACCGCGGTTTCCTTCCAGGGGATCGTCAAGCGATTCGGGTCACTCCTTGCCAACGACTCGATCGGTTTCGAGGTTCGCGAGGGGAGCGTTCACGCCCTGCTCGGTGAGAATGGGGCGGGCAAGACGACCCTCCTCTCCATTCTCGCGGGCTTCCTGAGGCCGGACCAGGGGCGGATCCTCATCCGGGGGCGCCCTCTTCCCCTCGGATCCCCCCGCGCAGCCCTCGATCACGGCGTCGGCCTGTGCGCACAGCATTTCCTCCTCGCCGGCGCTCTGACGGGGGCCGAGAACATCCTCCTGGGCCGCCCCGGGTGTGCCGGCCTCAGGCCGCTTGCCCGTGATCGGGTGGATCGTCTGGCGCGCCTGGCGGAAGCGAACGGTCTCGACGTTCCCCTCGATCGACCCGTCGACCATCTCTCGGTGGCCGAACAGGAGCGTCTCGAGATCCTGAAGCTCCTCGAGCGCGATTGCCGGATCCTGGTTCTCGATGAGCCGACGTCGGTTCTCGCGCCGCCCGAGGTCGCCCCCCTCTTCGCCACGTTGCGGCGTCTTGCCGATGAGGGGCGGACGATCCTGCTCGTCACGCATCGGCTCGCCGAGGTCGCGCAAGTCGCCGATCGCGTGACCGTTCTCCGGAAGGGGCGCGTCGCGGGCGAGGCGTTTCCCCGCGATGCGGATGAGGCGACGCTCGTCCGCTGGATCGCGGGAGAGGAGCCCCGCCCGGTGATCGAACGCGCGGCGCCCAGGCGGGGTGAGCGGCTTCTCGCGATCCGCGGCTTGAGCTGCGGCAGCGGTCCCTGCAGCCCCCGCGCCCTCGACCTCGATGTTTGCGCGGGGGAGATCGTGGGAATCGGGGGGGTCCTCGGCAACGGACAGAGCGAGGTCGTACAGGCACTGACGGGGCAGGTCCCGCTGCGCAAGGGGCGAATCGAGATCTTGGGGAAAGCACATGACGCCCCGGGACGCGTCACCCTGCCTGCGGAGGTGGCCTGGATCCCCGAGGACCGCCGGGCTGAAGGACTCGCGCTCGAGATGACCTGCGCCGAAAACCTGCGCATCGGTCTCCCGCGCGGAACGGCTCCGGAAGGCGAGGCCGTCGCGCGCCTTCTCGCAGACTTCGACGTGCGCCCGCCCGATCCCTCCCTTCTTGCCGCCCACCTGTCGGGCGGCAACCAGCAGCGCCTTCTTCTCGCGCGCGAGATGTCACGCCGGGCGCGGCTCCTCCTTGCCGTGCACCCGACGCGGGGACTCGATCCCGGCGCCACGGCGTTCGTCCACCAGCGGTTGATGGCGGCGAGAAACGCGGGGTTGGGGATCCTCCTGGTCACGGGCGATTTGGCCGAGCTGCAGGCGCTCTCCGACC
>CAZNRY010000286.1:0-2582 GCA_964575675.1 uncultured bacterium
GACCCAAACCGGTGCCCGCGTTAGGGGAATTCCGGTCCGTGGAAATCCAGGCTAGACGGTTTGACTGGAGTTGCGGAAGGAGCGAAGCGGCATGGCGCAGTTCCCACCCCGTTTGCCCAGGGATCGCCCGTTCGACGTCGTCGGTCTCGGAGGAAACGCGGCCGACTACATCGTCACGGTTCCTCGCCACCCGAACCACGGCGAGAAGATGCGCTTCACGGACTTCTCCTATCAAGGAGGCGGCCGGACGGCGACCGCGATGGTTGCGGTCTCGCGACTGGGTTTCCGCGCCCGCTATCTCGGCGGCATCGGAGACGATCCCGAGGGGCGGATGAACGTGGAAGGCCTCCGCACGGAAGGGGTCGACGTGAGCGGCGTCCGGATCCGCCGCGGAGCATTCACGCAGCGCGCCTTCATCCAGGTAGACGAGACCAGCGGCGAGCGGACGATCGTTTGGGGTCGCGGGCAGGGGATTCCACTCGAACCCGGCGAGGTTGATGACGAAGCGGTAACCTCGGGCCGCATCTTCTACACCGACGCCCAAGACCCTCGGACAGTCGCCCGGGCGGCCCCCGTCGCGCGCCGCTCTGGCATGCCCGTCCTCGCCGACATCGAGGATGTCCGTCCGGGCCTCGACGACTTCTTGCCGCTCATCGACTTTCTGATCGTGTCGGCGCACTTCCCCGCCCTCGCGACAGGATCGCAGGACCTTGAGGAGGCGGCGCGGATTCTCGAGACGCGGACCGACGGCGGTTTGATCATCGTCACCCTGGGCGCGCGGGGATCGCTCGCGCGGATCGACGGCCGACTGGAATCGTTTCCCGCCTACGCGGTCGAGGCGCGCGACACGACCGGCGCGGGCGATGTTTTTCACGCAGCCTTCGCCGCGGCCTGTCTCCTCGAGAAACCCCTTCGGGAAGCGATCGACTTCAGCAACGCCGTCGCCGCGATGAAATGCCGCCGCCTCGGCGGCCGTGACGGTATCCCGCGCGGCATCGAGGAAGTGGAGAAGTTCAGGACTGAGACACCCCTGCGGCGGCCCTGATCGATTCGGTCCCCATCTCACTGCCTCGGGTCGCCGAGCGCACCTGAGCGATCATGCAGGGGCGATGCCGCAGCGAGCTGCGCCATGCGCCGAGCGAAGGCACGCCCCGAATGATTCGCCAGGTGCTTCGAGCGGGATGCGCCTTCGCGGGCGCGCATGTTCGGGCAGTCACTCCCGGTGGCATCGCAACCGTTTACCACACAACATGATACGGCCCACAAGATCCCAGCTTGGATCTCACGTCGATCTGGTACGCTTGGGTGTCGTTACGTCCGGAAGCAGGGAAAGGGACCCTCGGCTGCGCCGCGCCCAAACCATGCACCGAAGCAACGCAGAAAGGCAAAGCGAACACCGATGCGGTCAAATCTCCTCTCGGCCATCACCGGGGTGGTGAACGGCTCGGCATACCAGCAAGGCTTGTCCTACAAGAAAGCCGATCTCCACCTCCACTCGAGTTACTCCTACGACGTCCTGAATCTCCCCGAGCTATCGCCGCGCGCGCTGTACGAGAGGGCCGTGGCCGCGGGGATGGGTTTCTTCACCCTGACCGATCACGAGACGATGCTCGGAATCCAGGCGCTCAAGAACGAACTCGACGCCGCGTACGGCGGCAAGCCGCCGATCCCGGTCATTCCGGGGATCGAAATCAAGGTCCGGGATCCCAAGATCGGCCACACGGTCCACGTGAACGTCCTCGGTCTGGACCAGCGGCAGATGCTCGCCCTCGCGCGCCGGCGGAAGTCGCTCGATCGCTTCCTCGAGTTCTGCCGGGAAGAGGATCTCTATCATGCCTACAACCACCCGTTCTGGTTCGAGCGGGGCGAGCGCGGCGAGCTTTCGACGATCAAGGCGTTAATCGAGCGGTTCCCGATCGTCGAGATGAATGCGGGGCGCATCCCGCAGCTCAACGGACGCACGCTCCATCTCGCGCGCAAGCTCGGCAAGCAGGTGGTTGCGACGTCCGATTCGCACACCGGTCAGGTGGGAAAGGCCTATTCGATGGCGCCTGGCGACACGCCGGAAGAATTCCTCCGAAATATCCGCGGCGGCGTGTCTCAAGCGGTCCCCCACAACGTCACCATCCGCGAGTTCATCCGCGAGGTTGAAGAGACCATCGATCTCGTCTTCGTCCGTCAGACCGCTTTCCGTCCCAAGCCGACTTTCCTCCGCCAGTTGCCGTTGGCGCGATGGATCGCGCACACGACCCTCGGAAGCGAGAGGATCATGAAGCCGCGCGCGCTGAAGCGCGTCGCCTGTGCCGCAATGCAGTTGCTGGCCTATGCGCCGGCTCTTGCGTTCATCCTGCAGCAGCTCAGAGTGCACGCGAGACTCGGAGAGATAGAGTTCTAAACAAACCGGCTTCGTCCAGGGCGGGTGTCGCGCTCGCTTGGTGCATCCCGCTCGGCTGGCTAAACGGACAGGGCGCCAGCCTCGCGGGCGCACCTGCTCGCGGCACATTCGTGCGTCCTGGCGATCATGCAGGGGCGATGCCGAAGCGAGCTGCGCCATGCGCCGAGCGAAGGCACGCCCCGAATGA
>CAZNRY010000287.1:0-2576 GCA_964575675.1 uncultured bacterium
TTAGCCTAAGGTCGCTTTCCCAGTACCGCTGGTCCCAAACTGCTCCTAGTGGGTCCAGTGAGCGCCAGTTACGAAGTAGAGGGAAACCTGGGTTTTGACGCTCCCACCGTCTCATGCGCCAGAACACCTCGTCACCCTCGAACTCACCGAGATCGAAAGCCGCTCCCAATAACGCCATGAGGTCCTGTGCTCGGAATGTCCTCGGGGCAGCTAATCCGCGTGGCCGAAACGAGCCCGTTGCGGCCGCCAATACGTGCACCGCATCCATGCCATCGCATTCGCGAATGATCTGGTTAAGGTCAGCCTCGCACCGAATAGCCCGGATTTCCTCTAGCCCGCGACGCGCGGACTCGGACTCCGGCAGTATGGCCTTTACCTCCTCCCATGCCGGCTCAAATGTATCCCAGCGGATGAGTCTCAGAAGGATGTCGACCCCTGGCGGTCCCTTTCCGTCGGTGTTGTACAGCTCTCGCACTTTCGCGAACATTCGTGCAATCCACACCGCTCGCTGGGGGACAGCCCCAACTTCCTCCCAACACGCTCTCGACCACAGCCCACCGCAAATACCGACAATTGTTTGCTCGAAAGCTCTCGACATTAGGAAGAGGGAGGCCACATCGCCAACAAACGGGCAGAATAAGTTCGGGCGAGCTCCGCCTATCGTCCCCCCCCCCCCGAACTGAGGCGACGACGCCTTGAATGCCCCGAGAATCCGCGATCTCAAGGAGACGCACTGCTGAAGCAGGTGCCGATACAACACGCGCTGACTCATGCGCACATCTCTCATAGAAGTGGACCTCTTCTTCGTCATCTACAAGCCAGATAGCCCCACTAATACCACCACGCAAGAGGGAAACCAAACTCGCAATCGAATCAAGGCTAATGTTCTCGCGCATGAACAGCCGCAGCCTCAGCCCACAACCCTGGTTCCAGGATCAGGACCTTTCAACTCCTTCGTAAGATCCCATCTGGAACCTATGATCGTAGGTGAATGAGTCGCAACGATCGCATACGCATCTGTCGCCTGGAGAATGCCAATCAAATCGGACAGGAACTGAGACTGCCATGCCACATGAAGGGAGATTTCAGGTTCGTCCACGAGAACCAGAGCATCCTTTGGCACCCGGAAGAGCAGCTCGTACAACACCACTAGCTCGTGCTGCTCGCCAGATGACAGATCCTCAAGTTGGATGGTTTCGTGCTGATCACTGATTGCCTCGAATCCCCGCTCGCGGTCAATTTTGAGATGTTTGTAATTGAAGCGACTATTGACGATATCTATAAGACCGCCGATTCGCCCGGCCAGCTCGTCAAAGACCTTCAGTTTTTGCTGTACATCGCGAACGTAGATCGTGAGCGCCTCCGGCGCACGGCGGATATCCTCTTCCGCAAGGTCCTTGAGGCCACTCTCACTATCAAGCAGCCCAAGATGAATGAGGCGCTGCCTCTTCTTCTCAAGTTCTGTCAATTCATCGAGAATCTCGCGCTCCGCAAGTGCGCTTTCCCGGTCCGAAACGAATCGCACTAGGCGCTCCGGAAATGTGCGATCACTCTCCTGTGAGTTTTTTGCGTAGTCGGTCAGCACGGATCGGATGCGCTGGACGAGATCTTTAGAGAATGCCTTTACCCGTGAGAGCATGGGCCTCGGCTGTCGCTCGCGGCTGGTGAAGGCTCGACGATAGGCGCTCTCCTCATCGACACTACTATCAATGGATGCTGGATCAGGTCCCAGGCGGTTCGTCTCGATGAAGAAGACTTGGAGGTCGAGGAATCCGGGGGGGAGATTCTGGATGGAGCGAAACTCTTGGGGTAGCATGAGGGTAGCTTCAGGGAAGAGGTCGAGTATCTCAAGGAGCGTGTACTGGTGGCCTTGATCGTCAACCCACCCGTCTTCAAGAAGGCGGTATGGGCTGGGAACATGACGGTCAACTTGGGCAAGCAGTTGGCGGGGCGGATTGGCTGGCATCGAGGGGGCATACTCTTCGATGTCCCCGCTCGCACTGCGGCTCACGAACTTCAACTTAACTACTGACGACCCGCCTTCGGGACTCTCCTGAATCTCGCGCTGGACGATCTTCTCGGCGCCGTCATTGAGCGTAACACAGAACTCCGTGAAGGGTGTGTGTTGGAAAATCGCACACTTTCCTTTGGCAAGGGCCGCGAGCATTCTAAGGATCACTGTCTTCCCAAAGCCATTCGGTCCGTGAATTATGGTGACCCGCCCTGCACTGTTCAGGGGAATCTCATGATTGAACACCCCAAACAGTCCCTTGACGGTGATCTTAGCGACACGCATGGCAGACTTGGCCTGTCCCGCTTGGTTTCCGTTGGCCGGACTGCGATCGTTCATATTGGCACCTCACCGGTGATACTTCGGGTTCAGGGGCACAACCCATAGCCATAACCCTGGTAGCGATTGGTCGATAGTCCGTATCAACACGGTCCATGCCGTTGGGATCGCCCCTACAATCGATCAGCCATGAGAATAGCCGAGCTTTGAGAAGAGCGCAAGGCAGGTTCCGCCCCGGTCGTGTGAACCTACTGACCCACTGAGAGCAGTCCGACCTGGATGTTAG
>CAZNRY010000288.1:0-2535 GCA_964575675.1 uncultured bacterium
GCCGAGATAGTAGGTCAATCCGTCCTGCGCGATCCGGTACTCGGCTGTCCTCATCTCTGAAGGATTGATGCCCCTCTCGCGCCAACGCGCCAGGTGGCTCTCGGTCTGGCGGAAAACCCACGTCTCGATCTCCTCGACTAGGTCCAACCAGGTCGCCTCGGGGCCTCGAAGTCCCCGGGTGTCGAGCAGAATCCCGCTTCCGGAGTAGTCGTAGAGGCTTCGATTGCGCTCCTGCGCCGCGTCGCAGAGGGGAGAGGTCTCGGGTCCGTCCAATGCTTCCGGCGTCGCGCCCGCGGCGACCCACGCGGGAAGAGGGACCGTCACGATGGGCGGACCGACCACCGCATAGAAGGTGGAGAGAAGAGGATTCTCTCCCGGAAGGACGCCCAGCACGGCTCCGGCCGCGGTTGTTGTTCTGCGGTTGATCGTGTTGGTCGTGCTCACGTAGCCGATGGCCCCTGGCAGCCCCGGGGGAGAACCCTGAAAGGGAAGAGGGTAGGGGTCGACGTCGACCGACCTGAGATCCCGCCCGACCTGCTGCAATATGTAGGAAGTAGTTATCCCCTCCCTGGAAAGACCATCGAGGATCAATCTCCGGCAGCGATTGTAGCGGTAGGTATCGGACGCGGTCGTGTCGGCCGAGAGGGAGAAGTTCGCGCGCGCGAGAAAGCCCTCGGGCGCCAAGACAGCGTCGTCCGCGTCGAATCGCACAAAGGATCTGTTGCCCGCCTCGAAGATCGCCGCCCCGCCATCGGCGTCGATGACGGCGATGTTCGCCGGATTAGGCCGTCCGATGGCATTCGTGAGCTCGAGATACTGCTCGAATTCTTTGACCGTCGCGCAGATCTGAAGGGCCTGCTTCATCAAGCGGCCGTTTGTGATCCCTTCATTCAGGTCGTCGGGCAGGTTGTAGGAGAGCGCGTTCAGGATGGCGAACCCGCGTTCGTTGACCCCGATCCATGCGTTGCCGGCGTCTCCGGCGTTTATCAGCGCGAGGTACTTGAAGGTCCCGTCAACGAAGAAGGCGACCTCGTTATCGGAGTAGGCCGTGTCTCTGTTCTTCCAGAGGATCGGCCGTCCATCCGCGGTGGCCCGTCCGGAGATGACCGCGATCGTGCACTCCTCGCCGTCCAAGACGGCAGCACGGCCGGGATCGCGCGGCGCCCCGCCGGCCCGGGCCGGGGCGGGCAACAGGAAGACGAAGACGGCCGCGGCGAGAACGGAAGCTCGAAGCATGCGCCGTCCGCGAAGCGGCGGGAAGCGAAGGGGCATCAACTCCTCCGGCTGCATTCCATTTGATTGCCGCGCTATTCTACATCCCCCTTGGGGATGGAGGCAAGCCGACGCCAGTAGCGAGCGCCGGCGGGATGCTATAATGGACGGGCCGAGTTTTGCCCCCCGCCGGGGAAGGTAAAGCTCTCGGTTCCTGGAGGCGTCTCTGATGGGCCGCGTGAAGTTCCTTCTCTTCCTCCTGCCGATGTGGATCGCCTGCGGAGGACGGCCGGCAGCCGCCACATCTCGCGGCGTGGTCCTGGAGAACTTCGAGTCCGGCCAGGTCGTCCTGCAATCCTACGACGGGTCTCAGGATCTCGATCCGAGCTCGTGGCATCTGACCGAATCCATCACGCACGGCGGTTCTCTGTACGCGCTCAGGCTCTATGGAAACACATGGAAGGTCGAGGCGATCGCGCCTCATGCGGTCGGGCCGGGAACCGTTCTCGAAATCGCGGTCTACGTGGAGGACAAAGGCGAGACGCACGCATTCGGGGTCGGGGACGGGACGGAGGTCCTTTTCTACGCGGTCGCCGGGACCGAGCTCCAGAGCGGCGAATCCTGGGAGGTGACCTACCAGGGGGCGTTCAGCAACGGCGTCTGGAACGTCTATCGGCTTCCCATCGGCAAGGATTGGAGATCGAGATTCGGTTACCTGCCCGAGCTGACCGAGCTCGTCTACGTGAACGATCGGGACGCCACCTCGCACGGGATCGTGGTCTTCGACGACGTGATCGACGTGACCGAGGATCTCCCCGTCGCGCCGGCGGTTGAGATCGTCCGAGGCACGCAGAAGGTCCGGCATCTTTCGGGAGACCTCTATCGGATCGGGATCCAGTTCCACGCGCAGGTTATCGATCCGGACAGCGAGACGTTCACCTATGCGTGGGACTTCGGCGACAGCGCATTCAGCGCGGCGGCCGACCCCTACCACAGCTTCCTCGTGCAGGCGGACCACTTCTATACGGTGGGTCTTGGCGTGCGGGACGAATCCGGGATGTGCGGCCGCGACAGCATCCAGGTCCGTCTTGATCCAGGGAATCCCGAGCCCCCCGTCACGATGAACTTCACGGGGGACGTGATGCTCGCGCGCAACTACGACACTCCGGGTGGTCTGATCGACACCTACGGCCCCGAGTACATCTTCGCCCCGACCCGATCGATCTACGGCGACGCTGCGGATATCAATGTCTGCAACCTCGAGTGTCCGCTCACGGACGAGGGAACGCCTCATCCGACGAAGAGCTACGTGTTCCGGGGCCG
>CAZNRY010000289.1:0-2483 GCA_964575675.1 uncultured bacterium
CGCGGATCAGGTCCGCGACGCCCCAGAGGAAGCTTACGATCTCGCTATGGTTCATCGACTCCGCCCCCCATCCCTTGACCACAAGCTGCGCCGTTGTTTGAACTGTCTGACGGCCGTGTGCTTTCTCGCTCAGGCCTGCACGGTCACGGCCCTTGCGATACGGGTGGCAGAGTTCGACGGATGGTTCGAAGTCGGAGTCGGCATGTCTACTCGTCCCCGAGATCGCCGAATCGGAGCGACAACACTTCTACTGCTCTGTTACCTCATGGAATTCTGATGGGCGCTCCCTCGGACTCTGGCTCTACACAAGCGGCCGTCCCCAATTGTCCCTGAAGCCACCGGTCAGGATTGCGATGAGGTCGAAGAACACCCCGATCAGCATTAGCCCACCTGTGAACAGGTACAGAATACCCGTTCCCGTCTTACCGACATAAAATCGATGTCCTCCCAGCCAGCCCAGGAAGATACAGAGGATCAGTGCAGTCATCTTGCTCTTCTGTGGACCAATCATCATGGGCAAAGGATCAGTTCCGGAAGCCGAGGAGGCCGCAGCCGACGAAGAACTGGAGGCGCCGCCCCCTCCAGCGTTCATGAACACCATTGGCTGTTTGGTAGCTTCCTCTTTGAGTTCACTGAAGACCCTGGCAAGGTTCTCCTTCGCGTACATCTTGCCGTGTACTTCCACCAGATCTTCGGAACAATAAGGCTTTCCGCTATACGCACAGACGCCCTGAGCATCTCGGTCGGGATGAGTGGAGCACTTCATTCTGGGTTGCTCTCCTTCCATTGAACGTGGAACTTAGCCAGACTAGCTGATCTCTCGTAGCTGGCGAACTACCATCTCACTGAGCATGCCTTCCACTGCGGGATCCCCTCGCGCTCGCAACGCCGCGAAACGCTTCGTGAACTTGGTGGCTGCAAGGGATAAGTGCACTACCAAACTAATCGGCGATTTGTCGCCCCACCCATCTCAGAGACCGGACACCTGATCGGCTCTCATCATCCCTCTGGGCCCTGGTGATTCTCGAAGCAGCCTTGGCGACCCAGTCGCGCGTTCCACCATGCCTACCGCCGACCAGAACAGCACTCCCACTCGGATCGCCCTCACCGAAGCCCCCATTTCACGCACATCCGATCCGACGCGATTGGAGTCTATCCCTGGCTGTTGACACTCGCAAGGGAATCAGAACTAGTCAGGAGCGCCGGAAGAGGGTCATTCCTTCAAAGAGGCCTGCCCAGGTTCTCATCCAACCCGGAACCCGCCTCGTTCTCCCGCATGACGCTCAGTTCCTCTGCAGGCTAGCTGGCGGAAATGGAGGCCCATGGTGTTTCCCCCGCCCGCCCGCCCTACAGCACCTTATAGTTCGGCGCCTCCGTCGTGATCGTCACGTCGTGCGGGTGGCTTTCACGGAGCCCAGCGTCCGTGATCCGCACGAAGTTCGTCTTGGTCCGCAGCTCCTCGATCGTCCGCACGCCGCAGTACCCCATCCCGCTTCGCACGCCTCCCACCAACTGGAAGACGACCGCTCCCACGGGGCCCTTGTACGGCACGCGCCCCTCGATCCCTTCGGCGACGAGCTTCGTGACCTGCGTCTCCCCCGCCTGGAAGTAGCGGTCCTTGCCGCCGCGCTGCATCGCGCCGATCGATCCCATCCCGCGGTAGGCCTTGTACGTCCGTCCCTGGTAGAGCACGGTCTCGCCCGGGCTCTCCTCCGTCCCGGCGAAGAGCGAGCCGATCATGACGGCCGACGCTCCCGCGGCGAGCGCCTTCGTGATGTCACCGCTGTACTTGATCCCGCCGTCGGCGACGACGCGCACGCCCGCACGCCCGGCTTCTTCCGCGCAGTCCAGGATCGCCGTGATCTGCGGCACTCCTGCCCCCGCGATCACGCGCGTCGTGCAGATCGCGCCGGGTCCCATCCCGACCTTGATGATGTTGGCGCCCGCGGCGATCAAGTCGCGTGTCGCATCCTTGGTCGCGACATTTCCCGCCATCAAATCCGCATCGGGGAACCGCGCCCGCACCCGCTCGGTCATCTTGAGCACCCGCCAGGCTGGGGTTTATAGGTACCTTCCAACAGGGAGAACCGAGTCGCCGGCCAGTTTCTCTTCAGGTGTGCGACCAGGCCATCCACGGTCATCCCGTCGATCCCCGGCGCACCCCGGTTGCGTCTGACCTGAGGGACAGCTCAAGCTGCCTGTCGGATGCCATACCGCGACTCGACACGATGGTGACTGCTCCTCTCCTTCAATCCCCTCTCGAGGCTTGAGGACGGGAATCGGTCCCACGTCTACGCCACGCGGAGCGTCTGGACCCCGATGAACTCGGACTCGAGCTTCGGGTCGCCGTCCTCCAGAAGCATCAGAACGACTTCCCGGAGATTGGTCTGGAGTTCGTCAAGCGTGGCCCCCTGGCTATGCGCCCCAGGCCATCCGGGAACGTATCCGACATACGACCCAGTGTCGGGATCACGCTCGACGAC
>CAZNRY010000290.1:0-2464 GCA_964575675.1 uncultured bacterium
CACTCTTCCCTGGGGTGTCGGCAGGGGTTCATGAATGTCCCGTGAATAGGCGGGCGTGACTCTGTGATAGCTGCGTGCCTTGTCATCCCACCCGCACTCCGATCACGGTATACGCTCTATTTCCCACAAGAACATTCGGTTCCTGCAATCATGGAACTTCTCACGCTCTCTTCACGCGTCGAAGCCGTCAGGTGGCTCCCTGTGGGTCGTGCTCACACCGACTGCCCCATTTCTGCCCCAGGAGCAATCTTCGCACAACAGTGGGAACTCAAGAGCAGTCGTGAGACAGGACATGAATACAACGGTGTTCGAGCGAACTACGCATGGTGCAATGGTTACAAAGGCGCCGATGCGAGAATTTATCAGATCGAGGTCCGCGAGACGCTTGACGATGGTGTGTCTAGGGGGGGGGCACTCGTCTTCGGTGGCAGTCCTTTTCTCGCTTCCGAGGATAAGCTGCATCCCGATGCCGCCTCGTGCTCTGATCCCCTGGCGCCCTTAAACGAGTGCAGCAATCACGCGACCCAGATGGCCATTATCATGGCCGGGTGCTTCCCGGGCGAGAGCGGTAACGGAATCGTTGGGATTGCTCCAGATGCTCAGCTTTACCCTCTGCCCGCCTACGACGGCTTTGACGATTTCCTCGACGACCTTCAGGAACTTTATGGGCTAGCCTACTCTTCCATGAGCTTTCTTGCTATGCCCTTCGGTTTCCCTTTCATTGATAACGATCTTCGGATGGAGGGAGACTACTGGCTGGGTCAGTTGAAGGATCCGGGCATGGTCGCATCTTTTGCCCCCGCCCTACAAATATATGATCCGTACCCTGGATTTGACTATGTATACCCCGGCTCGTCCCCGCAAGTAATGGGCGTGGGTAGTGTGCCTCGGTGGAACGATCCACCGTTACAACCTTGTGTGGGTGGAAGCGAAATCTCAGATCCGAACGCTCGGGTCAAGGCGCCATGTGGTTACTTTGATGCTATGGCCAACATGTACATGGCCGGTGGATGGGATGCTGGCCGCGACTCCAATGGCAGTTGGCGGCATGGTCTCAGCATATCGACCGCAATTGCCACAGCGAGTGCTGCGTTGATCAATCACTGCAAGTCTCCTACGACAGTTGACGCGCTCTTCGATCTGATGGACACGGCATCAGACGATGGTTCGCTCGATATCGCTTTTGCGTGTGACCAGCCGGTAGGGATCGAAGACGTAAGCGGGTTTGGGGCAGCAGGGGGGTATTATGAGAACACCCTCACGTGGGTTGTAGATGATGCGGAAGGCATATCCACATTCCGAATCCTCGAGAGTCCCATATGTTGGGGCCCATTCAGGCTCCTGACAAGCTTCCCACCGGGCGAGCATACCGATGATGACATGAACTATGAGATTAGTCTCCCCGCGCAAGTGTATCGCAATTACGTCTATAAGCTCGTGGTGGAGGGCGATGGGGGTTCTCGGGACCTCATCGCTGCGTGCTATCCAAGCGAAGCGGACATGATTCCGATCGGAGCAGCACCTACGGGCCTGGAGTTCAGACGTACGGGAGTCACTACGGCTGAGATATCCTGGTCCGCAGCCAGCAACGAGCAGATGTGCCAGTACTGGGTCTACGGGGGACCGATGGAAGATCTCACGGATTGTGGGCCCAACACCCAGGCGTTTGGCGGCTGGTTGAATACGGTGCTAGACCCGTATGAGGCAGACTGTAACGCACTAGTTCCGGAAGACCGCTGCTGGAACGTGAGTGGGCTGGTGCCGGGGGTTCCCTACTCATTCCGCGTTGCGCTAGCGAAGAGGCAGTCGCTTCCCGATGGACCGGTCATGTGGGGAGTGCTGTCAAGCGAGCTTACCGACTACGCTGTTCCACCGGCGGAAGTGGCGGAACGGGGATCCGACATGAAAGATCGAATCCAGATCCTGCCGGTTCCGGCTGCGGGGGATCGGGAAATCACCATAATCATCCCCCGGGGGGAGCGGAACAGATATCAGTTTGGAATTTACGATCCTGGTGGTAGACGGATTGATGACCTTTGGCGAGTGGTGGAGACTGAGGGGCACGGACCTAGGGTTGTCAAGTTGGTGCCCACCAGACCCGCCGAGGCGGGTGTCTACTTCGTGCGAGTTGAGTCGGAGGGGAGAGCATTGGTGAAGAGGCTGGTCGTGCTGGACTGATATGGGGCTCCAGAAGTTGCGCGCCTAGTGGATTGGTTTTGGGGTCAATCTCAATCTCAGGAGTGTTCCGGGCTTCCACGAGCAAATGACGACCTTCCAGACGCGACCAGTTTTCTTGCATTGGGTTCCTAACCTTTGGCGGAGCGAAGCATGACCCCGATATCCCGCAATGGCATCCTGACGGCGCTCGGCGCGCTCGCGGTACTCGTCTCATTCGGCGCGTTCGGTTGTGAGAAGGAATGTTCGACCGCTCCGCAGGAGGCGACGGGACAAATCCAGGGGCGAA
>CAZNRY010000291.1:0-2413 GCA_964575675.1 uncultured bacterium
AACCGGCCGGCCAAAGCAAGACTATTTGCATAGGTTATTTATGCGCGATCCCTAAGGGGCAAGCCCAGTTGACGATCGTCGGACATGACATCTGATTGGAGACACGTGTTCTTCCGGGAAATCTAGCTGCCGCCCAACGGGAGAGACACTTGTCGTCAATCACTTGCGGCCGCATACGGCACTCCGCGAAAACTCCGCCTCGCCATCGAAAACCTGCCACCCCCCACACCTCTGGTATCCCGATGCGGCCGACCGCCCGTAGGGCTCGGGTGCAGGACTCCTCATCGAGCCTTATCGCGAAGGCAGAGGCCCGGTCCGCCCACTGATCCTCGCGGAATTCTTCAGAAGATCTCGCCCGCGTGCAGCGCCCGGAAGAACGCCGGGGCCGGCAGAACCTCAACGCGATCAAATGTGTATTCTCTCTGGCCTGTGTAGATGCCGATCAGTCGGTCGACGTGAAGACCGGGGAGCTCGAGAAGACCGCGCATGCCCTTCTCCCAGGATCGATCCCACTTCTCAGACAACTTGACCTCCAGGGCGACGACGCGGGGCAAACGTGGTCCAGCGCGTCGCCCGGTTTCCACGATGAAGTCGATCTCGACGCCCGCGGGTGTACGGTAGTAGGAAATCGGCATCTGCTTGCGGCTGGTCTCGTTGTAAACCCGGAGTTCATGGTAGACGAGCGTCTCCAGGGCCGTGCCTTGCCACAGCCGGTCCACCGGATCCCGTAACCATCCGGCCAGGGCTCGGGCCACTCCGGGATCGAACCAGTAGAACTTTGGGTGGACGGTCTCCCTTACCTTGAGACCCGGGCGCCAGGCGGGAAGGACGTGTCCCAAGAGGGTATCCATGAGAATTGCGAAGTAGGTGTCCACCGTCGACCGGGCCACGGCCGCTTCGCGGGCGACGTTCTGGACGTTCAAGGCCTGACCGTTCAGCTGCCCCGCGACGGTCAGGAAGCGGACAAAGGGAGGCACGTTGCGAATCAAACCCTCTTCGCGGATTTCCTCTTTCAGGTAGGTGTTCACATAGGCGGCCAGGATGTCCACCGCTTGGCCTGGATCCTGGACCACGAAGGGCAAAAGCCCCCATTCCAGGGCACGGGAAAGGGAGTAGCCTGTCCCGAGCTCGACGCATGAGAACCCCTCCATGTTCAGAGTGAGCGCCCGGCCCGCGAGGAGGTTGGCTCCGCCGCGGCGGAATTTGCGAGCGGAGGAGCCGCAAAGGGCGAAGCGCCAGCGGCGCTCTTCCATCAGGCGGTGGACCTCATCAAGCAAGGTGGGGATCTTCTGGATTTCGTCCAACACCACCCACGCGCCAGGGGCACGTTTGCCGACCATGGCCTCGAGGCGGTGCGGATCCCGCGACAGCTCCAGAAAGAGGGAGGAATCGAGAAGATCCAGCCGCAGAGCCTCGGGCAGAACCTGCTTCAGCCAAGTGCTTTTTCCGGTGCCACGCGGCCCGAAGAGGAAGAACGATCGATTCGGACAGGAGAGCAAACGCGACATCAGTTTGGGGCTCATGGTTGGAAAGAATGGCCAGTCGCTGTAACATTGCAATGGAAAATCACATTAGTGTTGGAGATATGTGACCCCGACCAAGGAGCACACGCCGGCCAGGAGCCCGGGGCTGCGGGCGCTGGCACCATCCCAGTGATTGGCGAAAACCGTAACCGCTCGTTTCTACGTGTCGCGCCTCGCCACATGGCCGCCGGTGGCGCACACGCGGATCCATACCACATCCAAACGTGTCTAGCCATCCCACGCGCGCCGCGTAACTCCCGCGTAACTCAAATGGTGCACGCTCATTTCTTTGGGGAGTGGCAGGCCCCGGTGATGTTGGCGTCGAGTGCCGCTGCAGCACTCGTGACCGCAGCACACCGCGACCGGCCTGGTCGGGCTGCCGATCCGCACGAAAGGAGTTTCTCATGCTTCGTTCCGCCTTGAGCATCCGCGCGGGCACCACGCGGCTCGCACATCCGCGCACCGCGTGTAGCGCCTCTGTTTCCTCTACATCCGACTTCAGACCTGCTTGGATAGGAGACTTGAGCCGTGGGTTTCTCTTTGCTGTCGTCGGAATCGTGCTCCTCGCTCCGACCATGGTTCGTTCGGAGCCGACCGTCACGGGGTGCCAGGTTCTTGTGTACGCGGCCGTGCCGAACCCACAGTCGTTCGCTTTCGCCTCCGATGGAACGATCTACGCAGGTCACGATTCACATCAGGGCGACGCTCATGCTGACCCGGTGTTCCGCGTCGCCCCTGGCGGCGCTCCGGTTGCGGAGTATGGCACTCAATCGTTCTACGATCCCGACGGCGTGCTCTATGACCCGGACGGATCCGCCACCGGAATCGCGGGAGGGCTACTGGTCTCCGATTGGAGTGCCGGCTCCGGGTCATCCGCGTTGCGGCTCATC
>CAZNRY010000292.1:0-2383 GCA_964575675.1 uncultured bacterium
GACGTCCTTGTAGGCATCGGCGAAGCCCTGCTCGTTGTCCATGTCCCAGCCGAGGACCTTGAAGAGGGGATTCAGGAACTCCTGCCTGAGTTGGGCTTCGTTGTATCGGCCGGACTTGTAGGCGTCAAGCTGGCTGCTGAATCGTTCGACGAGATCGGATACCACCCGCGGGGCCGACGGTGGTTGCTGCGGCACTTTCGATTTGGGCATGGCTGATTCTATGGATGGCTGCCGCGTGGACGCAAGGCCGTCGGCCTACCTGAACGCCCCCTTGACCGTGCCCCATGTTGCCTCCTCGCTCGGGGTGGGGCCGATCGGGCGGTCGAGGGTCTCCCACCTGAAGAGGCCGGTGTTGAGACTCCAAATCCAGAGTTGGCCGTCGTCATAGGCGAACAGAACCTGGTTTGCATCCTGGCAGTCCATGTCAACGATGCTCGGGCCCGCTCGATGGGCGTCGAGGAAGAAGTCGAACCCGGCGAACACGCCCGCTTGGTACACCTGATCGTCCGCATACAGGATCAGGAGGCCACCAACACCAGTTCCGAGTGCCTGCATTCGCTTGATCGGGGCGTCCCTGTTCACATCAGTCAGTTGATGGGGAGGGCGACCACTCACCCAGACCTGGTTGTCCTCGTAAGCGGCAAACATGACCTGGTCGATTCCGGCACCTGCGACGACCATCAGGAGTTCCGCCTGGGACGCAGCGGGAAGCGCAAGAAGCAGAAGGGCGACGGCGGCAAGCAGCGCGGGTCTCATGGGTGCGTCTCCTTTACGTTGATGCGATGCGTTTTACTTCGCCAGAACGATCCTCGCCGTGGCCGCCCCCGAGGGCGTCGTGATCTTGGTCCAGTAAGTACCGGATGAGAGCTCCCGCCCGCGATCGTCCCGGCCATCCCAGATCACGGAGTAATCGCCCGCGGGATGTGGGCCGTCGAGAAGGCGACGCACGAGGCGACCGGCAACGTCGATTACCTCAACCGCCACGGGACCTTCAGAGGTGACATGGAAGGAGACGCGGCAGGAGCCGGAGGAAGGGTTTGGGCTGAGACTGGCGAAGCCTGCAGATGGTGGCATCGCGTCAATCCCTGAGAGGGCGGGGCACCTGCCCAGGTTTCGCCATCCGCCCGCGCCCGCGTTGTAGTCCCAGACGACTTCCTGCATCGTCACGATCATGCGTGGTTCCCAGAACCGGATGCTATCGACCGGAACTGGAGGATCGACTTCAGGCCACCTGGTCCAATCCGGATCGACTGACCAGACTTGGCCGAATCTGTCCAGGACTTCAGTGAATCCCCCCGTCGCGACGAGCCCAACGTCCGGATCATGGATGACGATGGACGCCTGACATGGAAGTGCGATCAGGAAAGCCAAGCCAACAAGGACAAGAAGCAAGGATCTCACGGCCAGTCCCTCCTCACGGTAGCGACGATCGAGGGTGTCCAACGCGGTAAGAGTGTACCACGGGGGGTGACAGGAGTTGACGCACCCTTGGAGGAATTCTGAGCGGGTGATCGGTGACGGGGGGCGGATCGGAAGGCGGCGGCAGGATATTGGGCGACCAGACGCCCGTCTCCCCTCCCCCCCCGCCTCGACCCACGAGAGATGACCGGGGGCATGGAGGGATGCAGCCGCAATCTCCACTGGAACGTCTGACCGCGCTGCAGTAGACTGGTTGCCGCCAGGGCGATGCAGCGAGTGCGAAGGCGTCCGGTGGAGTGGCCTGGCGGAGGTTCTGTGATGCCGGAGTACGTCTACAAGTGTGAGGCATGCGGGAAGAGCTTCACCAAGACGATGGGGATGCTCAAGCACGACACAGCCAAGATCAAGTGTCCGGAGTGCAAGTCCGCGAAGGTACGGCAGAAGATCACGAGCTTCGGGGTCACCACGAAGAAGAAGTAGATGCAGAGGGAGGGTTCCAAGATGCCGGAAGAGCGGATGAAAGTTGCGCCCTACACCGTCGCGTATGCTGACGCGGAGAACCGCAAGCTGATCGTGGAGTTCGCCATCCCAGGAGCGCCAGCGGATACCGTCGATGTGAAGATCCTGGAAGACAGCGTCCACCTGACAGCGCCAGCAAGGGACATCGTGTATGTTTCATCACTGGCATTAGGTTGGCCGGTGAAACCTGACAAGGCCGAAGCGACCTACGAACTCGGCCTGCTCCGAATCGAGGTGCCCTTCAAAGATCCAATGGAGGATGCCGTGAAGGTCGCCATCAAATCAGGTGGCGCGGAAACCAAACTGAAGAAGATCGAAGGTTGATGACTTACTCCGCGAACCCCCCATCGAATGCTGGCAGGCCGACCTCGGAGCCTCACGGGCAGCCCCTGATGCGATGCCGAGGGCACAGCCGAGTCCTAATCTGCCGAAGGATCCTGCGTGG
>CAZNRY010000293.1:0-2367 GCA_964575675.1 uncultured bacterium
CTCTAATGGAACCCGTTTGATTCCCATGTTCTTCATCCCTTCATCCGCTTGAGGGCACGGGCGATTACCCCGGACACTGCCTGTCGCTTCGCGCTCTTCTCCTCATGATCCACTGCTTTGTACTTCACTTTCACGGCATAGCCGCGGACTGTCCCAGCGACGCCCGCGGCCTCTGCCTCGATCCCCTCGAGAATCTCGAACGCCTCGTCGGGTGTGCCGAATCGCACTCGCTGCAGTTCCGATTCCGAAACTTCGACAGCCGCCTGCTGTCGCACCTTGTTCAGCGTCTTCTTCTCCGACGAGACGAAGACAACATGCCCAAAACCCGCCGCAAGGCACTTCTGGATGTTACCGAGTTCGTGATCCGGAGTGGTCGTGACCGAGATTTCGCAGGCGACAGCTTGGTCGCCCTTCCTGAGAGCCACGTCCACGCTGCCGAGTCCGTCGAGGATGGATTCCTCGATCGTGGCTCGCCACTCTCTCGACTCGGCCCAGCGCTTGATGAGTTCTTGGAGGTATTTGTGCTGCCCTCCACCACGGCCGGGTGATGGGGGAACCTCCTCGGCTGTGACAGGACGGGAAACTCTCCGCAACGGCCGGCCGACCTTCGTCACGATCTCCGGGATGGCGCTAGCATGGGCCGGCAAAGGCGCATTGTTTGTCGCGGTAGTCGGTATGGGCTGGGTTTCCGTCCGCCCGGCGACAACGGGCGCCGGAATCGCGATCGGCTCCTGGAGCTCGACGCCATGCCGAAGGCGTGACCGGCGGACCGCCTCATCCCGAACCCAGGCTGGTCCATCCTCAGGTGCACTTCGGGTGCGCAGGAAGAACACGTTGCGGGAGATCCGGCACCAGGCCTCGCCGACGCGAAGCGACAGGAGCTCCTTGGGGTCGAGGGCGATGGTCTCGCCGTCGATCTCGCCGACCAGCTCGCGGCCCAACCGCTTCGCGTCCGAGGCACTCACGGAGAAGCAGACGACCGTGGCGACGTTTCCCAGAATCTCGCGCATGAGCTGCTCGGGGATCTGGCCCGTCTGCTGGTGAGCGAGGATTAGGCTCAGGTTGTACTTCCGGGCACGGGAGAGGATTCGCTCGTACGAGGTCGCGGCCACGCCGCAGAAGGTCTGGAACTCATCCAGGTAGACGGAGAATGGGCGTCGCGCTTCCTTCGGCGCATCGGCACGGCTCATGGCCGCCATCTGGAGCTTGGCCACGACGAGCTGGCCGAGGAGTTCGGCATTCGTCGCCCCCAAAAGACCGTCCGATAGGTTGAAAAGGAGGATCTTGCCCTCGTCCATAGCCTTCCGAACGTTCAGGCACCCGGGCGCGCAGAGGAGGCTTCGGACCACCTTCGGTCGGAGGAAGCGCCCTAGCCTGCTCACGAGCGGGAGGTGGGCATCCTTCGGATACGCGGAGTATGTATGGAGCCAGAAACGCTCGATCTCAGGGTCGTTCACCTGCGTGACAGCCCACCGGCGGAACGAGTCGTCCTGGCGATCGAGTAAGCGCTCGAAGTCGAGGAGCGTCGCTCCCGGAATCTGCATGAGGAGGTACAAGCCCTGGCGGAGGATCTGCTCCATGCGCGGGGCTCCGCCTCCGCCGTCGTCCTGATACACGCGCTGGAAAATGGTAAAGGTCTCATCGGCCTTGAGGTCGAGGTCTTCTCCATCTTCCATATGAAGCGGATTGAACGGGACCGGTCGCTCAGTGTCGGCGGGGTCGACATAGATGAGGTCGTTCCAACGATGCTCCGGGATGAAAGGGAGGAGTTCATCCCGGAGCATTTCGGCCTCGGGAGCGAGCACGGCCAAACCTCGCCCGGCATCGAGATCCTGGAGGATGAGGTTCCGGAGGAGCGTCGTCTTGCCCGATCCTGACTTGCCGATGACGTACATATGCCGGGAGCGGAGTCCGTCGGGGAGCACGACCGGCAGCCGCGTTCGTCCTAGGGGGTGATCGCCGAGCAAAATGCCGTCGGTTTCGCCGCAGGCTTTCCAGACCCGCTCCGCAAGCGCCTCTGCCGTGATGCCGGAGTCAATCCAAGCGGAGACATCGTCGCGGGAGACGCGTTCGCGGGCGAGGTAGCCCAGATGGTTCGCGAAGAAGCGGACAACTTCCCCGCATTCCTTCACGCGACGTTCCTCGGCGCGGGCGTCCTCGCGGGCGGCACGTTCCGCCGCTTCCTGGTTCGAGCGGGAGATCCCTCGCACGATCCAGACACCGGCGCCCAACGCGAGGAGACCAAGAACGATAATTCCTTCCATCTTCGGCTACCGTTCGCACAACTCGGCCGGGAGGCGCCAACCCCTGATCGCCGCCAAGGTGCTAGGGACGGCGCCCCATGGACGGTGCCGCCTTACCCCCTTT
>CAZNRY010000294.1:0-2338 GCA_964575675.1 uncultured bacterium
ACTGCGTCGTGGTGGTCCAGGATCCCAGGGATCTCGTCGAATCCATCCAGCAGGACTGTGAAGTCGTAGGATGCGCTCCGGGACCACTCGCCGGGGGGGAGTGGGATCGCGGGAAGCTCCCCCTCTAATGTTCGGAACATCTGGTCGAATGCCAGTTCGGGCATCTCTTCCTCTCCTGTGCGCGTGACACCGAGGTAATAGAGGGGATACCAGATCGGCACGGTGCGGGAGGAGCCTCGGAGGAATCTGTCGGTCAGGTATTGGCAGTACATCACGGCGAGTGATGTCTTCCCCATGCCGTATGGGCTTTCGACGACCGCCACGGGGCATTTCTCGAGCTCATGGTCCAGGAAGTGGAATAGCTGGTCAGGGCGCTTGAATGGACCGGCTCGTTCGTTGCGTCTCTGCGAATTGAGGATCAGAAAATCCGGCTCGATGAAGAGGTCCTGCAGGACGTTTTTGGGGTGACCGAGCGCCGGCTCGGAGCGCAGAGCGAGGATCTCCCCCGCATTCTGGCGGCGGACTATTTCGGTGAACAGCCAGTCTGCATGAACGCTGCCTGGCTTCTCGGATGTGTCCTGGCGTATCGCTTTCAGCAGCTTCGCATACTCCCGCTCCCACCGCCGGGGGTCGGTGAGGTCAGGGACGTATCGGAATCGCTCCAGTGGAGGCAGTGTACAGGGGCGCACCAAAACCGGGAGAATGCGCCGGTCCCGGTTCAGGGGTTTGGTGGTCAACCCAATGTATTCCTCGATCCGGGTCCAGGGTCGCTGAGACCAAGACGGGGAAAGACAGAGAAGCAGATGGCGTGAGCCTGTGACCGCGGTTGCGATTTCCTCGGGCCATATGTCTCCCGCAATCAGCTGCTCCTCGTCGATCCAAACCGAAACGCCGTCCTGCTTCAGTCTACGAAGCAGGGGAGCGACGACATCGGAATCCGCGTGAGCATAGCTAAGAAAGACGTCAGGGGCGTGCCCCGCCGTCGCGCGGCGAGCATCGCCGGTCCGCTTGGTCCCCCCGGGGGGTGTTCGGGCTCGCCGTCCCACGTGTCCCTCCTGCTTCATCCGGTACTCTCCTGTCAGGCGCCCAATGATCAGTTCAGATCCGGCAAACGACACAGCCCGCACCAAGTGTAGGTCCCGAAAGCCGAAACAGCAATTGCGGTTGGACCTCGTGGGTAGTCATGAATCTCTAGGGCCGATCGGCCCGACCAGCGCCCGTCCATTCAGGAATCTCATCCCCGGAGACCATACCCGGCCGGCCGGTTACAGAAAGAGAGGCCGCCCGCGTGGGGTGGCCTCCGAGCGAGTCAGAGCGCAAGCGCGCTCCGGAAAGTGCCAGCGAGCCGGAGTCCGGAATCCATCTGGATTCGGGGACTCCTCGATTTCTGGACCTCGGTAAAGGCGTTGAAGAGCGACCAGGCGGTCCGGGGAACGAATTCCTTATGGACTGGGTGCGCCCATGCCTCGATGACCTGCGGAAGGTGGGATGCAGGCAGGACGTTCTTCCTGACAGCCTCCACCATGAGATGGTCAGCCGTCTCGGGCGACAGCTCTCGGACCTTCATCGCCGCGATCTCCGAGTGGATCTTCCCCTGCATTGACGAAACCTTCGAGAGCATCCGGTAGATCAGGTCGGGGAGATCTCGGAAGACGTGGATCGTGTGCTTGCGGGCGACTCCGGCTTCTCCTGAGAATGCCAGGTTATCGCAGCAGAACACGCGGCTTCCAGCCACGAGCCCGGCAGAGAGCGAGCGGTCGTAGCTGTTTCGCAATCCGACAGCGAGCGCGTAGTCGGAATGGTCGCCCCCGTTCCGGCAGGTGAGGACACCGAACATCTGTGATCCCTCCCGTGCGAGCGCGTAGCGAGCGTCGGTGATCGTGAGTCCAAATCTGGGCACATGGAGCTCGACTTCCTCGACGAACCGCCCATAGGGCACGGGTACGTAAGAGTCGGTCTCCTCTGGGACGGGGACGGAGGCGAGGTCGGCTTTGGTCGCCTCCCAGCCTCCGCGGTGAAGAACCAACTGACCGGACATGATGAACCTCCTTCAGTCGGACGTTTGGGTCAGAGAGAGACAGCCTCGGGCGCGGAGCGAGACCAGGCCGCGACCCGCCAGGATCACGTGGTCGAGGACGGCGATGCCCAGGAGGTCACCGGCTTCGGAGAGTCGTGTGGTGATCGCAAGGTCGTCGACACTCGGCTCCGGATCCCCTGATGGGTGGTTGTGGACGAGAATCAGCGCCTTCGCGGAGCGCAAGATGGCGGGACGGAACACCTCCCGCGGATGGACGATCGATGCATCGAGGCTCCCGATCGAGATCGTCTCCACGCTGAA
>CAZNRY010000295.1:0-2287 GCA_964575675.1 uncultured bacterium
CTGTTCGATCTTGTCGGGGGTGGCGACCCGCCCGTCTGCCGGGAGGGGTATTCGGAGCAGATGGCCGGGTGGCTCAACGAAATTCTATTCGAACGAGCAAATGCGTTGGGACTTGCGGGGTTCGACAACCGGGTCTGCTACACGATTCTTGACGACCACGTCCCGTTTCTCGAGCGGGGAATCCCGGCAGTCGATCTCATTGACATGCACTACCCCCAGTGGCACACTATCGGTGATGTGCCTGGGGCTTGCTCCCAGGAGAGCTTGGGCCAGTGCGGAAGGTTGCTGGTCGACTTTTTGTACGGAGGTTCCTTCCAGTAGCAGGTCGAGGATCAGGGGAAACCCCTTGCTACGCATGGGAGTTTCAGCCTAGGGTGTGCGGGGCGGGCAACTGACCCGCTTTTTGTTTCCATGGAGATACGACACACGGGGTGGGCGGAGCGGTTGAGGCCCCTGCTTGAAGAAGAAGGGGCGGAACTCCTCGAAACGAATGTATCGAGGGGCCGTAACTCCGTGCGGTTAATGTTCTTTCTGGACAGGGAAGCGGGGATCGGCGTCACCGATCTGGCTCGTTTGAGCCGGAAGATCGGTATGCTGCTCGACAGCGACCCGTCGCTCGCCGGTCGCTACGAGTTGGAAGTGTCTTCTCCCGGCATGCACCGGGTTGTATCTACGGAACGGCACTTCCAGCGGTTCGAGGGCGAGCGGGTTCAGGTGTGGACTCTGAGGGAGAGGGACGGACTCAGCCACTACGAGGGGACCATCCTCGGCTGCGCCGGGGGAACGGTGTCGGTCGCCGTTGACGGTCTTGGGGCGATCGAGATTAGGTTGGATGAGATCAAGCGGGCCGAACTGCGGCTAGATCCGCGGCGTCCTCCTCACCGGAAGAGTCCGGCGGAGGGGGGCGCGTCCGACGAGGTTCGTAAGAATGGCGAATGACGAAATCCTGGAAGCCCTTCGCGGGATCGCGCGTGAGAAGGCGGTCGACAAGCGCTTGCTCGTCGAAACGCTGACAACGGGCCTCCTGAGCGCCGCCAAGAAACGGTATGCAACCGCTCAAGACGTCCAGGTGAGCTTCGACGAGGTGACCGGGCAAATCCGCGTGATCGTGTCCAAGAAGGTCGTCGCCGTCGCTATCGACCTGGGTGGCGAGATCGATCTGGATGACGCGAAGAAGATCAATCCCAGGGCGAGGGTCGGGGATATGATCGGCGTCGAGGCTCCGGTCGCCGAGTTCGGCCGCAACGCGATCCAGACCGCAAAACAGGTTCTCGTCCAGCGGGTACGCGAGGCGGAGCGAGAGAACGTCTTCAACGAGTACATCGATCGCAAGGGGACGATTCTCTCGGGGAGCGTCCAGCAGATCGATCGCGGAAACGTGATCGTGAAGATCGGCAAGACCGAGGGGATCATCCCCCATCGCGAGCAGATCAATCGCGACCGCTTCAAGATCGGCGATCCACTGCGAGCGCTGCTCCTCGACGTCGACAAGGATCAGAAGGGTCCGCAGATCCTTCTTTCGCGGACCCATCCCGATTTTGTCCGGAAGCTCTTCGAGCAGGAGGTTCCGGAGATCTTCGAGCGCGTCGTCGAGCTGCGCGCGATCGCGCGTGAACCGGGCTCGCGAACCAAGATCTGCGTCGTGAGCCACGATGACCGCGTCGATCCGGTTGGCGCCTGCGTCGGAATGAAGGGTTCGCGGGTCCAGAACATCGTGAAGGAACTCGGAGGCGAACGGATCGACATCGTGCCGTACAGCGCGGACCCGAAGATCCTGGTCAGCCGCGCGCTCTCGCCTGCGCGCGTCCTCGACGTGATCTACGAGCCGGAGGCGCGCAAGGCGACGGTGGTCGTCGCCGACGAGCAGGTGCCCCTCGCGATCGGCAGGGGAGGACAGAACGCGCGCCTCGCGGCGAAGCTTACGGGACTCCAGATCGTACTCGTCAGCCAGTCGCAGATCGAGGCCCGGCGGGAGGAAGAGGCTGCCGTCCCGGACATCGATCTGGAATCGCTCACGAAGGAGCTTGGGCCGAAGCTGGTCGAGAAGCTCGTCAAGTCCGGCAAGGAAACCCTGCAGGATGTGATGAAGACCTCGATCGAGGAGCTGATGGAGATCCCAGGCGTCGGGGAGAAGACGGCTTCCCGGTTGCCTGCGACGGGCGCGCAGATTCTGGAGCAGCGCGCGCAGGAATCGCGCAGGCGCGAGTCGGAGAGTGCGGCGGCGGAGGCGCTCCCGGACACCGCACCCGCCGACGGCGAGGACAAGACCGATCCCGTGGCGGCGGAG
>CAZNRY010000296.1:0-2259 GCA_964575675.1 uncultured bacterium
GTTAGCCGCGGACCTAAACTCGGTCCGCGCTACGTTAGCGCATGGGCATCATTGGAAATGGTGCCTATGGATAGGTATATCGGGCTGGATGCCCACTCGTCAAGCTGTACGGTCGCTGTAGTCGGAATTAACCCATTCCCAGTGGCTCTTCGAAGTGCTGGCGGCTCATGTCGAGGAGATCGCGGTCGTGGATGAGGTAGCGGGATCCGGTCAAGAATCCGTCGTACGCGTCGGTCAGGTTGCGAGCCATTTGTCTCATCCATCGTCCGCCCGGCTGCGGAGAAATGCCGGCAATCTTGACCCGGCGGGTCTTCAAGTCGATGACGAAGAGCACGAAGTATCGGATCAGACCGACGGAGGTGAGCACTTCGACGTTGAAGAAATCGGTGGCCGCGATGATGCCCCAGTGCGACTTCAGAAAGGTCTCCCAAGACATCCCCTTACGACGAATCGACGCTGGTTGGATCCCGTTCGCCAAGTTCGCTTAGGCGGAGTATTGGCACACTACGGGGACGCCGTCTGGTGATATGTACCGTCGCGGTGCATGAACCGCGATGAGTCAGTTTCTGCTACTGCAGTATTGCCGCTTCAAGACTGTTCGCGACGCGTCCCCCGGTAACGAAGGGGCGATCCCCTCTCTTGGAAGAAAGAAGACCGCCCCACAAATCAGAGCCTTGACTCAGCGTCGTTCCATCTCACTTCAACCGCACGAGCCTCGTGTTAGTCGTCTTGCCATTCGACACAACCTTGCATAGATAGATGCCCGAAGCCGTCATGGCGCCGCGGCTGTCCGTACCGTCCCAGATTACAGAGCCCGCGCCGCCATCGACGACCCCGTCGATCAGGGTTCGCACCAGTGCTCCACTCACGCTGTAGATCTTGATCGACAGGGAGCCCCTTTCGGGCAGCGAGAAGGCGATCTTCGTGTTGGGATTGAACGGGTTGGGATAGCTCCGCGTCCAGAACCCGCTAGCAGACAGGGACGGCGCCGCTGCGGGCAGCATCCGCGCGGGGAAGACGGTGTGCCGCGCCGCTCCGCTGGCTTCCTGGGCATGCAACCGGCGTAGCTCCTGCGAGGAGGGGTCGCCGGGGGTGATCTCAAGAACACCTGGCACGAAATTACCATCGGATGGGGCGATGATATTGAGCGCGGGATTCAGGTCATGGACCCAGTAACCGTCGGGTGCCATGAATTGCAGCGGCGGCATGCCCTGTGTGCCCGTGTCCAGATCGATCTGGGTGCCGTTACTCACCTTGGTGAAGGTGAATCGCGGCTGCACGTAGAAATCGGAGCTGTAGACGCCGCCATTGCAGTGCGTCTTTCTTGCCTGGAGGATTCCCGGAGGAGCCGGGAGTACCGAGAGCCCGACGCGGAGATTCCAGGGCTCTGGTGCCTGCCCGCCGTTGTAGGTAACCGTAATCGGCTGGCAGGAAACTAGGTTGAGCGCGACGATCTCGATGGGGACCGTAACGGTGGACCCCGGTAGGTCGCAGCGATCGAAGGGATCGCTGGAGCGACGCACCAATGTGGACGCATCTCCAGACCCGCCGAGTGGATCACCGAGCAGGCAAACGTCGCCGGCGAAGGGATCGGAGCCGGGACCGAAGAAACCGGGGGGGATCGGTGGAACAGCGCCGACGCCGAAGGCGAGGTGGCTGCCGTCAGGCTCGCTGCCGGCGATGGTAGCGTGGGGATCCTCTGGCGGCGGCGGCACCGGCTGCGCAGGGGAGACGGTGTGCCGCGCGGCTCCGCTGGCTTCCTGGGCATGCAACCGGCGCAGCTCCTGTGAGGATGGATCGCCGGGGATGGTCTCAGCTACTCCCGGCACGAAATTGCCATTGGACGGAGCGATGATCTCGAGCGCGGGATTCACGTCATGGACCCAGTAACCGTCGGGCGCGGTGAACTGCAGCGGCGGCATGCCCTGTGTGCCCGTGTCCAGAACGACCTGGGTGGGGTCACAGACCTTCGTGAAGATGAACTGCGGCTGGACGTAGAACTGAGAGCTAAAGGTCCCTCCGTTTGCGTGCGTCTTGGTCGCCTGGAGCACCCCCTGGGGAGCCGGGAGTACCGAGAGCCCGACGTGGAGATCCCAGAGCTCGGGCGCCTGCCCGCCGTTGTAGGTCACCGTGATCGGCTGGCAGGAAACCAGGTTGAGCGCGACGATCTCGATGGGGACTGTGGCGTCGGACCCCGGTGGGTCGGTGCGATCGAAGGGATCGCTGGAGCGCCGGACCAATGTGGATGCGTCTCCTAAC
>CAZNRY010000297.1:0-2199 GCA_964575675.1 uncultured bacterium
GGAAAAGAACGAGGCCCGGGTGCGCGGTTCTCCGCCGCATCCGGGCCTCTCTTCAATCCCAGGGCGACCGAAGCCGCCTCTCCTGCGATCGAGCTATCTGCTGATCGTGATCTTTCCCTTGGCGCGCTGTGCGGAGCCTTCAACCTGATAGAAGTAGACGCCGCTCGCGAGGCGATTGCCGGAATCGTCCCTGCCGTCCCAGGGGATCCTCTGGATTCCCGCGCCGAGGGTCCCGGTCGTCCGGTCCAGAACCTGCCGGCCCGCGAGATCGACCAGGGTCAGACGCACGGGGGAGGCGCAGCGGAGAACGAACCGGATGTCCGCCATGTCACGCACTGGGTTCGGGACGACGCGGAATGCGAGATCGCCCGCGGAACCGTCGGATCCAACCGCCGCCGGGATGTCGCCCGTTCGGACGCGGAAGGGCAGGGCGTACCAGACCGCCGGATTCGATCTGCTCTGCGTTTTGATCCGCACGTTGCCGATCGCCGTGGCCGGGCTATAACAGAGGAAGTCGATCCGGAGGGTATCGATGACAAATGCGTTGAAGGGGATCGTCTGCCGGTCGGGATAGCACTGTCCGGTCGATGTCTGGCAATACTGCGAAACCCAACCGGTCGGGGTCTCCCGTTGGATCTCGACGATCAGCGAATCGTTGAAGGCGTTGTACGAACGGATCTGGCTGAAGAAGCTCACCTCGCCCCAAGCCACCGTCTCCTGAAAGGCCTGCTCGCACTTGTACGAATAGGATGAAACGGGAAGGGTGACGCCGTGCCCGAGGGCGAAGGTCACTTCCTTCCATGTGCCCGGGTCGGCGACCCGATAGATCCTGATGTCGATGTGTCCCTGCCCTACGATCCCGGCGACGGGCCGAAAGTCGATCCGCAGGGTGTCGGGGTCACTGCTCCTCAGCGAGATCACGTGATCGTCCGGGAAGCACTGGCCCGTCGAGAGCTGACAATACTGAGCGAACCAGCCGGATGGGATGTGCGGATCGAAGACAACGAACAGGTCGTCCCCGGCGGGGTTCAACGTGCGCAGCGGCGCCACGAACTCGACCAAGGTCGTGCTCACGTCAACGGACTGGAAGGTCGGATGGGGATCGAAGATGAAGTTGTCATCCGCCCCGGCCTTGGTGGCCCCGAACGAGACGAGGGACAGACAGCCAAGACCAAGGAGCAGCGCGCGCCGCATGAAGGTCCTCCTTCTGGGGATGTTGGTACCGTGCCGTCCTGCTGCTAGCCCCTTATTTTACCGGCTGTTGGGACGGGCGTCAACCGTGGGGATGGGGTTCTTCCCCGGAGGGGACGGTCAGTTGGCGGGCGGCCCGAGGGTGGGCGGCAGATCGATACCCAGGTTTCGGGCGTCCCAGGAACAGGCTGGATCCTGGGCGCAGAGGCCGGCCGCGATCCACGCCAGGCAGTAGCGGACGCCCGCTGTCTTCTCTGGCATGGAGCCGTGGAACAGGCGGACCAAAGCCCCGCCGTCCCGCTGGATCATCTCCACGAGGAAGACCTGGCGGAGGAATCCCTCGATGACGGTGCATTCGACCAGGAGGCGGTTTTCGCTGCGGGCGAGGTATGCGGTGATCGATCGGACGATGCGGTCTCCCCCCCGGTCGATGGCCGGCTCGAAGGTCTCCCAGTAGGCTGCGATCCGGCAGGGCCCGGCGACCTGGACGTGCGGCATCTCTCACCCTCCTGGGTCGGTAGACCGACGGACCCGGACGAGGCGGCGTCCGCGCGCGCCGCTCGAACTCTCCTCGGATTCTTCCCGGGCGGCGTGTCGGGTGTCAATCGCCGCGATTCAGGTTTCGCGCGCAGCTGCCGATAGCTTGGTCGAGTCCCTGCGCCTCGGGGTTGTTTCTCCCCGGGAACTCATCCAGAGCGTTGGTTGCGGTGGGAGGCCCCCGGGGACGCGGGGTTACTAGAGGGCCGGCGGCAGCGCGGATGATGCGCCGCTTCCAGCCCTCTTTTTCAGCCCGCTCGCCCGGCCGCCCGGCTAGCGGTCAAACTCCCCGTGGATCCGCCTTTCGAGCAGCCTGACCCGCTCGCGAAGTCTCTGCAACTCGCGTTCGAGACGCCTGATCTCGCGCCGGCCTGAGAGAGGTCCTTCTTCCCGATTCATTTCGAACGGAATGGATGGGCGAAGAAGACGCTGTCGCAGGCGTTCAACGCGCGCCAGATCCTCGACGACGCC
>CAZNRY010000298.1:0-2185 GCA_964575675.1 uncultured bacterium
GGCCGGTTCGACCGGATCCCCTTCGAGAGGAGGTCGTAGCGTTCGAAGTCGTTCCGCGGATCGCCCGAGGGATAGGCGCCCGCGCCGCTGAAGAACTGCGCCGTATGAACCTGTACCCGCGAAGGCGCCCGCACGCCGAAGGGGTCCGTAGTGTGGCCGAGGAACATCCCGCCGAAGAACCCGGGGACGTCGCCGCCGTTGGCGTCGCTGCCGTTGTCCAGGACATCGGACATGAAGCAGATGTCCAGTTTCAGTTCCTTGATGTTGCAGTTCTTGTCGAGACAGGTGTAGCGGTTCGCGATATCGACGACCGTCGTATCCCTCGAATAGAACTCGCCCCTGTCATCAGCGTAGAATCCGGCGCGGTCCTTTGGGCCGGCGTCGGAGTCGACGAAGAAACCGACATAGACCGACCGGAGCACTTCGAAGCCGTCGTTGAAGATCTTGAAATCGAATCCGACGAACTCGTTTGATCCCTCGGTCGACCATGCATAGCTCTCCTGGTGAACGCGAAGGTTCAGCGGCCTGTGCTCCGGATAGGTATTGATCGCCTCCTGCGTGTAGTCCCAGTACTCGCATGCGAACATCTGTTGCGAGATCGCCGAGTAGTCCTCGTCGATCAGCCCATCTCCGTCGTCGTCCTTGCCATTTATGACGTCTTCGTCGACCGATCCGTCCCCGTCGTCATCCGGTCGGGTCGAAAACCCCGGTCGGTTGCCGCGCGTGATTCCCTCGTAGGCGGGATAGATCGTGTCCACGGGGTCAAGGGACGGACGGAACTCCGTTTCATACGCCCCGGTCGTCACGTAGGGAAGATTGTCCGGCGCGATCGCTCCGACCCAGAGGCTCGCCGCGTATAAGTACTCGCCTCCGCGCCAGCCTGCTCCATAGGAATCAACGAAGTTCGGGTTCCCGATGATCCCGATGTTGGTGATCATCAACTCGAGCAGTCCGACGTTGTGATAGAAAATGTTTGGAGGCGCAATCGCATAGAGCCCCGACTCCTCCGGCAGGCCGAACTTCCGCCCGGGAGGCTCCGCGCCGCGGGCGGCCGGCGCCAGGACCGTGCACGCCGTCACGGCGAGGAGAAGGCCTAGCTTCAGTTGCCCCGTCCTTCGCATCGGTTGGCTTCTCCCTTCAAACCCCTGGACTAAAAGCTAAATGAGACACCGACACGCACGGCCCGTGGATCTCCAAAAACCCTCGGGTCATTCAGAGGAACGAAATCCTCGATTCCATCCCCGTTCTCGTCGTCGCCCAAGTAGGCGCCGCCTGCGCGCCCCGTCTCCGTGTAGTAGATCTTGTAGTCGTTGCCGCGCAGCGCGGGGCCGGTGAAGTTGTTGAGCGGTTCAAGAACGGTGATGTTCTTCGAATCGAGCACGTTGCGGCTCTGCAGGAAAACCTTGAACCTCTGACCCCACACCGTGTAATACTTCTCCGCCTGGATGTCGAGGTTGGCCTCGCTCGGCATCCTCCGGGAGTTGACCACCTCGGGCTCGATCTGGCGCGTTGTCCGCTCGACCGGCGTGTACGGAAAGCCGGTGGCGAACTGCCAAACGAAGCTCGTCCCCCAGCTCATGGGTTTCGCGATCTGGAGCTGCGCGCGGAAGGTATGGCGCGTGTCCCAGTTGAGAGGCTGCTCCGACACCGGCAGGTAGGCGAAGTTCTGCGAGCGCCTCGCATTCGGATCGCTTCCCACGCCCGTCGCAACGCCGAAGGCGTAGTTCAACTCCATCCCGAAGTTGTTCCCGAAGCTGCGAGAGAGAGTGGTCTCGAAGCCACGCGCCGACGCATAGTCCTTGTTGACATATGAGGGGATATTCCCGACGGAACCGAGAACCGGATACTCGTCGGTCGTCACCAGGCCGAAGATGTCCTTGTAGTAGACGCTGAACTGGCCGCTCACCAGCTCGCTGAAGAGATGCTGGATCCCCGCCTGGTATGAGACCGTCGTCTCGTTGCTCAGGTTCGGGTTGCCGCGCACGCGCCCGTCGAACACGTTCCGGTTGTCGAAGATGTACTTCCGGTCGGGGATCTGGTAGAAGCGCCCGTAGTGGAAACTGAAGACGTCGCCGTCCGAGATCGGGTAAGCGATCCCGGCCCGCGGGCTGAACTGGCGCTTCACGCGATCCTGGAACTCGCCGATACGGATCCGCTGACCAGCGCCGCAAATCTCGTAGAGCCC
>CAZNRY010000299.1:0-2100 GCA_964575675.1 uncultured bacterium
AGACCCCCTCACTCGTTGGAGGTCAACCTGCCCAGTCGGAGGGGTTCACTCCAGTGGCCCGCACGATGGATACAGTGCGACGTGCATACGGGATCCGGTGTCCTCAACGTGTTCTTTCGAGTCAGGAGCGCCGTGTCTGAATCCGAAGGTCCTGATGGTGTGGGGGAAGAAGAACCTCTCCGAGCCTCTGTCGGACTGGAAAGCTGCCATAGACCAGACGTTCCTGCTGGCCGCCCGGAAGCTCAGCGCCAAGGGGTGGCAGCCAATTCGTCTCGGCACGGATGTGCCCTCAACGGTTGAAGGTCTTCAGGACTACCTGCGCCGCGACCGATGCATTCGTGGACTCTACATTGTCGCTCATGGAAACACACCTGGGTACTTCGTCCTTGGTAGAGCTGGAAGTGAGGCCCCCGAATTCGTCACACCCGATGATGTGGCGGGCTTCGTCTCACCGGATCAAATGGACATGCTGACGATCCTGACCTGCGGAGCCGATCTTGGAAGTTGGTCCGCTGAGTTTCCTCATGCCACCATTACGGTAGGAATGTCGGAGGCAGGAGGGAAGATCGCTCTTCCAGTTGAGTACGCTGCCCTGTATGAGCACGATTGGGGCGCAGATACTGGTGCGTGCGATCAAGGACCGTTATTCGCCAGGGAATGGAAACGAGCGGATGAAGCGCCGTGCTACGGGTTCCTCGAATGGGATTCAGCTGGCATTGGGTCGCCCGCAGTCATGAGTTGTGCGTTTGGAGCAGGGATTCCTGAGAGTGGCTCATTCGAGCTGGTGGACTCGCTCGGAACATTCCAGATCAACAGCCACTGGCAGCCAGGGTACGGGGATTCCGTCGCCTGTACCGGGACGCTTCTTTCTGGCAGCCCCTATCAAGATGTGGCGGGCGGCTGGATACCTGCGGGGCGTTTCCTTCTGCTTTCCGCGCTCGCCAGAGATACGTTGGTCACATCTCTGGGGGCGATCATCACACTCCGCTACTCGGAGGAAGAACTCCATGCCCTTGACATCCCGGAGGAGAGTCTGGCCCTGTACTGGCTCAGAGGGAACGGCACAGTGTTTGAGTCGGTCGCCAGCGTTGTGGACACCGTGGCTGATGTGATTTCGGGATTCGTTGACGGACCACTCGGCATCGTCGGGCTGTATGGGCAGGCAGACCCATCGTCCGCTCACGACTCGCGAGGCGTTGAGCCGATGGTCGTTGTGTCGCCAATTCCAGCCACGGTAGACATTCATATCAGTATGGACATGGAGAGCTCCGATAACGCAGCCATTCACATTTATGACGCGGGGGGCAGACTGATCCGTTCTGAGAGCGTCCACATGAGGCCGCTCGAGTGGCGTTGGAACCTGACCGACGACAGCGGAAGGCGCGTTCAATCCGGCGTCTACTTTGCCCTGATCACATCGGGTACCTACAAGACAGGCAGAAGGATACTGGTCGTAAGATAGGTGGCCATGTCGTATTCTCCGGACACCGTTTTGCCTCGAGCATGGCGATGGCGTCGCTGTCCCCGGGAACCCTGCAGATGGCCAGGCCATGAGCCCGCTGGTCGTCGATTCGCGCCGTCCAACCAGGGCGTGCACCTGCCAGCCGCTTCGCGTCTGCAGGTGACGCCCGGCGTTACAAAGGCTACCGACGTTCTTTCAAGGAATGCTGAGTTTTGGAGTGTCCCGGCTCGATGCGCTCGGGTGCAGACCAAGGCTCTTGCCACCTCGAGGAAGCGGGCGACATGACTCCGGCCTCCGACAATACGGCGCCTCAACCTCCATCGCCTCGTCGCGCGGCAGCGTCTCCGTGCGATCGGCTCGCCTCACGAACGTCAGTACTTCTCGATCGTCGCGTCATGGCAGGCTCGCCGAAGGTTCGATCTTGCCAAGAGAATGTCGCGAGCGGTGGGAACACCGCGGGCGGGGTCGGGAGACCTCTGATAGCTCGTGTCGCTGGGCGCTTGCCGCGGCTCGGACCGAGTCTCACTTTCCCGCTTTGTAACACGTATGAGGCCCCCGGTGGTCAAGGGCAATGATCCCCCGGCACGTATGAGGCCCCCGGTGGTCAAGGGCAATGATCCCCCGGCAGCGATCTTTTC
>CAZNRY010000300.1:0-2038 GCA_964575675.1 uncultured bacterium
TTTGGTTTCGTCGCCGCGCCTGAGCCCACCAAGCCGGGTCCCCGCCCGCCTCGGGAGACCACGTGACGCCACGGGGAAGCGCGTGCTCCTCGTCGGGGTCCCTCACCCAGGACGAATCGGTCTCGGAGCGTTCCGTCCAGAATGTTCGGTTGTCCGGATCGAGGACGACGCGGAACGGGGTTCGCGTGGCTACGGTCCGGCTCCGCGCGAGCTGAAGGCATGTGGAAAGCTCTGTGGCCGCCGATTCGGTGCGGCGCCGACGGTTCGAGTCCACGAAGTTCGGAATCGCCATGGCGAGCAGGAGACCGAGCAGGACGACGACCACCATCGTCTCGACGAGGGTGAAGCCGCATCGGGCAGCGTCTCTGGCCATCGGTGGTCCCTCCTCCTCGCTAGTCGGGCAGGTGGTTCGCAAGGGCATCCCGGACCTCGAAGATCTCCGTCCACGAGACGTCTTTGTAGAGGTTCAGCGGCACGGGGAAGCAGGGGGGTGGGTAGCTCGTCAGGTCCATGTCGTAGTTGTACCGGCGCGTCGGGCCGGTGGCGGCGGCGAGAACCGCTGCGTTGTTCCACGGCGCCGCGCTTCCCGTACCCATCGTGATGATCCCGCCGTTGATGTTCAGTATCCAGTGGGCGGAGGTGATCGTGAGCTCGTTCCAACCTCCGCCGGCGACGGGATCGTTGTTGTAGGGGGTTTCGCCGAAGATGCCGTCCTGGTCGAGATCGAGGGGGCCCGGCCCACCGACCGGATGGTCGCTCGTTGATTCCCCTCCCTGGCCCGCCCAGTTCGCGGTGCGCGAGAGGAGCATCGCATCCACGCGCAGAATGCGCGGCGTCCCGACGGCCATGTAGAGGGTGTTTTCGGCGACGAGTCCGACGTTCACCGGATCGCCCGTGTGGTCGGGCAGGCGCGTGACGGCGTCGTATCCCGTGAAGCCTGTGGCCAGGTTGTTCTTGACGTAGACATTGGAGGACGCATAGACGGTCACGCTGCGGGCGCTGACCCCGTCCAGGGTGCCGCGGATGCTGCCGTTGCCCTCGAAGAAGATGATCCCGTTGAAGTCATTGAAGCGCAGCGGCAGCCCCGTGAGAGGGTTGATGACGTTTGCGCCGTTGTACCGGACGCAGGTGTCGGGCGGGGCCGCGGTGAGGTTCTGAAAGTCGAACCGGTCGAAGACGAGCACGTTCTGATCGGGCGCCGTCTGGGTGGCGAGGTGGAGTGGATCGGTCCCCGGAAGCGCGGTGTAGATACCGACCGTCCCCTTTCGCTCGCAGGCGTTGTCGGCCCCGAGCCCGCGCGCCTTGTTGCGCACGTCGGTCCAGTCGAAGGAGTTCTGCAGATCGATCGGTTCGGCGTTGGTCACGTATCCGCGGAAGAAGTCCGCGCAGGGGGCGTTCGGCACGTCGTTCACGACGGAGACCATCTCGAGGAAGCGGACGTGGCGGCCAGCCGCGCACCCGCAGGGGACGTTCAGGTTGCCGTTGACGAAGACCTCACCCGTGATCGATGCGTCGCAAGCGTAGGTCAGGTCTGACATGGCCGTGAAGCGCGCGTACTTGAGGAAGCTATCGTGGACGATCTCGACCTTCACCCTTCGCCGCGCCCCCTGGAACCGGCCCTCCGAGACGATTGTGAATCCGTTCGATTGATAGGCCGTGATTCCGAGGCCCTTGATGTCGCTTGCCTCCGCGATGACTTCGTAGCTGCCGCCCCAGGAGAGTGTGTCCGTCAACAGGAAGTCCGGCCGTCCGTCGGCGTCAGCGTCGGTCATCGGCGCGATCAGATCCCGGATGCTTCGCTTGGCGAACGCGACCCCCGTCTCGGCCGCGGCGAGCGCCTCGACGCTCTGGCGCTCATAACGGGACAGGTTTCGGTCACCCATCGTGACGACCGCGATCGATCCCCCCAGGACGGCCATTGCCGAGAGGATCAGAAGCGCGAGCAAAAGGGTGCTTCCCCCCTGGGATCCCAGGAAAAGAGGGGTTCGGGGATTCATCGCGTCGCCCCCCTTGGTCCCCAGCTGCCGATGTCGGTGAT
>CAZNRY010000301.1:0-1989 GCA_964575675.1 uncultured bacterium
GCCCCGGTCGTGTGAACCTACTGACCCACTGAGAGCAGTCCGACCTGGATGTTAGAATTCAGGCTGGTGACCTGATCCCCGATTCTTGATCCAGCGGGAGTTGCGTTTCTGAGCTAGGATTCGGTCCCAACCCAAGAGGGGGGACCATGACGAATCTCCAAATCCGCGTCTGCCTGGCTCATCTTCCCCCGGGCGCGATTCGCACCCGCTGGACGACAAACAGGATTTCAGAAGGCCCGATCTCTCCCTCCCTCCTGACCAGCCTTGCCTGGTCGCGCCGAACCAGTCTCCAATCTTGCGGCTCCCCGCGGCCCCTCGAACGGAGGACACATCCCCCTATCGAAGCAGCACTATCTTTCCACTTGTCACTTCTCTCCGTTCGAGCACCAATCGAACGAAGTAGACTCCGGAGGGAGCGTTGGTTCCGTCAAGGAAGCGGCCGTCCCAGTCCTGCTGGTACTCCCCCGCTCTCCGGAAGCCGTCTAGCAATTCCCGCACGAGGCGACCCTGGCCATCGTAAATCGTCAGCCGGACGTGCCCTGCGTCTGGCACGAGGAACCGAAGACGTGCCTTTTGCAGGACCGGGCTCTCCAGGAGCAGCAGCAGTCGACGACCAATCGCGGCACCTTCGGGGGCGGCAGCCCAGCCGCTCTGCATCCACCCAACAATCGTCTCGACATTGGAGGCGAGCTCGGCGCGATTCCACCGATAGGGGCGACCGCTGAGGAAGACGAACTGCCCGCCCTTGGGATTGTAGGTGCCGCCCTCCCCGGGGACCCGGATTACTCCGATGCCAATATCTGGATCGAAACCCTCCCGCGACTCGAAGAGCAGCATGCTTGATGGCTGCGTCAAGGTGCCGCTGAATGCCGCATTGTAGTCCTGCGTCCCGAGCAGAGAGATGCTCGTCAGCTCCGGATGAACCGAGGTGCAGTCATAAAACCTCTGGTCGCTCGCGGTGATTTCGATGCCAAGGTAGTCCTGCATCCACTCGTCGAGGAACGCCTCTCCGTGGCGTGCCATCAGGAGGACGTTGCCCCCCGACTCAAGATAGCCTTGGATCGGCGTGTTCTTCCAGCCATCGAGGTCGTGGTTGTAGTCGTTTCCCACCCAGATTACCGTGTCGTAGCGTCCGAGCACAGACCCAGGCACCTGCCCGTGCCCGAGGGGCTCGGGAAGAGTGGAGGGATAGGCGCCCGTCTTCGTGAAGTAGTCCCAGAAAGAGATCTCCAGATTCCCCCAGAAGGCGCGGTTCTCATAGGCCGTGACGATCCCGCTCCCGTAGGTGTCCCAATCGACTCCGTTGACCAGCAGGATCCCTTCTGCGAACGTGGGGTGATTCGCAGCCTCGTACTCCGGCGCGAATATGGAGTCAACCCACGCGCGGAGCAACGAGTTGGTCCCTAGTGTTACCGCCGTCGCGCGAATATCGCTTGTGGTGTCTGCCGCACAGTGTGCTAAGCGCGGCGACTCACCGGCCAGGCGTCTGAGAACAGACTCAACCTTAGCATCCAGTACCGCAACGTCGCTCGGCGCTGCGAAGACTGGCTCCACCACCGGATCCCCCCCCCGCTCGTACGGCTCAATTCTGCAATCCCCATTCACATCAACGCCATTGTAGCCCGAGAGCGATAGCCAGTTATTCTCTAAGTCATACACAAAACAGAGAACCACCGGGCTGTACGGAGGGGCGGTGTATGGGTTTAGGCCGTGGTTTGTCGAGAAGAGAATCGTCGGTCCACATTTCTCTTGTATCCCGTGGAAGTCGTTACTTCCGCGAAGCAGGTAACATCCATGCACAAACAGCCCCGAATCCTCTCGATGCGTCCGGATCCCCCCCCCGGTGCAATACTGGTGAATATCGATCCCCGTCTCGCCTAGGGCCTGCGGGGCCGACAGTGGATACTCATCCATACCTTGAACTGGTGAACAGTTAACCCTAATGCGTCAGAAGTTTGTTGGGGTGTGAGCGAGGATTGAGATTGCAAA
>CAZNRY010000302.1:0-1986 GCA_964575675.1 uncultured bacterium
GGTAACAAAGTTGGTTGCGGGATGCGCATACTGCGCGGACGCTGTGGCTATGGCATCAGGGCTCTGATCGACTCCGATCACGGAGGTGATGCTGTCGTTTTCCTGAACCAAGAGCCGGGTGCCGTAGCCGCATCCACAGGCGATATCGAGCAGACGACCGGGATTGCAGTGCGAAGCGGCGAACCGGTATCTCTCGAGATGCAACGTTTCAGATTGATCAGCCGTGATGCCCCGCATTCCCGTTGTATCCGGTTTGATTCGTTCGAGTGTTTGTTCAATCATGCAAGCCCCTATTCCCCGTGTGAAGGACATCCTGAACAATGAAACGCTCTCACACCGCTTCGACCCAGGAACGACGGCCCTCGCCCTACACGCAGCTGTGGACGGTGGAGAGTCTCTTCCGCTCGATGAGGAGCGTACTCAGGACGCGGCCGATGTACCACAAGTGCGATGAGACGATTCGAACGCTGCGTTGACTCGAATCGCGCCTTGTGTCGGAGCCTTCATCCCCAAGTTCGTCCCCCGATGCTTCCCCCGAGGCCTACTCATCGTCTCTGCCCTCCCCCTGATGCAGCGCGATGTGTCTCGTCAGCAGCGTGATCTGATGTTCCAGATTCCGGATCTTCAGATAGATCCTGAAAGACCCGTAACTCAATCCCATCAGCCCAAGGTAGAAAACGGCATCTGCGCCCCGGCCGACTCCAAGAGCGCCGGCGAGCATTTGGGAGAGATTGGGTTCCAGCACGGCGATCCCGACAGCGACCCAGAACGCGGTCCATATCAGGTACTCCGCTATTCCGATTGTCCGCTTCTGGAACCTGGAGTAGGCCCGAACCGCGGCATAGAGCGCCCACAGCACGACGATGATCTGGATCAGGAGCATTTCAGTGTCCCCGTCTTCCCAAGAAGAAGTCCCAGAGTATCCGGCAGGCTGCCGAAGACTGCTGCCCCTTCTTCAGGGAATAGTGCGTGTATAGAATCCGCGTCGACACTTCGCGGAAAGGCAGCTTCAGTCGGCTGATTTCATCAAGGATCTCAGACGCATGAGCCATCCTGTCCTGACGGATCTGAATTAGCCGCGCTGCCTTCCGTGAATACGCGCGAAACCCATTGTGCGTGTCCGTTACGTTGATTCTCGAAACCAGCCGAGTGAACGCTGTCCCAGCTTTCAGAGTCAGCCTGCGCGACCTCGGGATCTCTCTTGCCGTGCCCAGAAATCGGGAGCCCAGTGCCACTTCGCACTCCGCGGCAATGATCGGAGCTACTAGCGCCTCAATGTCTTCTACCCTGTGCTGCCCATCAGCATCAAATGTAACGATGATTTCAGCCTGCCGTAGGAGTGCATAGTCAATTGCGGTCTGCAGTGCCGCACCCTGGCCACGGTTCAAGATATGGCGCAAAACGACGGCTCCCGCGTTTCCCGCCTCAAAAGCGGTCTGGTCGCCCGACCCGTCATCGACAACCACTACGTTCTCATAGTGCTGCCGGACTCTACGGACGACTTCACCGATGGTTGTCGCCTCGTTGAAAGCGGGGATGACAACAAAGAGCCTTTGCTTCACATCAGTTTGTTTCGGGCGATTCATGGATGTGCTCGCCTCAATGTTGATAGTGGCTCTGACCCCTCTTCCTTCACGGTGCGGATCTGAGCGGGAAGCCGGGATCGGCGCAAAGTCATCGGTGCGCATTGCTTGCGCGACTATCGCATTTCCAGACCAAAACTGTGGTAGTTGGCGAGATTCAACGCGTCCCACTGCGCGTCAACGAATCCACGTACACATTCCGCCCGTGCTTCCAAGATTGGCGCGGACTTGGTGATCGGTGAGGGGCGGGACACCATGGGGCATTCGAGGCTCACAACGGCAAGGTCGGCAGACTGCATTACCGGAAGCAGGTCATGGAAGATCTCGCTGGCTTGGCCGGCAGAGAAAGCCGCGTGTACCCGGCCCATCGGACAGACGTCCCCTCCAATGAGAATCCGAATCA
>CAZNRY010000303.1:0-1973 GCA_964575675.1 uncultured bacterium
CCTCTAAACATCCCATCTTCCCCTGCCGATCTCCCTTACAGGCGATTCGCGGCCATAGATGGCGATGCCGTCAACTGTTGGCCATCAATCTGACCGAGCACCGCACCCCGAGCCTCTCGGGCAGGCAGCCAGTGGAGACCGAATGAGGAGCATCTTCGAGGAACCCCCCAGCGCGCCCCGGCGCAGCCGCGGCGCACTCATCCTGCTTCCGTTGGGCTGCTTCGCCCTCGGCATCCTGCTCACCCTTTTGATCTTTCGTCAGGAGCAGCAGCAGGTTCGCGCCAAGGCGCACGATCAATTCTTGTTCGAGGTCGAACAGGCGAAGGGCGGGCTGGATGTCACCTTCGCGAGGTACCAGGACGCGGTGCGCGGAGCGGTGGGTCTCTTCGTGGCGAGCGGCACCGTCGAGCCCGACACCTGGGCGCGTTACCTCAAGGCGATGGACTTCGAGCGGACCAGCCCCGGGATGGAGGGGATGTGGGTCCTCCCCGCTCCCGCGCCGGGCGCTCCACCTCCATGGCTCGAGGCGAGAGCGGTTCTTGAGGAGGTTCGGGACACCGGCGAAGGCCGTCTCGTAAGCGGCATGCTCGCGCCCAAGGCGGGCAGCGACGCCGGCGAACTGACCCTTTGCGTTCCCGTCTACCGAAACGGAATGCCGATCTCGACTGCCGAGCAGCGCCGCACCGCCCTGCTCGGCTGGGTCGCCGCGCCGATCCGCGTCCCCGCGCTCACGCAATCGCTCGCAAGCGCCGATGCGACCCATCTGAATGTGCAGATCCTCGAGCCCGCCGGAGAGGGCCGCTGGAGAGTGCTCTACGACTCCTCCCCTGGGGGGATGCACGGTCAGATCGAGCAAGCAAGACACCAGGCCGAGGATTCCGTAGAGCTCTGGAACCAGAAATGGAAGGTGCACTTCTGCAGCCAACCGGCCTTCGAGGAGGCGACGAAAAGCGCCGGACCGACCACCATCCTCCTTTTCGGACTCCTTGTGAGCAGCCTATCCGCCCTCCTGTTCTGGTCGCTGGCCGCGACACGTTCGCGCGCCCTCGCGCTCGCCGAGCAAATGACATCCGAGCTAAGGTCCTCTCAGAAGAATCTCGCCGACTCTCTCGGTTTGCTCGAGGCAACGATCGAATCCACCGAAGACGGCATCCTCGTCGTCGATCGCGAGGGAAAGGTCACCCGATTCAACCACCGTTTCCTCGAACTCTGGCACATCCCGGATGAGGTCGCGTCCTCCCGCGATGACGACCGCCTGCTCGGCCACGTCGTCAGTCAACTGAAGGACGCCCCAGCTTTTCTCAGCCGCGTGCATCAGCTTTACGAGCATCCTGAAGATGAGAGCCAAGACCTGGTCGAGTTCGCGGACGGGCGCGTCTTCGAACGCTATTCGCGCCCGCAGCGGATCGACAAAGAGATCACCGGCCGCGTCTGGAACTTCCACGACGTGAGCGAGCGCAAGCGAAACGAAGAAGCCATTCGGTCCGCCGAGGCGAAGTTCCGGAGTCTCGTCGAGCAATCCCTGGTCGGGATCTACATCATTCGCGACCGGCGATTCCAGTACGTGAATCCGAAGATGGTCGAGATCACGGGCTACCGCCAGGAAGAGCTCCTCGGCATGGACTCGATCCTCGAATGCGTGGTTGGCGAGGATCGAGAGCAGTTGCGCAGCTTCCTCGATTGCATCGATAACAAGCGCGAGGCGGCGGGCGCCCGCTACCAACTGCGCTGGCGCCACAAGGACGGGATCGTCATCGAAACCGAGGATATCCGGATGACCAGCGAGTTCGCCGGGCAGCCTGCCGTCTTCGGCGTCATGGTCGACGTGACCGAGCAGCGCCAGATGGAGCGCGACCTCCGCGAGGCGAGAGCGGCGGCCGAAGCCGCGAACCGCGCCAAGAGCGACTTCCTGGCCAATATGAGCCACGAGATCCGCACGCCGATGAACGGCATCATCGGCATGGCCACCCTCG
>CAZNRY010000304.1:0-1960 GCA_964575675.1 uncultured bacterium
GCATCCTGCTCGGCTCGCGCGCGCTACCGCTTGGTCTTCGCGTACCGCCGGGCCATCTCCTCCAGCGAGACTTTGGGGATCCGCCCCGCGTGCCCGGCCTGCCCGAATGCGATCATCCGCTCCTCGCAGACCTTCTGCATCGCGTCGCGCGCGGGCTTGAGGTAGCTGCGCGGATCGAACTCGGCGGGTTTCGTCGCGAAGACCTTTCGGATCGCTCCCGTGATCGCCAGCCGATTGTCGGTGTCGACGTTGATCTTCCGTACGCCGTGGCGGATCCCTTCCTGGATCTCCTCGACGGGAACGCCGTAGGTCTCGGGAATCTGGCCGCCGTACTGATTGATGATGTCGATCAGCTCCTTCGGCACGCTCGATGAACCGTGCATCACCATGTGGCAGTTGGGCAGGCGGCGGTGGATCTCGGCGATGATCGACATCTTCAAGACCTCGCCCGTCGGCTTGCGCTTGAACTTGTAGGCGCCGTGGCTCGTCCCGATCGCAACCGCCAGCGCGTCAACCCCCGTGTCGGCGACGAACTGCTCGGCCTGCGCCGGGTCGGTCAGATGCGCGAGCGCCTCCGCTCCCGTCAACCCCGCGCCGTGGCCGTCCTCGATCCCGCCGAGTGTGCCGATTTCGCCCTCGACCGTGACGCCGCGGGCGTGCGCGTACTCGACGACCTTCCGCGTGACCTCGACGTTGTGGTCGTAGGAGGCCGGGGTCTTCGCGTCCTCCATGAGCGAGCCGTCCATCATGCAGCTCGTGAAGCCGTTCTCGATCGCTGAAATGCAGACATCCGGACTGCTGCCGTGATCCTGATGCATCGCGACGGGGATGTGCGGGTAGAGCTCTGCCGCGGCGAGCATCAGGTGGCGCAGGTAGTTGTCTTGCGAGTAGGAGCGGGCCCCGCGCGAGGCCTGGATGATTACGGGGGATGAAGTTCTCTCGGCCGCGGCCATGATCGCCTGGATCTGCTCCATGTTGTTCACGTTGAAGGCGCCCACGCCGTAACCGTGTTCGGCCGCGTGATCGAGCAGGACGCGCATCGGGACCAGTGCCATCGTTTCCTCCTTAGTTGAGACCTCAGGTTGGCGGATCGGCGCGGTTGCGTCAAGGCGGGGGGAGAGTGCGGAGCGAAGGGAGCATGCCAGCCGTCCCTGCTGATTCCCCCGCATAAGATCCTCCCCTGATTCCGCAGTTGCCCGCCAATGCGATCTGATGGCATTATCAGCGCGCTGCTCGCGGCGCGCCGGACAGAAAGGCCGTCCGGTCGTGCGGGGACAAGCGCGGAGGGATGATGATCTACCGATGGCATCTGGGATACGTGGCCTGGCTCCTGAACCGGGTCACGGGGATCGCGATCGCCTTCTACCTCGCGATCCACATTTGGGTGATCCACCACCTGACACAGGGCCCCCAGGGGTTCAACAAGGTGATGAACTTCGTCCAGCAGCCCATCTTCAAGCTGGCCGAGATCGGGCTGCTCGGTGTGATTCTTTTCCATGCGATGAACGGTCTGCGAATCCTCTGCATCGAGTGGGGGACCGGATACCGCATACAGAAGAAGCTTTTCTGGTGGGTGATGGCGATCGGGGTCGTGCTGTTCGTCTTCGGCGCCTGGCCGATCTTCACCTCCGCCCTGAAGGGCGCGCCCGTTGCGGGGGAGGTGGTGCGATGACGCGCGATCGCGGTCTCGGCTCCGGCGGGATGATGGGATGGTTCTTCCAGAGGCTTTCGGGAATCGTCCTGATTCCGCTGGTCATCGCGCACATGCTCGTGACCCACTACGTCTTCGGCAACCCCGCGAAAGGGGCGCTCGAACTCGACTACAACGTCGTCGCCTCGCCTCTCGGGAGCCCCCGGTGGAAACTGATCGACCTGTCGTTCCCCATTGTCGGTCCCTAACCCGGCCTCCCGGGGGTCAGGGTCGTGATTGACGACACGGTTAAGAACCCTGGGTTGCCCC
>CAZNRY010000305.1:0-1949 GCA_964575675.1 uncultured bacterium
GGACGCGCCCGTGGACGGGCTAGAGCTGTTCTACGAACGTGCGGCGGCGGACGTCCGGTCGCGGCCATGGGCGACGTGTCGATCCGCGAGTTCGAGGTGGCAGACACGAACGGCGTGATCGACCTGTGGCGCGAATGCGGGCTCCTTCGTCCGTGGAACGACCCGGGAAAGGACATCGCACGCAAGATTGCCGACTCGCCGTGGGGGTTTCTGGTCGCCGAAAGCCAGGACCAGCTGATCGGCGCCCTCATGGTGTGGCCTCGGGTCCCGCTGCCCATCCACAACGGCGCGGTCGCGAACCTCACGGCAGGAGCGGTGATCTGGGGGACGAGGCAGTTCCTCCCCGCCTTCGACGAGGCGGGGGACGACCACACCCGGGAGGCCCGGCACGCCCGCCACGCCCGGACCCAGACCCTCACACCCCCCCTCCCCCGGATAGGTCCGGACGACGCACTCTCGCCTTTAGGGGGAGGGTCGGCATCTTCCGGACTTTCCGGAAACCACTTCCACAGGGTCCCTCCGGGGCTGGCCGGGTGGAGTGAGTTGATCACGGCATGGGTACCTGGGTGGATCGGGGGAAGAGCGAAGTCGGCAAGAGAGACGACCCCCGGTGGGATCCGTGGGCCGTTCTCGGGCGGGTGGGGAGGGTTACGGGCGGGGTGTGTGCACCTCGTCGATCGCTTCGTTGATGGCCTTCATGTCTCCGCGTGCTCCCGCGAGGGCGAGCGTTCGGATGAACTTCGAGGCCTTGGCGGATCCGGTGGCGGCGTGGATCTCGTCGCGCTCGGACCGCGAGAGCCTGAACGCGAAGACGACGATCTCCGAGGCGTCATCCGGTTGCGGCGCGGCGTCCTTTGTCGTGGCCGGGGCCTTGGCCTCCGCAGTGCGCGTCGCCTCGATCTTGGAGGCATCAGGAGCGTCCTCCGCGGACCTGCCTTCCCTCCCCGTCACGGGCCTCGACCGAGGCTTGGCGATCTCGTGCACGCGCCCCTTCTCTGTCCCAGTCGTCTCCTCGTGATCATCGCCACCGTTCTTCTTGCCGGCGGCCTTCTCGGTCTTCTTCGGGGTCATGGTGGTTCCTCCTCCTGGCCTGGGACTCTGCCCGGCCGGTTCGTGGTTCTCGTCCGCGAGTGCTTCCCGCGGGTTTCGGCTGCAGACTGTGCAGCGGTATCTCATCGGCAGGCTCCTCCAGCCATCCTCCGACCGCATGTGGTGGCCCGAAAGGCGGCCACCGCAGTACGGACACGTCGCGGCCCGGAGATACTTCGTGAGCTGCGCCTTCGTGACTCTCTGGACCGTGGTGATCGTCTCCATATCCTGTGCTCCTCGTTCGCCCGGCGGTTACCGAACCTCGGTCAGAACCAGGTGGCCATTGTTGACCACGAGCTCGGCCTTGGTCTCGGGATCGAGCAGGGCGTACGTGGTGAAAGTCCCGAACGGGGTCGACATCGTCTGCACCCCAGCGACCAAGTAACGCCGTCCCTTCTTGAGGCCCTGGGCGTCCACGGTCGATTCGACCGGCTGGCCTCTGTGGAATCGGGTCTTCATCCTCTGTCCTCCTCTCGGTCGGGGTTCGCCCCCGCTGGTTGGTCAGTCCCTCGGTCTGGATCCGGGGTCACCCCCGGTTCGGCAGGCCATGAAGTAATCCCACTGGCGGACGAGCGCGCCGGTGATGGTGGCGATCGATTCGGTCTTGAAGACCCTCGACCAGAGGACCGCCTCGCCGGTGTCCTCCGTGGTGCTGGTGATCTCCGCGGCGTGCCGGCCGTCGGGCATCTTCATGATGTTCGCGGTCAAGGTCTCGCCGCGGCTCGGGATCGTCTGCGAGAAGCTCGTGTCCATGGTTTGTTACCGCACCGTGCTCTGGCGGCCGGCCTCGTATGCGGCGTCCAGCGCCTCTTGAATCGCACAGACCGCCAGCTCGTGGAAGTCGAGGGCGTCGCTGTTCC
>CAZNRY010000306.1:0-1945 GCA_964575675.1 uncultured bacterium
TGGCGGCCTGTGTTCCTGAGTTCTTGTCGCTGGTGAGTACGTAGGCGCCGCCACCAACAACGAGGACCAGAAGGATTGCCAGCGCAAGAACCAGAATTAGCTTGCCCCTTGGCTTCTTTGGCGGCAGGCCGCTCGGTTGGGTCCAGGCCTGATCAGCGCCGTAGGGCTGGGTCGGGTAGGGCTGGCCCGGATACGGCGGCTGTTGGGGCTGGCCGGGATACGGCGGCTGTTGTGACGTCCAATCTCCCGGGCCACCGGTCTCACCTGTCGACATCGACAATCTCCTCGGCGGCCCAAGAGCCAACATCATATTGACCTTCCCCCGGTTTCCCGGACGGGTTGGTAGTGATGATCATGCCGCATTCGCGACAACTCTGTTTGCTCGTTCGTAGTCGATGGGACTGAGCTGACCGCAGTAGCTGTGACGCCTGTGCGGGTTGTACCAGGCCTCGATCCACTCGAAGATTGCGCGAGCAAGTTCGTCGCGACTGGCCCATTTATGTTCGTCGAGTAACTCGCGCTGGAGAACGGAGAAGAACGATTCGGCAACGCTGTTGTCGTACGCGTCGCCGATGGATCCCATCGAGCCCAACAGTCCAGCCGCCCTCAACCGCCGCCCGAACGCCCATGACGTGTACTGACTTCCGTGGTCCGAGTGCGCGACGGTCCTCCCTGCCGGCGGGCGTCTCCTCCAGATCGCCATTTGGAGCGCGTCGACGACGAGTTCGGCTCGGATGTGGTCGGCAATCGCCCACCCGATAACCCGGCGTGACCAGGAGTCCAAGACGACTGCAAGGTAGACCTTGCCGCTCCCGGTCGGGTGCTCAGTTATATCCATCACCCAGAGTCGGTCGGGGCCGTCGACATTGAACTGGCGGTTGACCAGGTCTTCAGCCGGCTCTGCGTCAGGATTCCTCTTTGTCGTCCCCTTGTACTTCCGCTTGTATATCCCCTCGATGCTGGCTAGTCGCATCAGCCGCTCGACCCGCTTCTTCCCGACCCTGATGCCTTCTCCGAGCCGGAGTTCGGCGTGGACTCTGGGGCTGCCATAAGAACGGCGACTCATCTTGTGGATCGAGACGATCTTTTCCGTCAGCTCCTTGTCGGCGACCGCACGAGGGCCCGGGTTATCTCTCCGGATCTGCCACTCGTAATACCCGGAGGTCGAGACTTCTAAGACCCGGCACATGAGCGTCGTCGGGTAGTTGGCCTTCTCCGCCTCGATCAGGGCAAAGATCACTTCGGCGTCACGTTCTCGGTGGCGAAGAAGGCCGCGGCTTTTTTTAGGATCTCCCGCTCCATCTTGAGAACCCGGACCTCTCGACGGAGACGGACCAGCTCGGCCCTCTCGTCGGTCGTCAGGCCCTCTCTATTCCCCTCGTCGATGTCCGCCTGTGACATCCACTTGCGAAGGCAGGTCTCGGAGATCCCGAGATCAGATGCGATCTCTGCGACGGGCTTGGCCTTCTCTCGTCCAAGCTCGATGGCTCGCTGGCGAAACTCGGCTGGGTGAGCTCTCGGCATTCGGACTCCTCTCGGAGACGGGTTCCGCCCGCCTCATGTTAGGTGTCCGGGAAACCGGGGGAAGGTCACTTTGGGCCGCCCGGGACGTGCGGTGGCTCACCCCGAACTCCTACCCGATCAGGGTCGGTCGACCACGGAGAGTCACGCGGCGGGCGGGGCGGCCTGACGGGAATCCCCACCATCCTGCCACCGGCCTAAATGACAGGCTGGTGCCGAGCCGCCCCCGCAACGAATAAGACCCCGGCATTGCCGGGGTCTATTGGATTTCTCGGACCGCGATGGTTCAGGTCTGGAGCCTGCGGCGACTAAACGTCACCACGATCGCGAGGCCGACGATCAGCAGGACGAAACCCGCAATGGCCACGTACATGAGACTGCGCGTTCCCGTGAACGGTACCGCTGCCGTCGCGCCCTGGGCAGC
>CAZNRY010000307.1:0-1924 GCA_964575675.1 uncultured bacterium
GCAACCCGACGACCTGTCCGCTTCCGACGGGAGCCTGCTGCAACACCGCCACCGGTGCCTGCACGATCACGACCCAGGCGGATTGCAACTACACCTGGCTTGGACCGAACTCGGTCTGCAGCCCGGCAACCTGTCAGACTGAGACGGGTGCCTGCTGCAACACGGCGACCGGCGCCTGCACGATCACGACGCAAACTGCCTGCAACTTCACATGGCTCGGTGCCGGCACCCAGTGCACCCCGATCACCTGCCCGGTTCCTCCTTCCAACTGCATCGTAAAGATCGTCTTCCCGAAGGGGGGCCAGAACCTCAAGGTAGGGACGCAATACAGCGTCGTTTGGACCTCCACGGGATGTGGTCCGGACGTCATGATCGAACTGCTCCTGAACGGGATCTTGTGCCAGATCATCGCTCCGAGCGCGCCGAACACGGGAAGCTACCCGTGGGTCGCGGCCCAGTGCAGCGACAACAACATGGGCTACAAGGTCCGCGTAACGGATCTTTCGACGGGCAGCTACGGCGAGTCGCTCATCCCCTTCTCGATCAGCGTCGCCCCGACAACCATGTTGGTAACCTCGCCGAACGGCGGTGAGAACTGGCAAGCCAGCACGCACCACGACATCAGGTGGATGTCAACCAATGGCGGACCGATCGTGAGGATCGAACTCATCCATGGAGGTGCGATCTGCGCCCTGCTCGATTCCGCCGCTCCAAACACCGGAACCTACGACTGGTTGGTCGCGGGATGCCGCGGGACCGGCGGGTACAAGATCCGGGTCACCGATGTCAGCTTCGGAATCTGGGATCAAAGCGACCACACATTCCGGATTCGCGATGACGAATGCCACCTTCGCGTCACATCTCCCGCCGATCACGACATCTGGCCCCGCGGGACGATGCACCAGATCACCTGGGACCTCCGCGGAGGGTGCGGCGATTACGTCAAGATCGATCTTCTCAAGAAGGTCGGCGCAAGCTACGAGTTCTGCATGCCGGTCACCGCGAGCACTATCAACGACGGCGCCTTCGATTGGACGGTCGACCGGTGCGGAAGCGCGACCGCGCGGTATCGGATCCGCGTCACGGACCTCACGAGCGGAGAAGATGACGTGAGCGGCGGTTACCTCAGGATCCCGGATCCGGGCCGGCCGCCTCTAGCGCTCGCTCTGGTCACCGTGCCGAATCCATTCCGTGTGAACGCCCTCGTCACCTTCGATCTCGAGGAGGATGCGAGCGTTCAGGCCGCGATCTACAACGTCGCGGGTCAGATGGTCCGAGGCTTGGTTGATCAAGTTCTCCCCGGCGGACGGCATGACATCGCGTGGGACGCCAGAGACTACACCGGTGTCGAGGTCCCATCTGGAATCTACTACCTCAAGGCCGTTGTCGACGGCGAGCCTGTGCTGAAGAAGATCCTTCTGATCCACTAGACTCGCAACTCATCGTCCACAGTCAGGGGGGGGGCTCACGACCCCCCTCCTCCTATATCTCTGGGGCGTGTCGGTCCGCATCCGATAGCAGCTGCTGCTGCCCGAGCGATCCCATGAAACCCCGCTGGCGCAGCCAACTGGTCGGCGCAGGAGCCGCAGTGGGTCGCCTGAGCCCACGATCAGAGACGCCACCCCTCATGGGCTTGGGATCCCAAAGGGCCTCATCCCGACTGCGGGCGCCGTGAGTCGTCAAATTTTCGCCATGACGGCTCCCACGGCCAATCCAAGGAGGAATCCAGAAACGTCCGTACTTGCAGTGGCCGCAAAGGAGAGACCCTGGAATTTGCCGGGTGCCGGATGGTCCCCATCCCCGTAAACATCTTCTCATCCGATCTTTCGTCTTGACAGGATTCTAGCGGCCCCCTAGACTCCGGCCCGTGTGAGTGGCGCACATTCTTGGACTGCGACGGTGCAACGCGCTTCTCAGTAATTAA
>CAZNRY010000308.1:0-1901 GCA_964575675.1 uncultured bacterium
GGCGAAAGAGGCGGAAGAAGGGCACGGCGCCGAGGAGGGGGCCGGGCAAGGACCGACCCATCGGGTTGGAGTCGACGCCGGTCGGACGCGTGTGCTTGGATGAACGAGATGCCATGGATTCCTCCTTCATGGAGTCGATCCGCCGGGTCCTTCCCCTGTGTCGAGGCTGTATCCTGGGCCGTGTCCGGGTGTATTCCGGTTGGTACACCCTGAACGCCCCGAAGGCGCTGCCCCGCAACAGAGAAGACCCGCCGGTCGACATCCGGTTATCCGACGAGCTGAAGCTCATCGTCATCGCTGAAAGCTCCTTGCCCAGAGTCGTGCGGTCGCGGCCGATCGCCGAGTGTGCCTGTGGCCCATCGCGATCAATCCACCTCGATGACCGCATCTGTTGGGACCTCGACGCGGTCACCGCGCGGGAGTATCAAGATCACGGTCGTGCGGGTCTTCCGCCGCTCGACGAGGAATGGTTCTCCGACTCTGAAACCACCAACGGGTCGGAGGAAGACGCATGTGCTCCGTCCGAAGACATGAACATTGCTGATCCAGCCGCTGTAGAGCCAACCGCTCGGACGGCCCTTGCGCGTGATGCGACACCAGCCGTTCTTGTGCACTTCGGCCACTCGGACGGTCTCGCCACGGCTGAGGAGGTCGATCGCATTGAAGGCGCGTCCTGGGCCTTGCCGGACGTCCACGGAGTCGCGGAGCACGATCCCGTTCTGGCCGATGGTGGTAACCGTCCTGCCGTGACTCCACGCCATGAATGCGGAGAAGAAGATGAGCGCGACGCCGATCGCTGCGACGACGAACGAGACGCTGACGAAGCGCGTGATGTCTAGATCGGTTCCCGCCATTGTGGGACGGCTGAGGGGGTTCCCTACCTGGTCGGTGGCATCGGCGCGTCGGCCCGTTGAATTCAGGAGCGCTCGTCCGACTTCGGGGAGCAGGTTGCCTTCCGGGTCCGCGAGCCACCGGTCGTCATGAAGGTCTACCATCTCCTACTCCTCCTCTCCACCCATGAACCCGCAGACGGGGCAGGGCTCGGTCCGGGTCACGCGAGCGCGGACGAACTCGAAGGGCCGCTCGAAGATCTCCGCGAGCGCGCCCTCCGGCTGGCTGCCGCCATGGACGAGGAGAAAGCTCCCGGCCGGAAGGAGATCCCTCCGCGATCCTTCGGGATCGAGGAGGGCGAGGGCGTGGGCGCTCGCAACCGAGGAGAGGAAGGCGATGTCGGCGCCGAGTCCGGGTTCGGCTTCGAGGCGCTCGCCGTCGGCGTCCTGATATGCGAGGCGCCGCTCCTTCGTTTCCACCCCCGGGGCGACGCCGGTCCGGAAGCCGACCGCGCAGAAGAGGCAGGGACCGCCTGAACGGACCGCGATCACCTCACCCGCGACCGCGCGCTCGTACGCGCCGACGAAGAGGGCGGGGATGTCCAACCTGACGCAGGACTCGTTCACGAGAAACTGCACCGCCGGGCTGTCGGTGCTCGCGATGACCAGATCGGCGCCGGAAAGTCTCGCGTCAAGCCCGTGATCCGCGAGAGCGAGGATATCGTGATGAAGCGCGTACCCGGTCGCCGCCCGTTCGCGCACAAGCTCGGCGACCGCATCCACCTTTCTCCGGCCGAGGTCATGGAGACCGCAGGCGTGGCGGGAGAGGTTCGCGGCATCGAGCGCGTCGTTGTCGAAGAGGACGAAGGCGCCGACGCCGGCCTCTGCGAGGTACACCGCGATCGCCCAGCCGACGCTCCCGGCCCCGACCATCGCGATCGTCCTCCTGGCGAGTCCCCCGCCGGGAATAAGCCCTTCGCGCCCGCTTCCGATTTCGGCTCGAGGGGCAACGCTCCCGGGCTTCCCCGCCCGAGCCCGGAGCCCGACGCGTGCCGACCCACAGACCCGCCC
>CAZNRY010000309.1:0-1896 GCA_964575675.1 uncultured bacterium
GGTTCATCTCGGCGAGAACACGATCCAGGAGTTCCTGGGCCGTCTCGTCGATGTCAGGAGTGGTGTCAGTGACGCAATAGCCCACCTGCTCTTCCGCCTCGTCGATGATGGCGATCTTGGACGCTACGGACCCGATGTCGATGCCGGCAAAGTGCATTCCTCTCCCTCTCGCAAGATTATTTCAAGAAGCGGTATCGCTCTGACAGTCTTGCCGATTTTCGTTGATCATTTCGATGAATGCCTGCGCTCGCGTCCGAATCTGTTCGGTTCCGGCGAGCTTGTACTCTTGCATTTCCAGAGCCAGACTGGGAATCCCGATCCCTTTCAAGGCGTCCCGCTGGCTCGGGAAGTTCCAACCGTGACTGTCGTCCCATCGGAGATAGTTGAACACCGCGCCTTCCGCCCTGGCCTCCCGGGCGGTCTCGGTGACATAGTCCACCAGAACGGGCAGCGGATACATCCGGCCCTCCAGGGACCTGGAGTGATAGCGGTCGGTGAGGGCATCGAGCGGCTCCAATTTCGTGTCCACGAGGTTCTCCGCGTACCGGTTGCCCGTGCAGACGTCCTCGGCGACGACCGTGGCCCCGCAGGACTCCAGAAGCTCGTAGAGTTGGGTGTTGTCGATGATGGTGCCGGAGACGTACAGTCGAACCCCCTGCCTCGGAGGCAGATCCTTCGCCTCCTCCAGGAAGCGCCTGAGCAGGGCGTTGTGCTCCTCCTTGGACATGAAGAAAGAGGAACCGATGATCTGAAGGGCGTCGACGCCGGTTACCCGCGGCGGGTCGGCCCTGCGCAGTTCGGCCACCTTTTTCAGAAGCCTTCGCTTTTCGTTCATCAACTCGACTGCGTGCGCCAGGGATTCTTCGGTGATCCTGTTCCCCGAGAACTCCTCGAGCTTCTCCTTCAGCGCCTCCATTCGGCCGCGCACGTAACGGTTCGCGATGTGCTTTCTCGTATGCAGGATGTCGAACATCGCGAGCGGTGGAAGCTTGAGGCTCGGGTCGTACATCTTCTCGGTCCAGAGGTAGAAGTAGCACCTCTTGATCGAGTCGTTTCCGTGGGGAAAGATCGCCAGGTCGAGCCACTCGTACTCGCCCCGGACCATGAGGTCGTGGACCGAACGAACGAACGGGCAGAAGTAGTCTTCCATGTACTTGTCGCCGGCGTCCGTCGGAATCTCGAGATCGCCGGCGATCATCACGGGCATGCACCCGGCGGCGATGATGAGCTCCTCGGGTACGCTGGTGTACACGCAGCCGACGACCTTGCCGCCCTTGGCTTTCCACTCCTTGGCGGCCTTATACCGGTCGCGGTAGTGCCGTTTCATGATCTCCAGCGCAGTGTCTTCCCGCATCACTTTCACTCCTTTCGCCGATACTTCAGCCCAATGCCCCCAATCCTCTCCCAAGGCAAGAAGCAGCCCGGGTTGCTGCTCGTACGCTTACAGGAACGCCTTGGCCTTCATCATTCCACCCATGAAGGCAAACTTGGCCCCGGACGCGGCCGCGTTCTGGACGTCCTCGGGCCGATGGTTCCGGACGGCGTCCTTGTCGTGGCCGAGCGATTCCGCCGCGATGTACCCCACCGGCTCCAGTCCGAGGATGCTTGAGACCTGGTAGAGAATCCTCAGAGTGTCAACGGTGGCGTCGAACGGAGCCATCGGGTCGATGACGGCCTTCAGCGGGACGGAACCCTGAGCCAGTTTGGCGGCTCTGGCAATCCGAAACATCGTCTCGAACGTCAGGGAGTGGTGGAGCACGTAGTTGGGGTCCATCTTCGCCGGTGCGGCGGAGCCGACGATGAAGAAGACCGGCTTGCCCTCCACGCCCGTTACCCACTTCGGGCGACACATCGAGTAGGTTCGGTCGATGAATGCCTTCATCTGGGCGGTAACAC
>CAZNRY010000310.1:0-1852 GCA_964575675.1 uncultured bacterium
TCCAGCTCCTGCATGACGAGTCCGTGGGCGATGTGGGACAGGCCGGCGCAGCCGTATTCCCGGAACGAGGCGCCGAAGAAGCCGAGTTCACCCATCGCCGGAACCAGCTCCAACGGGAAGGAATCCTCCCGGGCGTGGGTCTCGATGATGGGGAGGATCTTCTCGGTCACCCAATCGCGGACCATGTCGCGGACCTGCCGCTCCTCCTCCGAAAGGAGACTGTCGGAGTTGTAGAAATCGACCCCCTGGAATGCCGTCATCGTGCCTCCTCGCGAATGATCGCACGGACTCTGAACCGCTTCATGGCATCGCTTTCGTCACTCTTCAGGAAACGGGACTGGCCACGCCCCACGTCGTTCCCGGCGTCTCCAACGTGTAATAGACCCGGATCTCCTCAGTTTCTTCGAAGATCCGGGGAACCACCTGCAGCGCCATGCCGATCTTGAGCGACCCTTCCGGAATCGTCTCCCCCACCCAGGCGAGCAACCGCCCACCCTCTTCGAGGTCGACGACGCCCACGGTGTAAGGGGTCAGATCCTCGAAGCCGGTCGGCGCCGCGCTGATCCGGCTGTAGGTGAGAAGCGTTCCCCTTCCCGAGAGAGGAACGTACTCGAAATCGCCGCCCATGCAGGCGACACAATCGGCCCGCGGGGGGAACGTTGAGACGCCGCAGGCGCGGCAGCGCGAACCCATCAGCCGTCCGTCCTTCAGATACCGCGCGAACTCGGAGACCTTCGTGTAGGGAGAGAAGTTGACCTTTCCGAACCACTTGAACATGGATCAATCCCTCCTCAAGACTTGTACAAAGCAATACTGGCCGATTCCTCCGATATTGTGGGTCAGGCCGAGTTTGGCTTCCGGGACCTGGCGCGGGCCGCACTCGCCACGGAGCTGCTTCACAATCTCGACGGTCATGGAAACGCCGGTCGCCCCGATCGGGTGCCCCTTCGCCTTCAGCCCGCCATCGACGTTCACCGCGACCTTCCCGCCGATGTAGGTCTGGCGCTCCGCGGCGAATCTCCCCCCTTCGCCCTTCGGGCAGAAGCCGAGGTCCTCGTAGGCCATGATCTCTGCGATCGTGAAGCAGTCGTGAACATCCGCCACGTCGATGTCGGCCGGCGTGACCCCTGCCATCCCGTAGGCCTGCGCCGCGGCAGTCTCCGCGCTCGGCAGGCCGACCAAGTTCGGCCGGCGGAGGACGGACATGCTCGCAGTGGCGCAGCCCATCCCATCGAGCCAGACCGGCGTCCTTGGGCCATCGAGGGTGACTTCTTCGGTGGCAAGGATCACGCAGGCGGCTCCGTCGGCGTTGGCGCAGCAGTCGTAGACGCAGAGGGGGCTCGAGACCTCCTCGGAGGCCAGCGCCTGCTCGCGCGTGATCTCCTTGCGGAATAGAGCATTCGGATTCTTGGCGCCGTAGTGATGGTTCTTGATCGCCACGTCGCACATCTGCTCCCGCGTTGTGCCGAACTCGTGCATGTGCCGCTGAGCGAACAACGCATAGTAGGCGGGGAAGGTCGTTCCGAAGATCGACTCCCATTGGACTTCGCCGACCCGTCCCATCAAGGCAAGGATCTCGGGGGTCGACAGCTCCGTCATCTTCTGGCAGCCGATGACCGCGACAATGCGGTGGATCCCCGCTCGAATCGAGAGCCAGGCGGTTCGGATCGCCGCGCTCCCGCTCGCGCAGGCCACCTCCGTGAGCCAGGTCGGCTTGGGGTTCAGGCCCAGGTACTCCTGGACGACGCCCGGGAGGGAGCGTTGCTTGTGATACTCGGGAACCGGACCGATGACGGCTATGCCGTGTTCGGCGAAGGCGCAGATTTCTCAGGTCACCATCAACCAGGTGGAG
>CAZNRY010000311.1:0-1842 GCA_964575675.1 uncultured bacterium
ACCTGCCTGCTCCAGTCCGTCTCGGCCACGATCCCTCGGAGTTGTCGTTCGGTGATAGCATCGCGGCCGGTCGTTCGGGGCATGAAGAGGATCTCCTGTTGAATGTCCGGCGCGAGATTCAGCAGATCCATAATCTGGGATACCCGCGTTCGACTGACGCTCCCGAGTCGGGCCAGGTCGGCGTAGTCCCGAACCACCCCCTGCCGGATCAGCTTGTCGAAGTGGATCGCCAATGCCAGCAGACGGGCGACGCGCGGGATGCGGCCAGGTTGTATCGGGATCGGCGTGGGTGCTTTCCCAGTCCGCAGCCGTCTACGCCCCTTCCCGCCGTTGCGGAAGTGGACCTTGAACTCCACCGTCGCGCCGCAGTGTGCGCCCGTGTGTGCCCCTTGGGCCGCCTGTCGCGCCATCACGCGACCTCCTCGGCCAGTGTCCGGATTCCGCTCGGTCTGAACGTCACCGCGACCGTCTCGGTTCCGCCGTCGTAGGCGACTCGCTCGACCAGCAGGTGGATGATTCGGGTTCGTTCCCGAGGCGTGAGGGTCTCCCAGATGGGATCGAATGTCGTCATTGCCGCTGCCAGGTCCGCTTCGTCGACTTGGTCTCGCTCAAGGGCAGCTTCATGCGCATGGATCTCGGCGAGGCGGTGTTCGTCCCTTTGCACCTGTTCCTGAAGATCGGCGAGTCGGGCGGTGGTCGAGGACGCAGCCTTCGATCGACCCGTCGCCCCGACGATCCGCTTCACCTCACCGGCGCATCGCGCTAGGTCCTTCTCGATCTCTCGCCGCTCCTCAGTCAGACGGTCGACCTGCCCCTGCACTTCGGCATGGACCTTCGCGGTCACCTCGGCCAGCAGCTCCGGATCCGTCCCGATACATCGAATTCTCTCCACCACGAACCGCTCGATCTCGCCCGCCGGGAGTGACGGGGCCGGGCAGCTGGTCCATCCCCGGTTCCTGGCCGCCGAGCATGTGTAGTAGCGGTACCGAGCGCCGTTCTTCTTCTGCGTGTAGAGGTGGATCATCGAGGCGTCGCATGGCGTGCAGTGGAGAAGTCCCCGCAGCAATGCCCCATGCTTGTTCCTGGCCGCCCGGCCACCATTGCTCCCGTTGCGTCGGAGGAGCCGCTGGGCCTTCTGCCAGACACCCTCCTCAACGATCCGTTCGTGCTCACCGCCGTAAACCGTTCCGTGGTAGTCCACCTGCCCGACATAGGTCTGGCTCGCCAGCAGCCGCGCCAGAGTGCTCTTCTCGAACGGCGTCCCGCCTCGTGCCCGGCCGTTCTTCGTGACCCACCCCTTCGTCGTCCAGCGGCGACGGTTGATCTCACGCAGGGTCTCGGTGAGGGACTCCTTCTCCAGGTAGAGGTCGAAGATCTCCCGGACCCGAGCTGCCTCCGCCTCGTTCACCACGATCCGCCCGCCCTGGGGGGCCACGTCGTAGCCCAGGATCGGAATCCCGCCGACCCACTTGCCCTTCTTCCGAGCGGCGGACATCTTGTCGCGGGTCCTCTCTGCGATGATCTCCCGCTCGAACTGCGCAAAGGAGAGGAGCACGTTGAGCGTGAGGCGGCCCATGGAGGTGGTCGTGTTGAATGCCTGGGTGACGGAGACGAAGGACGCACCGTGCTGGTCGAGGGTCCCCATGATGCGGGCGAAATCGAGAAGGGATCGCGATAGCCGGTCCACTTTGTAGACGACCACGCAATCGACCCGCCCCGCCTCGATGTCGGTCAAGAGCCGCCGCAGCGCCGGGCGGTCCATGTTGCCACCGGAGAATCCACCGTCGTCGTAGCGGTCGGGAAGGCAGATCCATCCCTCGTGCTTTTGGCTAGCGATGAATG
>CAZNRY010000312.1:0-1829 GCA_964575675.1 uncultured bacterium
TGACGCCACAGAAGCCCGTGCGTCGGGCGTACGAGCAGAACCCCGAGGCGGTCCAGCGGTGGCTGGAGGAGGAGTACCCGGCGATCCGTGCGCGCGCGAAGCGTGAATGCGCCCAGATCCTGTGGGGGGACGAGATGGGGTTGCGGTCCGATCACCAGACGGGGCGCTCCTACGGACGGCGCGGGGAGACGCCGGTGAATCCGGGAACAGGGCAGCGGTTCCGCTGCAACGTGATCTCGACGCTCAGCAATCGCGGCGACCTGGCGTTCATGGTGTTCCGCGAGAACTTCACGATCCCGGTGTTCCTGCGCTTCCTGCGCCGACTGCTGCGGCACGGCGGCGGGCGCAAGGTGTTCCTGATTGTGGACCGGCATACGGTGCACAAGGCGCGCGCCGTGACCCGCTGGCTGGCCGCACGCGCCGATCAGATCGCGCTCTTCCTCTTGCCGGGCTACAGCCCGGAGCTCAACCCCGACGAGTTGCTGAACCAGGACGTCAAAACCAATGCCCTGGGTCGCCGGCGTCCGGGCGACCTGGCCGAGATGATGGGCGACGCGCGGAGGTATCTGCGCAGCACCCAGAAGCAGCCGGGCCTCGTGCGTCGCTACTTCCAGGAGCGCCACGTTCGCTATGCGGCCGCATGACAGGTGTCATCTACATCCTGCTCCCGGTAATAATGCAAGCGACAAGCGGCGGTTTACTTGAGCAAGACGAGCTTCCTCGATTCCGAAAGACGTCCGGAGGTCAGCAAGCACAAGTAGATCCCGCAGGCGACACGACGATTTGAATCATCGGTTCCGTTCCATGAGACAACATGCTCTCCGGGATCGGATTCCCTATCATAGAGGTTCCGGATGCGGCGGCCTGCTAAATCAATGATCTCGATCCGGATCCGCGCAAACCGAGGCGAAGCGAATGATACGGAGGTGCGATCACCGAAGGGGTTCGGATAGTTCTGGTCGAGACGGAAGGCAGCGGGGAGAGCGCTATCTTCGCTCCATCGCTGAACCACATCCACCGCGAGGTTCTGAACGTTCCCCACGACTACCTGGAACTGGTCGAACTCGTAAACGGCGGGGTTGGTCCCGATCCAGAGGATAGGACCATCGCCGGGATCAATGCTCTCGTTAGCTGGCCCAATCAGGAGGATCCGGTGCTGTCCGCGCGCCACTTGCCAGATCAGGTCGAGCTGGCCGGTGCGCTCGAACTTCCGGCATTGGATCTCGCTTGGCCCGTCTGTTCCGAGAGACAGGTTAAGCTGGATGCCACGGATCGGGATCCTGTTTTCGAGCCGGACCGCGATACCACCTTCGGCCCTCGCAAAGGTCAAGACCACAATCTCTGACGAATCAGACGAGGCGTCTTGCATCACCAACGAAGGTGGGCGCTGTGGAAGGGTGGAACGGCCCCTTTCCGCGACGGCTAAACCACCTAGAGATTCAAGGGCAGCAGACCCAGGCTGGATCTCGCCAGCCGCTTTGCTCTCACTCGCCCCCAGGGCCAGCCCGTCTTCCCAGGCTTGGTTTAAGATCGCTCTCTTGAGCAGATCGATGTCCGAGCGCTCAATGCGCCCATCCCGCGGTCCTTGCGATCCGGACGCAGCATGCTCTGGGAACACATCCACCGCGCGGCGTTGGACCGAGTTGACCGAATGGTGACCGAGCAGGAAGTCGACCGCCCAGAGGACGTCAAGCACGTCCACCCTTCGATCGAGATCGGCGTCCCCGGGAACGATCGGATACACGGCGATCGAGGGGGCGTGCTCGATGGACGCTAGCCCTAATCCGTCAAAAATCTGAGGCCTTTGGGAGGGTCGCTTGAGATTTCTC
>CAZNRY010000313.1:0-1816 GCA_964575675.1 uncultured bacterium
CGCCCTGGAGGCTCCGTACGGATCGTCGGAGGGTCTGCTCGCCGAAAGACGCACCTGATCGGGATCGGGTCGTTCCAGAAGGCGCCCGTCGGGTCCGCGCTCGGGACCGATCCCAGAGGCGCGCCCTCGCGCCACCGGCCTGACGCCGGCCACGAAGGGCAGCCCTGCGAGCTCCTCGATCCTGCCGAGCGGGATGTCGGCGCTCACGGCATTCAACCACCTGCTCTCGCGGCGGATCGCGCCGTAGCGGGCCACCGCATCCCGATAGATTCGAGCGACGGGAAGATCGGCAAGATCGGCCCGCGAGGCGCCGGCCCGCGCCCGCCTCGCGAGGGCCGCTTCGCCGATTTCATCCTGTGCGGCGGCGAGCGCCGCCTTCAGGGAATCGGGGCTCGGAAAAGCGTGGGCCTCGAAGAGTATCCAGACGCGGGAGGTGCGATCCGGCGGCCCCTCGGCGATGAGCGATCGCAAGGCAGGGTGAAACCCGCTCGCCTGGGCAGTGACGCCAAATGAGGTTACGAACAAACTCGTCGTGATCGCGGATCTGGCGAAACGCCGGACCCAGGATCCGAAATGCTGGATCATTGAGCCTCCGGTGCCCGATACCATTAGCATAATACAACTGTTCTATCAGGTATTGAAGGGGAAAGACCCAAGCGGAAAATCGAGTCATCGGGAGGAATAGAGGGCGGGGGGGGACGCCGGCCCGGGCTACCCCCGCGTGGGGTCGCCCTGTAGGCGCGCGCGCACCACCTCGTGCAGAACGCCATTGGTCGCGAGGATCTCACGCCCATCGCGCCAGGCGCTCCCACCGCTCAGGTCCGACACGCGTCCCCCGGCCTCGCGGACCAGGACCCCTCCCGCCGCGACGTCCCACGGAGAGAGATAGAGCTCCCAGAAGCCGTCGTAGCGACCGCAAGCGACGTAAGCCAGATCGAGGGCCGCCGCACCGCAGCGACGAAGCCCCCGACAGACGGTGGACAGACGCGACCAATTGTCGAGGTTCGTGTTGATCTGCTCGTCCTCGCGATATGCGAATCCCGAGGCGAGAAGCGCGTGCGACAGGCTGTCTTCCGTCGAGACCCGGCACCGCCCCCCGTTCAGGAACGCTCCCCCGCCGCGCTGCGCGGCGAACAGCTCCTCCAGATAGGGGGCGAACACGACGCCGCACTCACCCTCTCCGGATCGCTCGAGACCGATCGAGACGCAGAAGAACGGATGCGCGTGCACGAAGTTCGTCGTCCCGTCGAGCGGATCGATCACCCAGCGATGCGGATCGCCAGGGGCGGACGCCTTCGAGACCCTCTCCTCGCCCAGAATGCCGTGGGCAGGAAACCGGTCGGCGATCCGCCGCGCGATATGCTCCTCGACCGCAAGATCGGTTTCGGTGACGAGGTTTCGCCAACCCTTGTATCCGATTGCGCCGCGCTCGACCGTGCCGTAGGCGCGCATCAGGATCTCCCCCGCTTCGCGCGCGAGCTGAACCGCAAACTCGAGCATCCTCCACCCTCCATGCGCCATTGAACCGCCGGGACCCGAAAGGTTAGAGTCTAATGTACTTTGTCTCGATCAACAGCAGGGAGGGTTCATGGAAAAGGTGATGGAGAAGGTCGTCGCCCTTTGCAAGAGGCGGGGCTTCGTCTTCCCCTCCAGCGAGATCTACGGCGGAATCAACGCCTGTTGGGACTACGGCCCCCTTGGGGTCCGCCTCAAGAACAACGTCAAGCGGATGTGGTGGCGCTCGATGACCCAGATGCGGGACGACATCGAAGGGCTCGACGCGGCGATCCTGATGGCTCCTCGCGTCTGGGAGGCG
>CAZNRY010000314.1:0-1776 GCA_964575675.1 uncultured bacterium
GGCGAGAATCTCCTCCCCCTCCGCGACGGCGGCCAGGGATTCGCGATAAGCGTCCATCGCCTTCAAGATCCGCTCGAAGCGGGCCCTCTCGCGGCCGACGCGACGCGCCTCGCGCGCGTCCTGCAGGACCCTCGAGTCTCCCATCTGCATGGTCAACTCCTCGAGGCGGTCCCGGACGTGGTCGTAGTTCTTCAGCAGTTCATCCATGGCGGATTCTCACATTCGTCCTCAAATGAAATCCGGCCGCCGTCCCCTCCTCGGGGCGGCGTGCGGATGTTCGATGCCGGGCATGCGACGGCCCGGGCAGGGACCCCAACGGGTCTGCCCGGGCCTGCGGAAACGGCGCTAGTTGCCGGAAGCGGGAGTCTCGGTCGATTCCTCAGCCGGCGCCTCCAACTTGTACTTCCGGCGGAAGCGCTCAATGCGGCCCGCCGAGTCGATCAGCTTCTGCTTGCCGGTGTAGAAGGGGTGGCAGTTCGAGCAGATCTCGACCTTGAAGTCCTTCCCCTCCGTCGAACGCGTCTCGAGTTTGTAGCCGCAAACGCAGGTGACCGTCACGTTGCGGTAGTCAGGATGGATCCCCTTCTTCATCGGACTTCACTCCTTCTAGCCGTTCATCGCTTCCATGAACTTACGGTTCGTCTTCGTCTGCTCGAGCTTGGAGATCAGAAACTCCATCGCCTCGACCGGGTTCATGTCGCTCAGGAATTTCCTTAGAACCCAAATTTTGCGTAAATCGCCCTCCGGAAGCAAGAGCTCTTCCTTCCGGGTCCCGCTGCGGTTCAGGTCGATCGCCGGGAAGATCCTCTTGTCGGAGAGCTTACGGTCAAGGACGAGCTCCATGTTTCCCGTTCCCTTGAACTCCTCGAAGATCACGTCGTCCATCCGGCTGCCGGTTTCGATCAGGGCGGTCGCGCAGATCGTGAGGCTGCCGCCCTCCTCGATGTTCCGCGCGGCGCCGAAGAATCGCTTCGGACGATGGAGCGCGTTGGCGTCGACGCCTCCCGAGAGAATTTTGCCGCTGTGCGGGACGACCGTGTTGTACGCCCGCGCGAGCCGGGTGATCGAGTCCAGGAGGATCACCACGTCCCGCTTGTGCTCGACCAAACGCCGCGCCTTCTCGATCACCATCTCTGCGACCTGGACATGGCGCTCGGCTGGCTCGTCGAAGGTCGAGCTGATGACCTCGGCCTGCACGGAGCGTTCCATGTCGGTCACTTCCTCGGGACGTTCGTCGATCAGAAGGACGATCAGGATGATCTCGGGATGGTTCTCGGTGATCGCGTTGGCGATCTTCTGCAGGATCATCGTCTTTCCTGCTTTCGGCGGGGAGACGATCAGACCGCGCTGTCCCTTCCCGAGCGGCGCGAGGAGATCGATGATGCGCGTCGAGATGTCCCGGTTCTTCGTCTCCAGGTTCAGCTTCGACATTGGGTAAAGGGGCGTCAGGTTGTCGAAGAGGGTCTTGACCTTGACCGCTTCCGGCCCCTCGAAGTTCACCGCCTCGACGCGCAACAGGGCGAAGTAGCGCTCCCCGTCCTTGGGCGGCCGGACCTGTCCGGAAACCGTGTCGCCGGTCCGCAGGTCGAAGCGCTTGATCTGGGAGGGCGAGACGTAGATGTCGTCGGCGCTGGGCAGATAGTTGTAGTCGACCGAGCGAAGGAAACCGTACCCCTCGGGGAGGATCTCGAGCACTCCTTCCGAGAAGATCAAGCCGCTCTTGTTCGTCTGCACCTCGAGGATCCCGCACATCAGTCCCGGCCTGCGCAGCCCGGC
>CAZNRY010000315.1:0-1768 GCA_964575675.1 uncultured bacterium
ATCTCCGGCCCTCTGACGCCGTTTCGCGACGAACGGTGGTGAGAAATGCGGGCTAGGAGGAGGCCTCCTCAGGTCGATGATCGGCCGGCCGCCACCCACGACCAGAGCTTCGGAGCGTGCGTTCTCGACAAACGCGATGTACGTACCGTCGTCCAACTTGAGTGCGTGCTTGTGGCCAGGGTCCTCACATTCCGCCTTCTCATCGTTGAGGCCCCGGGCATCACAGAGGGGGAAGGATAGCCGGTCAGTGTCCCAGCAGAATCGTTCTCCGCGAGAGCGCCCCGGCCGCGGTCTCCAGACGGGCGAAGTAGACCCCTCTCGGCAGAGGCGTTCCGGCATCGTTCCGGCCAAGCCAAAGCGTCCGATGGTCGCCCGATGCCATTGCCGTCTCGTCGACGAGCTTCGCGACACTCCGGCCCTGAACATCGTAGATCGCGAGTCTGGCGGGACCTCGCTCCGGCAACGACCAAGCGATCTCGACCGGTCCGTCACCGATCGCGGGCGGACGCAGCTCCAATCCCGAGGCCGCGACCGCATCCACGCCGGCCGTTGCACAGCCTTGTCCGAGCGCGCCGATCAGGCTGCCGCAGGGGCTGTTCGCCGGGAGGCACAGTGACGTGTTCCCTAGCGCGTAGGTCCCCTGCGTGGTCGGCGCCAAATTGCACGAGGCCGGTGCGCAGAGGATAGGATCACCGAAGACCTGCGCGCCCGAGTAGTTCACGGCGCCAGCTACGCCGGCCGGGTTGACGCAGCAGCATGAGAGCGTGTCCGTCGCGTCTCCGTAGATCTTATTGCCCTGCCACGAGGCGCAATTCCCCCAGATGATCGTGTTGTTGAACACGGTGTTGACCGCCATGGCACCTCCCCCGGCATACGCGGTGTTCCCCGAGACGGTGCACCCATCGAAGTTCGAACCCCCGCTGTAGACGCCTCCCCCGAGATACGCGGTGTTCCCGGAGATGGTGCAGCGCCCGATCGATGCGTCAAACGCCATCAGACCGCCACCGGGCGAGCCGGTGCTCCCTTGGCCGGAGTTGCCCCGGATTGTGGAGAAGATCAGGCTTCCGCCATTCAGGAATAGACCGCCGCCATCTCCGGACGTGGTGTTCTCCCAGATGTCGCTGCACGCGATCTGGATCCCCGCAGCGAAGATCCCCCGCCATCCGAGACGGCGTGGTTGCCCGTGACGATGCAGAAGTCGACATTGCCGCCCAAGATGAAGATTCCGCCGCCTCTACCCGGCTCCTGCGTGAACCGCCCCGGGTTCTGCGGAGGGTCTCGCACGAGACATCGGCCGGGCAGGCCGGTCTTTCAGAGAGGTTGGATCTCCACTTTGACGGTCCGATTCATCCACCCGAAATGGGCTCACACCAGGTGCGACTCAATCGAATCGGGGGGGGTGTCGCGATTTTGTCGCCGTCGGCGTCCATGAGGCGACACCGTGAGAAGAGGCTGATGTCCTGTCGGATCCGAGTTGATCTACGTCAAGCATAACTATCATCATATCAATCAGTTACGCTGACGTCCCGTTCCTCCCATCGATATCCAATGACCGAACATACGTTCGCATGTTTCTTGCTTCGGATGTGCGCGGGGCCTTGCCCTTTGCCGGGCGCGAGGTGGCCTCCGCATCACCCCTGTCTTGATGCAGATTCCCCATGGAGGGACAAGTCGGTGGAACGCAGCCGGTTCAATCTATCGAGCGATGTGCGGAAGGCTCGGCCTTCTCCGACGAAGGCCGAGCTCGCCGACCTCGGTACGCTCGCAG
>CAZNRY010000316.1:0-1766 GCA_964575675.1 uncultured bacterium
CTTGTATTTCGGTTTGTGGAGGAATGGCGGAGACGCGACACGGACAGGCTGATCGCTCTGGCCTCGACGCCGGAGCCAGATGGCGAAATCGTCGATGCCCCTGAATGGTGAGACCAGGCGCGAGAGGTGCTCGTGGAGCTCATTGATGCGTTCGTCGTCCCAGGCCGTATAGAGACCGAAAACGCGAAGGCGCGTTCCAGTTCCCTTGAATGGGGGCGGTCCACTGAGTTCCGTGAGTCTGACCTGGCACTTGCTGATATCAGCGGCGCGCGAGAGCGAGGGCCAGGAAACGTCCACGCGCAGGTACGGACCGGCGCGAGACTTCGTCACGAGTTCGAGATGTTCCCCGAGACGGGCAGCCGACAGGCGACCAAGGCCCTTCTCTCCGACGGCTCGCCGGGTCTTGCCGCCCCTCTTCGAAACGGGTGACTCAGCGCGGAACGGCGTTGCGACAACGCACCAGACGGACTCGACGACTTCTTCATCCATCCCGTGACCGTTGTCGAGAACCTCGATGTAGTCCCCGCGCTCGGGGTCTCTTCCAAACCGGACATCGACCCTGTTTGCGAACGCGTCGTAGGAGTTCTTCACGAGTTCCGTGATGGCAACGAAGTCGCTCGTGACGAGATCCGCCCCGAGCGCCTCAAACACCCGTGGGTGGAGCCGGAAGTTGAGCGTGCGGCTCGTGCTGCCGGTGGCCACGTTCAGCGCAGTCCTTCGCGCGCCTTCAAGCATCCGTGGTAGTGCCGGATCCGGACGCGCCCCGCTCTCCGATGCGCGGTTGCCTTCGACGGGTGTTCAGCTAGCATGCCCGGCCCCCCTAGGTTCTTCGATTGCCGTGGCAAGGCTGTATCAGCACAGGCACGCTGTCAAGCCCATCTGACTATGCCGCAAGTAATTGCGGGGCATGAGATGTCGTGAAGCCGTTCGCAGGCTCGGACTCCGGAGACACCGGGGATCGGTCCCTGCAGTGTCATTCCCCTCGAGCCCTTCGGGTACTGGCTGGGGTAGGCGCAACAAACCATTGACGTCATCTTCCTACAGTCATATGCTTCCAACTAGTTGAAACTGCACCCTTTGGCGATTCCGTGCAGTCCTTCCCCCTGTTCCTGATCCGCCGCGCTGGAGCCTGCAAAACATGGGGCGTCACGCGCCCCCTTGGTCCGCAGGCTTGTCCCGGTAGGTTGGTCGCCGTTTCTTCTCGGCACGCATAACCCCTTCAGAATCAAGGCAATTTCAAGGCGCCGCACCCTTTCGCCAAAGGGCGCAGTGCTGACCCGATCCCTCTCCCGCTCCCCGCCATGACCTTTGATCCCCCAAACCAGCGCCTGCCCCGCTACCTCACGCAGGAAGAAACCCGCGCGTTCTTTGGGGTGATCGCGGATTCCCGCGACCGCACCCTCTTCACCCTCATCTACCTCTACGGTCTCCGCGTCGCGGAGGTCGGCCTCCTCACCCGCGGCGACGTGGATCTCGACCGGGGACGCATCGTCGTGAAGCGCCTCAAGGGCGGCGCGTGGGCCGAGCGGCCGCTCTTCTCGGCCGCTCGCGATCTCCTCTCGATCCATGTCCGGAGTCTGAACGGCGCCGGTTCAGCCGGACCGCTCTTTCCGGGTAATGGCGGCCCTCTCCGGAAGCGCCAGATCCAGTCGCTCTTCACCCGATACCGCGACCTGGCCGGCCTTCCCCGTACCGCGATTCCGCATTCACTTCGCCATTATGCCGAGTCCCCGATTATGCCGAGTAGAGCGTGAAACGACTGGAAT
>CAZNRY010000317.1:0-1751 GCA_964575675.1 uncultured bacterium
CCGTTTTTCTTCATGAGGAAGGCCACGCCCTTGCTCATCCGCTCGGCCACGTCGCGGCTGCGCTTGATGACCCGTCCCCAGTCGTAACCGGTGCCGGCGGCGGTGAGGCCGAACTCCGAGGCGCGGCGCATCAGATGGTACAGCTCTGCGGAGCGCAGCAGCGCCTTGGTCGGGATGCAGCCCCAGTTCAGGCAAATGCCTCCCAACTCGGATCTCTCGACGATCGCCGTCCTCATGCCCAGTTGGGACGCACGGATCGCGGCGGTGTAACCGCCCGGCCCGCTTCCGATCACGATGAGGTCGTAGGAGTTCCCGCCGCTCGCGGCCATCATTCGCCTCCTGCGTTGCCCGCAACACCTTTGGGAGTGCCCGGCCGTGCGGACGGGCTCGACCTTCGCGAACTCGGAATGCTAGCAGCGACCCGGCGCCGGGGCAACCGGTACCCCGTCCCCAGACCATCGAGGCTAGCGGTCGGAGGGGCTACTCCATTCCCAAGACTCGGACGAGGAAGGTCCAGCGATCGGCCACCTCGCCGATGTACTTCGACACGGGGAGTCCTTCCCCGTGCCCCGCTTCCGTCTCCACCCGGATCAGGATCGGCGCAACGCCCGCCTGTGCGCCCTGCAACGCCTCGGCGAACTTGTGTCTGTGGGCAGAGACAACCCTGTCATCGTGGTCGGCGGTGGTGATCAGTGTGGCGGGGTAGGCCGTCCCGGAATGACTGGCGGGCCGTTCAGGCGGCCCAATGCGATTCGTCCACCCCTCGCTCTTGAAGCGCAGCATCGAGCCGCTGGATCGTCTGGCGCATCCAGTCCGTTTGTTCGGCGTGCCGGCAGCAGATCCCCGCAGTCTCAGCGAAGACCTGGAGGGCCTGGAGGTCGTCGTCGCTATAGACCAGGCCGGGTTTGCTGCTGCTCACGCTCAAGACGCCGACGAGCTCGCCGCGCAGAGAGACGGGAACGACCATCGCCGCTGCCGGCAGGGAAGTTTCCTGAGAGGCCGTCCCTTCGATCGACGGAGCCCCCATGTCGCGGCCCAGCACGAACGGCTTTCGCCTCTCGGCGACCCAGCCGACGATCCCCTGCCCGACCTTCTGAAGGGTCGCCAGCTCCCTGGCCATCTGGTCATGCCCCTTCACGGAGCGGACCTCGAGTTCCTGCGTCTGGTCGTTCAAGAGCATCAGGGATGTCTGTTGGCAATCGAATGTCTCGAGGCAAGTCGTCGTGATCGAATCGAACACCGCCTGCGGATCGGTGGAGGTTGCCAACACGCGGCTCACGTTGACGAGCGCAGCGAGCCGGTCGTAGTACTGGCGGACCTTCTGTGATGACCGCTCGTTCGCCCGCATGAGTTCCAATCGGAGTCCCGTCACCTGTCGTTGTTGCTGGGTGAGGTAGGCGGCAAAGAGAAGGATCGCGACGGAAAGCCCGGCGAGGAGGATCAAGTCGGTGTTTGCCCAGGGCCACACCGTTTCGATGCGGCCTCCGAGGAGGGTCAGGATCGCCGTGGCCAACCCGATCGTCGTGATCAGGGCTACCGCGACGAAGAGAAACCAGTTGCGCCAGCTCTTCCGGTCGAGCGACTTCGCTTCCTGAAGGCCGGGGGCATCCTCGGCACCCGAGAGGGCATTGGGGTGATCTTCCCGCCTCCCCACCCCCGGCCCGAGGGGTTCCGGTCGCAGCCCCGCCCCGGCGGCCCAGGTTGCGGCCGCCCCGAGCCAGGCTCTTACGCGGAGACGGGTCCCCCCCCCC
>CAZNRY010000318.1:0-1729 GCA_964575675.1 uncultured bacterium
CGATCCCCCTGCATGAGCCGCTAATGGGGGCTCCATCGCGAGCAGGTGCGCCCGCAAGGCCGGCGCCCTGTTTGTTCAGCCGGCCGAGCGGGATGCACCAAGCGAGCGGCCGAGCGGCATGGCGGCCGAGCCTGGAGGCCGCAAGGTCCTGTAGGATGGCGAGGTGCGCGCGGCCGGCGCGGCGGAAGGAGGACGGACTTGAGCATGGATCGAGAGCGCGTGCGCCCCTCCCTCAGCCCGGAGGAACTCCGGCGCTACAGCCGGCATCTGGCCCTCCCGGAGGTCTCGACCGAAGGGCAGATGAAGTTGAAGGAGGCCCGGGTCCTTTGCGTGGGAGCAGGAGGCTTGGGGTCGCCGCTCTCCCTCTACCTCACGGCGGCCGGGGTGGGCCGCCTCGGACTTGTCGATTTCGATCGCGTCGACGTCTCGAACATTCAACGGCAGATCCTGTACGGCACCGACGACGTCGGCCGGCCGAAGCTCGAGGTTGCTCGCGCGCGGCTGTCGGCCCTCAATCCGAATGTCGAGATCGTTGCGCACGAGACGCGCCTGACGAGCGAGAACGCGTTGTCGATCATCGAGGATTACGACGTCGTCGCCGACGGTACCGACAACTTCGCGACGCGCTATCTCGTGAACGATGCGTGCGTCCTCGCGGGAAAGCCGAATGTGTACGCGAGCATCTTCCGTTTCGAAGGACAGGTTTCGGTTTTCGACGCACGGCGGGGGCCGTGCTATCGGTGCCTGTTCCCCGAACCTCCCCCTCCGGGGCTCGTACCGTCCTGCGAGGAAGGGGGCGTGCTCGGCGTCCTCCCCGGGATCATCGGATCCCTCCAGGCGCTCGAGGTGTTGAAGGCGATCCTCGGGATCGGAGAGTCCCTCGCCGGGCGCCTCGTGCTCTTCGACGCCCTCTCCTTCCAATTCCGGGAGCTCCGCGTCGAGAAGGATCCGCGGTGTCCGGTCTGCGGCGAGTCCCCGGCGATCCGCTGTCTGATTGACTACGATGAGTTCTGCGGAGTCCCCGCGCCAGATCACGCCGGCGATCGCGGACACGCCCCGGCCGGCGACCCTTCCCATCGCGATTCGATCGAGGTGGAGGAGTTGCACGATCGGCTTCGCGCGGGCGGATTGCCTCAGATGATCGACGTCCGCGAACCGTTCGAGGCTGGCATCGCGCGGATCGAGGGCAGCGTGTTGATCCCGCTCGGCGACCTGGCGGCGCGCCTCGACGGACTCGCCAGAGACGGGGAATACGTCGTCTACTGCCACACCGGCATTCGCAGCACCTATGCGGCCGCGCTTATGCGAAAATCGGGGTTCCGGAAGGTCCTGAATCTGACCGGCGGAATCGACGCATGGTCGGTCCGCGTAGATCCGGGGGTGGCGCGGTACTGAGGCGGCGAGGCCCGGCTTCGTTGCTCCAGCGCGACGGCCTAGAACGTCTCCCTCAACCGTCTCGCCGAAATGACCAGGATCGCGACCCCCATCCCGAGAAGCGCCAGAAGGTACGGCCAGAGGGATCCGAATCCCGCCCCTTTCAGGAAGATCGCCCGCACCACGAACAGGTAGTGCCGGACCGGATTCAACAGGGTAAGCCCCCGAAACACCACCGGCCCGCCGCCCCCGGGAAACATGAATCCCGGACGCAGGAACGTCCGCCACCGGACCAGGGAAAGTACCCTGAACGGACCCAGCCGGATGTTCAACACCCGACGACAGAAACACCCCC
>CAZNRY010000319.1:0-1727 GCA_964575675.1 uncultured bacterium
CGAGCAAATCGGCCAGGCGCCCGACATCGGTCATCTTGGCGCGCGCGTCCGCCCCGTCGCGCACAGCGTATTACTCAAACGGTTCATCGGCGCTAGATCGCGCTTCGAACCACTGCGGATCGCGCTGGGGCAGGCGAAGGAAGCGGCGAGCGCGCAACGGCGCTCCTCCCTCCTTCGGGTTCGCTCCGACAGATCGTCGAGAAGGGCCCTCAGCATCGATGCCGGGTCCCCGCTCCAGGTCGCGGGCACAGCCCTCAGGACCACCGAATCTCCGCCGAATGGCTCCACGTGGATCCCGAGGCGTGGGAACTCATCAAGCATCGACTCCAGCGTCTCGCTCTCGCCGGGGGCAAGGTTCACCACCACGGGGAAGAGGAGCTGTTGGCTCGTCGCCTGCTCCCCATTCAACCAGCGAATTGCCTGCTCGTAGAGGATGCGCTCGTGGGCCGCATGCTGGTCGACGATCAGGATCCCTTGGCGGGTCTGCGCGACGACGTAGCGATCGTGGAGCTGCCATAGCGGCACCATGGGCGCGCGCCCAGCTTCCGCGGCCTGCTCCTGCGCCGTTTCGCGGAGCATCCCCGGCACCAAGGCGGGATTGCCCTCGAGTGTGATCGCGCCGTCGCCAGCCGCCGCCGCCTCGCGTCCAAAGAGCAGTTCCGAGGCCGTCCGCAGCGGCAGCTCTTGCCCTTCGCCCCGCGATCCCGGGTATGACGCCGCCCCCCACCGGCCCCCTTCTCCGCTCATCCCCGGAACCAACGCGGCGGTCGCTTCCCGCACGACCCGCACGACCTCCGCAAAAACGACCTGCTCGTCGACGAATCGGATCTCCCGCTTCGTCGGGTGGATGTTCACGTCGACCGTTCCGGCCGCAGGCTCGAGAAGCAGAATGGCGAAAGGGTTCTTCGCGGGGGCAATCAGGTCGCCGAATCCCTGCCGCAACGCCGGCCCGAGCGCCGGATGGTTCACCCACCGGCCGTTGACCAGAAAGGTCTGCGCGGAGGCGCCGGAGCGCGCCATCTCCGGAATGCCGACCCAGCCCCGGATCTTCAGGCGGGGGTGTTCGCCCACGAGCGCAAGCACCTTCTCGCCGAATCGCGGTCCGTGGATCTGCTCGAGCCTGGCCATCGGGTCGGCGGCGGGGAGACGGAGGGACTCCTTGCCGTCGACGACAAGGCGGAAATCAACGTCGGGGCGCGCCAGCGCGTAGGCGGCGATCACGCGCTGGATGAGGCGGATCTCGCCGGCCGGAGATCGCAGGAACCGCTTCCTCACGGGACTGTTGAAGAACAGGTCCTCGACCTCTACGGTGGTTCCCCGCGCCCGCGCCGCTGGCCTGACCCCCTGGAGGTGTCCCCCGCGCACGCGGAGATCGGTGCCCGGCCCGCTCGCGGTCGAGGTTGTGATCCGCAGCGCCGCCACGCGCGCGATCGAGGGGAGGGCCTCTCCACGGAAACCGAGTGTCCGGATCTTGAGCAGATCCTCTTCGCTCGCGAGCTTGCTCGTCGCGTGCCGTTCGATCGCAAGCAGCGACTCGGCCTCTCCCATTCCGCTGCCATCATCCGCGACCGACAGGAAGCGATCGGCCGAGCCGCGAACCTCGACCTCGATCACTCCGGCGCCGGCATCAAGCGAGTTCTCGATCAACTCCTTCGCGACCGACACGGGACGAAGAATCATCTCGCCAGCGGCGATCTTGGCAACCACCTCCGGGCGAAGCTTGCGCA
>CAZNRY010000320.1:0-469 GCA_964575675.1 uncultured bacterium
AGCGAATTGAGCTTTTCCGAGATTTCTTTATCAAATCCGAAACGCTCCACGAGATCCTTGCCGCTATCGACACTTTGCCGCAACATTTCCTGCCAGAGTTCCATGAGGATGAATCTTCCTTCCTGTTTATGAGAGATACTTGGCGTAGACGACCAGATCGTCGCCCACATGGTAATAGTCCCTGATCCTCGCCGCCTCGATGAACGCCGTCCTGGCATAGAACATGCGGGTGCTCTCGTATGTCTCGCGCGAGGAGGTTTCGGCGACCATCAGCCGTCCGTCCTGGATCCAGACGCCCTGCGGCCCGGCCAGGGAGGCGGCCGTGGGCGGACGAACGATCACGCTCGATTTCAAGTCGGCCTGACCGACCGCCAGATCGGCCGGCTGCCCGTTCACCGCCGGGATGCTGCGCCAGATGAGAACCCGGTTGTTGTCGGTGTCGGCAACGGCGAGAACCCGGCCGTCGGTC
>CAZNRY010000320.1:479-1710 GCA_964575675.1 uncultured bacterium
CTACTTCCCGTCGGTCCGGGACCGCCGGGGTGATCGCGTAGTCCTTCTGTCCTGCCCTGTCCAGGACCACGTCGATGGGCTCCAGGGCCACATCGACCTCGTCCTCGGTGAAGACGCCGGTCTCGAACAAGATCCGCCGGAGCGGCTCGCGGTCCTCGCGGACCAGGGGCCGGATCGTCATCTAGGGCGCTCTCTCGAGCGCGCACTCGACGATCTTGCCCGCGAGTTCGTCGAAGTCGTATCCGTAGGCGCGCGCCGAGCGCGCGAAGCCCGCGTCGTCGCTGATGTCGGGGTTCGGGTTCACCTCGAGGATGTAGGGCTTGTTCTCCTTGCTCAGCCGGAAATCGACCCGCGCATAGTCCCTGCCTCCGAGGACCTGATAGGCCTTGAGGGCCATTTCCTTGATCGTGGCCTCGAGGGCGGGCGGGAGCGGCGCGGGGCAGATCCCCTTCGTATGCTCGTATTCGTCGGTCCCCTTCATCCACTTCGCATTGTAGGTGATGATCCGGTGGTACTGCTTCGGAAGGGTCGACATGTCGATCTCGGAGATCGGGAAGACGACGGGCTTGCGGTTCCCGAGGATCCCGACATTGAGCTCCCGGCCGTCGATGTACTCCTCGACGAGGGCGGGCTGGTCGTGCTGCTCGATGACGTGCCGCACCCGCTTCCGGAGCTCCGCGATCGTGGAGACGACCGACGCGGTCTCGATGCCGATGCCCGCATCCTCCCGCGACGGCTTCACGATCATCGGATAGCACATTCCGGGGTCGGCGTTGATCTTGTTAGTGTCCTTCTAGTGCGTGAGCGTGAATCCTTATGCCTCGTCAATTGAAATCGCAAGTCGTTGTTTGAAAACAAACTAACGCAACGTTTGATCGATCGCCGGGTTTTATCGTTTGCACATTCCAGAGGAGATATTCCGTGATAAAGAACAATATGACGATCAAGATCGGCGGCGAAGCCGGTCAAGGTATGGACACCAGCGGCGCCGGGTTTGCGCGTGCGCTCGTCCGTGCCGGTTTGCACGTCTTTGTCAATCAGGATTTTATGAGCCGCATTCGCGGTGGGTACAACTCTTCCCAATTACGGATTGGCGACCAGCCGGTGTATGCGCCCGATAATTCGGTGGCGTTGGTGCTGGCGTTCAACCAACAAGCCGCCGACAAGCATATAAACGAAATTGCTCCGGGCGGTGCGGTCATTCACGATGTCAGCGTCAAGGTCGATTCGG
>CAZNRY010000321.1:0-1647 GCA_964575675.1 uncultured bacterium
CTGCCGCCGCACGGTGGTGATCCACTCTCGCCAGGCCCCATCGTAGATCGGATCGGCGGCGACCGCGTCCAGTCCCCGGTCGTATCCGAGCCGGTTCCGGCAAAGGGTCTCGAACTGGTACAGGAAGAACCCTTGAAGCGAGCCGCCTTTGGAGCGGTAATCGGCCTCGCGCTCCAGCACTTCCAGGGCGATGCGGATATCGAACTTTCCCTCGTCGCGCTCCGCTTCCCGGACGACGAAGGCCTGGAAGGGAGTGAAATAGTGGCTCAGCCTCGCCATGGCCGGACTGAACCGGCCGGTCAGCCGCAGTTCCGCGGCGAGAAAATCGAGGGCCATGGGGAGTTTGGTCGTCGAGAGGAGCTCTTCGGGGATCGAGCCGAACAGATCCTGCGTCGACATGCCTTGCTGGATCCGCTCCCGGAGCGTGCGAAAGAAGTAGGCCTGCTCGATGTACTCCTCTCGGTCTAGAGGCATACGGACAGCTTTCCCCCGCTCACTTCGCATTCATCGCCTTCAAGCATTCCTCGGGCGTAATGATTCCGTCGCCGCTGCGGTCGTACTTGACGAACTCATCGGCCATGGAGTCCGACCAGCCGCTCCGCGAGTACTCGGCCATCGTCACTTGGCCGTCCCCGTCGGCGTCCTTGCGAACGAACCAATCGGGCAGTCCTCCGGGCAACCGTTCATGAGGCGACAGGAAGCGGTAGGACTTCTTCGACGTGGTGTTGGCGCCGCCGCCGCTCGATACGGCCGGCCCGCTGCTTCCAGACGAGTTACCCGAGGCGGTCGGGCGCGATCGGCTGAAGCCGCCGATCTTGGCGCTCAATTCGTCGAGGGTAATGATGCTGTCACCGTTGGCGTCGGAGTCCCTCCAAGTGCTCTTCATCTGCATCCACTCGTCCTTTTCGAGGACGTTGTTCTTGTTCTTGTCGTACTGCCGCAGGAGGGCTTCGGCGAATTTCCGCGTGCGGTCGTCGCTCTGGCTGCGGTCCGGCGAGCCGGCAGAAGACGGTGAAGCGGAAGCAGTGCTCGGCGACTCGGAGGAAGGGGTTGTCGTGGCCGCTGGAGCGGGCGAACTACTGGAGGCGGAGCTGGAAGTTGCGGCGGGCTTTGCTGCCGGCGAAGAACCGAACCCCGCCATGGTCCGTCCTTGCGCGGGCGGACCGAATCCGGGTACGAGGCTCGCCGAGGACTTCGCCGTATCGGTCTCCTTGCTCGGCTTGCCACCATCGGGCTGGCCTCCCCAGCCTGGACCCGGCGGCTGCATCCCGCCCGGTGGCCCCCCCGATCTGCCGGATCCCCGCTGGGACAGCGCATCGCGCAGGGCCTGCAGGGACACTGGCCCCGCCGGGTCCAATCCCGCCCGGCGAACGACGCTGTCGTAAAAGGATCGTCTCGATCCACTAACCTCGTTGGGGGATATTAGGCCATCGCCATTCGCGTCGAATTGTCGCAGGAAGGCCTCGTAGCGTTGGGATCGGCTGTCTTGTTGATCGGGCGAACCGCCACTGCTGCGTCCCCAACCGGAGCCCTGGTCGCCGCCACCACGACGCATCGACCGGCCACCCCCCCAGTCCGGTCTAGGACCTGGACCTCCAGGGATCATCCCAGGACCTCCGGGGAACATCCCAGGGCCTCCAGGAAACA
>CAZNRY010000322.1:0-1581 GCA_964575675.1 uncultured bacterium
CCCCTCCGGCTTCCTTGGCCGGTCGGTTTCCCCTGTTTGTCCGGTTGGCCGTTTCCGGGGTGGTGGGTTGCGCACGATCGGGGGGGGGGAGGGAGGTGACGATCCGTTTCTGGGCAATGGGTCGCGAGGGGGAAGTCGTACAGGAGCTGGTCCGGGATTTCGAGAGGGAAAACCCCGGAATCCGCGTCGATGTGCAGCAGATTCCCTGGTCCGCCGCCCACGAGAAGCTCCTGACCGCGCACGTGGGCCGATCCACTCCCGACCTCGCGCAGCTCGGCAACACGTGGATCTCGGAGTTCGAGACGCTTCGTGCGCTCGAACCGCTCGACTCTCGGGTGAATGGCTCATCCGCGCTGGCCCCCGGCGCCTTTTTTTCCGGAATCTGGGACACCAACGTCGTCGACGGAGAGACCTACGGGATCCCGTGGTACGTCGACACGCGGGTCCTTTTCTATCGGAAGGACATCCTCCGGCGCGCGGGGTACGATTCGCTCCCATCGACGTGGAGCGGGTGGCACGAGGCGATGCAGGCGGTGAAGAATGTTGTGGGACCGGAGAAGTACGCGATCTTCCTGCCGGTGAACGAGTGGCCGCCGGCCGTGATCCTGGGGCTCCAGGCTGGATCCAGCCTTCTCAGCGAGGATGCGACCCGCGGGAGTTTCTCTGATCCCGCCTTCCGCCGCGCATTCGAGTTCTACATCGGTCTCTACCGGGAAGGCCTCGCCCCACCGGTTTCGAACACCGAGATCGCGAATCTCTATCAGGAGTTCGCGCGAGGCTACTTCAGCATGTACATCAGCGGCCCGTGGAACCTGGGTGAGTTCCGCCGCCGCCTCCCCGCGGATCTGCAGGATTCGTGGGCGACCGCGCCGCTCCCCGGCCCCGATACGGATGGACGCGCGGTGTCGCTGGCGGGCGGGGCGAGCCTCGTCCTCTTCCGCGGCTCCCATCACAAGGAGGAGGCCTGGCGGCTGATCGAGTTTCTATCCCGGCCGGCCCAGCAAGTCCGCTTCTATCGCTTGAGTGGGGATCTTCCGGCCCGGCGGGAGGCCTGGGCCGATTCCGCCCTCTCGTCCGATCTCAACGTGCAGTCATTCGGCGAGCAACTCGGGCGCGTCGTCTCGACGCCGAAGATCCCGGAGTGGGAGCAGATTGCGATCCGGTTGCAGGACCGCGTCGAGATGGCCGTTCGCGGGTCGATGCCGGCCGATTCCGCATTGGCGGCCCTCGATCGAGATGTCGACCGTTTCCTAGAGAAGAGGCGCTGGCTGCTGGCGCGGGAGGGGCGCCGGGTGACCGCCGGGGCGGAGACTGTTCGATGAGAAACCCGATCGCGGGGAGCGAATCGCGGGCCGCCTGGGCCTTCATCACGCCCGCATTGGCCCTGATCGGGGTCTTCTTCTTCCTTCCCGTGGTGGGCGGGCTTCTGATCAGCCTGACCGACTTCGACGTCTACGCAATCGGGACCCCGGGCACGGCGCGTTTCATCGGGTTTCAGAACTACCTGCGGACCCTCGCGAACCCGGAGTTCTGGGGGGCGCTGAAGAACACCCTGTACTTCGTCCTGGTCCCGGCCAAGGT
>CAZNRY010000323.1:0-1574 GCA_964575675.1 uncultured bacterium
TGGAGGTCGCGAACCCGTCCGACCCGACCGCGAGCTCCTCCGACATTATGCCCACGTGGGCGGCCAGGTACCCCGGCCCGCCGAACGCCTCGGGGATGATCAGGGTCGGGAAGCGGTACTTCGTCCCCTCCTTGATGAACTCGCAAGGAAAGTAGTCCGGGTCGGCGGCGACCTTCTTCTCGATCTGCTCGATGTTCGGGATGATGTACTTCTCGCGGAACTCGATGGTGTCGTCGCGTATCTTCTTCATCTTCCTGATGTAGCTCCTCGGGAACCCGCGCACGGTCTCCGCGTTCTCGAACACCTCGCCAAGCGAGAAGGGGAGGTCCCGCAGGTTCTCATTTGCGGATTTCAGGACCGCGATGGAGTCGAACGCCGTTGTCGGCGCCCCGTCCGCCGGCATCCCGGGGAAATCCAGGTCTTCCATGACCGAGGAACTCATCTTTGACGCTGCCGTTCTCATCGAACTTCCTCCTTTTGGACTGAGTACCACATTCCATAAACACGCCTGCTGCGTCGCAAAAGGGTCAGACCCTTTTGCGACATTCGAACGCCGATTCATCCGCGCCTGCCGCGTTCCTCTCCAGCGGTCCTTCCCGAGAACTCCTACGCCCCCAGGCCGTCCAGTATCATGCCTACGATCCTCCCGGACCACGCCGACCTGGCATCCTCGGTGACGTCCGGCTCGCGCGAAAGCCCCCTGGCCGCCTCCCACACCATGCCGTTTATCGCGTAGGCGGCCTCGCGCGGGTGCGTTTCCGGCCTGATGAACCCGCGCTCGATGCCGTTTCGCAGGTGCGACTCGGTGAACGACGCGAAGCGGGCGAACGCGGCGTCGATCTTCTCCGTGATGGACTCGTCTATCTGCATGGCCTCGAAGAACATGAACCGGTGCAGCCGGGGATTGTCTCCGAGGAAGTCGAAGAGGCGGTCGCCTATCCTGGTGAGCACCTCCCGGTACTGCTCGAGCGTGGTTGTCGACTCCGGCGACTCGACGTCCAGGGCCCCCGCGGCCTGAAGGACCACGTCGTCGATCACGGACGCGGCGATCTCGAGCTTGTTGTCGAAGTACCGGTAGATCGTGCTGTGCCCCAGGTCCAGCTCGGACGCGATATCGGCAACGGTCGTGTTGTTGTAGCCCTTTTCGGAGAAGACCTTGAAAGCCGCGTCGGTGATCTGCCGCCGCCTGATGGCCGAGACATCCAACCTTCCCAAGAAGTCCCTCCCTCACATATAGGATACTCTGTCATTCATTGGGATATAATGTCATTAAACGATATAGTATGTCACTATTATGTGGATTTCAAGAGCTTTTTTCACGGTTTGAGTTGAGTCATTCCCGGCCGCGGGCGGGTAGCCCTGGTGGAGGGTCTCAGCAGGGAAGAGGCACGAGTTGGCTTGGTTTCTTTGACAAAATGATTAATCATACGTAAAATAATAACGAGTGTTAGACTGGGTAGGCATCGAAACCCGAGGAGGGCTGTCATGGAAGGAATGGCAAGCGGGAGCAGGCCCTATTCCGGCTGGCAGAAGGCGGCGCTACGAGAGCAGTGGGGCACCATGCAGGTGGTGCT
>CAZNRY010000324.1:0-1566 GCA_964575675.1 uncultured bacterium
CGCGACGAACGCATCCAGAGGGCGAAGGGCGGCACCGCCGTCGTTCCGGTGAAGCGCCGCGCCTGCGGAGGCTGCTTCAGCCGCGTCCCTCCCCAGAAGATGCTCGAGATCCGGCAGAATACGAGGCTCTACATGTGCGAGCACTGCGGTCGCATCCTCGTCTCGGACCTGGTCGCGGAGAAAAGCCCGGCCCTTTGATGACACTGTTTGCGCACACCGACGGCGCGTCGCGCGGCAACCCGGGCGAAAGCGGCATCGGCATCATCTTCCGCGACGAGCTCGGGAACGTCGTCTACTCCGGCGGCGGCTACATCGGCACCGCGACGAACAATATCGCGGAATACCAGGCGCTCCTCGCCTGTCTGCGCAAGGCGATCACCATGGAGTGCAGACACCTCATCGTGCACTCCGACAGCCAGCTCATGGTCCGCCAGATGTGCGGACAGTACCGCGTGAAGGACAAGACGCTCCAGACGTTCCATCAGGAAGCCACGCGGATGCTCTCGAAGGCCCCGTTCACGTTCAAGATCCTCCACGTCGACCGCGAGGAGAACGGCGACGCCGACCTTCTGGCGAACACGGGCATCGACAGCAGGCTGCCGCTCGAAATCTGATCTTTTTTTAACAAGCGTGTCAAACAACTGCGCGTCGTGCAATCGCTCCGCTCGTCTCGGGCCCGCAAGGGTCCGCGAAGGCGGGGAGGAAAGTCCGAACTCCACAGGACAGAGTACCTCCTAACGGGAGGGTGCCGCGCGGCCCAAGCCGCCGGCAACGGAAAGTGTCACAGAAAACATACCGTCCCGCGTCCGAGCGATCGGGCGCGAGATAAGGGTGAAAAGGCGAGGTAAGAGCTCACCATCCTTGCAGCGATGCAGGGAGTCGACAAACCCTACTCGGAGCAAGACCACGTATATCCCGCACCACGTCTGAGTCGTCCGCTCATGTCCCCGCAAGGGGGCGGCGGGATGGGTAGGTCGCTTGATTCCTCCTGTGAAGGGGGAACCAGATAAATGATTGCAGCTCTGGTGCTTCCGCACCGGGCACAGAATTCGGCTTACAGACGCGCAGTTACTTCTTCGGACCTCCCCGCCCATCCTTTCGGGGAGGTCCTTCGCACTCCGCACAATCGTGCGGTGCATTTCTTCTTTGCGACGAGAGCTAGCAGCATCATGAGACGAGAATACCGCTGGACCATAACCCCGATCGAGGACACCTCCGCCGTCGACCAGCTCGCGAAGGAGATCAACGTGTCGGACCCGATCGCGAAGATTCTCGTCCACCGGGGGATCAGCACCTACGAGAAGGCGAAGGAGTTCTTCCGCCCCCACCTCTCGCTCCTTCACGACCCGTTCCTCATGGACGGCATGGAGCTCGCCGTGGGCCGCATCGACCGCGCCATCGCCGCCAAGGAGCGGCTCCTCATCTTCGGGGACTACGACGTCGACGGCACGAACAGCGCCGCGATGCTCTATCTCTACTTCAAGAGCCTCGGCCTGGAGACGATGTTCCACATCCCCGACCGCGTCAAGGAGGGCTACGGGATCTCCACCTTCGGCATCGATCTGG
>CAZNRY010000325.1:0-465 GCA_964575675.1 uncultured bacterium
ATCGCCGGTCTGGCGGTCGCACTCGATCTTCTCTACGTGGAGCGGATCGACAATCCGACAAGTCGATTCGTTCTCGACTATCCGTCCCGATGGCAGCGTGAGATCATCATGGTCCACGTTTATCTTCGCGACTTCGGGCTCATGCTTCCGCTGATCGTCCTCATGGCCATCCGTTCGATCGGCAAGGCGCTGGAGGTCCGCCCGGAGAAGCCGCCTCGTGAAAAACGCCCAGCCAGGAGAGTCACGGATGTCCTGGGCGAAGCGGAAGGCGGCATACCCCCACACGGAGATCCCGATCGATGACCATGAGCGCCACGGACCGATGGCTCGATCGCGCCTGCAGTTGGAGGAGTCGTGGCTCCGATCACCCTTGATGACTTGTGCTGCGAGGCCCTCGCGCGCGATCTGCGGGACTCGCTGGAGCGGACACGGGCATTTCACATCCGCGGGGCGGAATCTACTCAG
>CAZNRY010000325.1:475-1540 GCA_964575675.1 uncultured bacterium
GGGTTCCAGCGCCTCAGGCGCTTCATCGCCAACGGCCCGCTTTGACCCTCCTGGGATGCGAAGTCGCGGAACGCGACCGAGGCGCTGAACGACGACGAACTCGCCGCCTGCGTGTACTTCATCAGCGGCCACATGGTCATGAAGTTTCAGGGGAAGCTGGCGGAGCTGTTGGCAGCGGCACCGCTGGCCGACCTGGTTGGGACCCTTCAACAATCCGGCTCGCTTCCCCAGGACGGGGAGATTGTCTTCGGGGGGAACATCCGATGCGCAAGAGCGTCAGCGTCGGGGTCAGAGGTCCTTTCCGCCTTGGATCACGGTGTCGAAGGACCCGATGCTCACTTCTGCCGACAGATCGCTGAAGACGGGATAGAGATCCATCTGGTGTCGGAAACCAAGTCCGGGTACGTTGCGCCCGGAAGGCTGCGACGGCAGTGGAATCACCACGTCGCTGCAGTCAGAGCGGGCGTGAAGATCCGTGATCGTTGTTTTGCGCCCGCGGAGATCCACATGGCGGAACAGCCCCTGCGGGTTCTGATCCGACCTTCCACCTGGAAGCTCACTCGAGACTACCGGGTCGAGCGGGACGCAGCTGGAGTTCGGCAGATCATGATGCAGGAGCAATCTCTGCCCGCCTGCGTCACGGAAACGCGCCAAACCGCAGCGGACGAGTGGTCGATCCGTCTGGCCTGGTCCCATGATGCCCTCCGCGCGGCCGCCTTCTGTTTGGCCCATCGGTACATGATGGAAGTCGGGTCGGCGCTTGCCCTGGACCCAGGTAGCAGTCTCCGCGAGGACATGCCACCGGAAGAGGCCGGGGAGAACCACTTCCTGGCCCAGCTCCATGTGGCGATCTTCCGTCAACAGAAAGCCGAACCAGACCACGGCAGACGGCTGCGGACGATCGAGCTGTACAACGTGCTCGGATTCGGCTGGCACTTGGGCACGGCTTCCGCGACGACGATGGAGATCCAGCACCGCTCTACATGGAGGACTTGCTCTCGAGACGATAGCCGGGCTACCCCGACTGGCGACCGTGGCCGGCTCGCACTGGCGAGTCTCACAAGG
>CAZNRY010000326.1:0-1521 GCA_964575675.1 uncultured bacterium
GGTGGCCGCGCTCCTGCGAGAGGCGTTGGGCCCGCTGGAAGGTGCCCTGGTCGATCAAAGGCTCAGGCGCCTCCTCGTGGACCAGCCAGTCCTCCGGAGCGTTCCATTCGAGCCGTCGCTTCCCGCATCCGTCCCGTTCCACCTCACGCCTGTCTGCGATCCGATGGAACTTCCCCATGGCCCGACGATTCCAGACGATCCGTCCGATGTACGAGTTGTTCATGACCATCGCCCGGATCGAGGAAAGCGACCATCCTCTTCCCCTAGGGGAAACGACGCCATCGCGATTCAGCTGGATCGCGATTGACCTGAACCCGAGCCCAGGGCTTCCGGCGTACCAGGCGAATACGCGTCGGACGACCTCGACCCGATCCGGGAGGCTTGGGAGGAGTCGTACGTGTTCGCTGCGGGATGCCTTCACCTTCTGACCCCGCGGCACCTTCCGTTGAGGGTTCCCTTCCGGATCGAGGATCAGCTTCTCGCCCGCGTCGGTGTTGCGGACGATCTGAAAGAGCTTCCCGGCGCAGTCGAAGTAGCCAAGGTCGTAGCCGTAGGGTGCTTGGCCGCCCGCCCACCAGCCCTCGTCCGACAGGCTCACCAAGCCTCGGACGACCGCCTTGCTCAGGGTCACGGACTCATCGCGAGCCGATTCCTGCTTGAAGAACCGCAGGAAGCGGTCCGAGCTCGATCCATTGAACCCCTCGCTCGTGTAGACGACTTCCACTCCAGACTGCTTGAGGAGCCAGCGGTAGTGCCCGGCCTCATCGCTCGGCATGCGTCCGAAGCGCTTCACGTCCCAGGTCAGGAGGTGTTTCCATGCGCACGCGGGCGACTTGGCCTCGTTCACCATGGCGAGGAACCCCTTGCGGGTGTCGCCTGATGTCCCGGACACCCCGTCGTCCACAAACTCGGCCACGACGCCAAAGCCGTTCTCCCCCGCGTACCGGAGGATCTCCCGGCGCTGGTCCTCGAGCGACTTCTCCTGCCGATCCGTCGACCGGCGCAGGTAGATCGCTGCAGGTTTCAGGCCGGTCGTCACGGCGTCCATGGCCCCAGAGGGCCTCGACTGGCGCGGAGACATCAAGTCGAATCTCCGGCGTTTCCGTCCGCGGAAGCTGCAATCGGCCTGGCTTCGCCCATGGCTTGCTCGCGGCATTGGCGGGCCCGCACAGCCCACTTCACAAGCAGTTCGAGGGCGCCTTGGACGGCGTCGGGATCGGCAGAGCCAGGGCTTTCGACCACAAGGATGCGCGGATGCTCGACAACGATGGCGGCGTGGCGAGGCCGATCCGGGACGGTGTCTAGCACCGGCGCCTCGGCCGGCCGCTCATCTCGGGTCATCTCCTCGGGGTCGCCCAGGAAGTTCATGCCGCTCCCTCCGGACCCGGCTCAAGGGAAGATGTCCTTGGGGGCGCTGCGATCCGGCAGGTAGGAACGAATCAAGGCGTCATGGTCTGTTGCCGGAGCAACACCCACAACGCCGTCCGCTTTGCGGCCGGGCCGCTGTCTGGTGATATGTAC
>CAZNRY010000327.1:0-1513 GCA_964575675.1 uncultured bacterium
GTCCCAACCAGCCACTCCGGATTTTACTCGGCATAATCGGGGACTCGGCATAATGGCGAAGCGAGTGCGTGGTTGCGGTGTGGGGGATCCCGGCGGCATTCCTGTACCGCGAGAAAAGGGACTGGATCTGCCGCTTCCGGAGGGAGCCACTGTTGCCCGGGAAGAGCGGGCCGGCAGGTCCCCCACCGTTCAGGCTTCGGACGTGGATCGCGAGGAGATCGCGCGCGGATGAGAAGAGTGGACGCTCGGCCCACGCACCGCCCTTGAGGCGCTTCACGACGATGCGGCCCCGGTCCAGGTCAACGTCGCCGCGCGTGAGGAGGCCGACCTCGGAGACCCGGAGACCATAAAGGTAGACGAGCGTGAAGAGAACGCGGTCGCGGGGATCCGCGATAACGCCGAAGAACGCGCGGGTTTCTTCCTGCGTGAGGTAGCGGGGTAGGCGCTGGTTCGGGGGATCGAAGGACATGGCGGGTGGGGTTGCAGCGAGGGCGGGGCTGCACCTTTTGGCGAAAGGGTGCGGTGAGTTGCTAATGGACTGATTCTAAAGGAGTTCGGGCGTGCCAGAGTTCACTGGAGATCAGAGTGCGGAGCGGGACGCCGTCCTTCCGGCTGCGACGGAACCCGCGTCTATGGCGGTGATCCTTCAGGAACCGGTGCGGCAGGTGGGCGGACTGCACGGAATCGCCAAAAGGCGCAGTCCTCTAATGCCCGAAGTCTAGGTCTGACGTCCCTCTCCGTCAACTTGAACCCGGTCCGGGGCTCCGGCTCTCCGAAACCCATCAAGGTAGAAACGACTCCTCTCCTGGTCCCCAAGGGCGATGTCGCAGAGTACCTGGAGCATCATCACGGAACCGGGGACAATGCCCTTCTCATCGATCTCTTGCCCGGCGAGATCCGGGTCGGTGGGGATCTCCACCTCCCGGATCCACCATGTCTCGATCTTCTTCAGCAGGTTCACCATGTTCTCAAACCGCTGATCGAAATCCGGCGGCGCTCCCGTCCCGCCGACGACAGAGAGGAGTTCATGCGCGACCGTGTTTCGGCACTGTTTCACCCGCTCGAAGACCGCGAGGTCCTCATTGTTGATCGCTGCTCGCTCGGCAAGCCAGTCTAGGCTCGCGTACACGACGCTCCGGTTTCGCGAGAGAACCTTGCTCTCGTACTCCTGACGGTCCCGCTGATTCCATTCAAGGCCCATGCGGTAGAAGTCTGCAATCCGATCCACAATCGAGGACTTCAGAAGTTCAAACGCTGCAATGAAGATCGAAGCCGCGATGAGCTTGGGGCGCATGCTGTCGGGATCGAGGAACTCCTCCCATCGTCTCCCAACGCCAGGGTTCGTCCCTTGCGTCCATCCTGCGCCTGGCGTGCAACATGGGTTTCATAGAGGAAGACCGCCAGCGTCGACGCGCAACCAACCATCAGCTTGGCGTGCCGTGCCTCGAGCCCGCGTCGCTTAGGGCCTGTAAAGATATTAGTTGACCATTTAGCGTCTGTCGCGGGGAAGAAT